>NZ_JAKILE010000015.1:0-155225 GCF_023283775.1 Shewanella seohaensis
ATCGCGCCGATGGTAGTGTGGGGTCTCCCCATGTGAGAGTAGGTCATCGCCAAGCGCCTAATTAAACAATGAAGCCAGCTGAATAAGCTGGCTTTTTTGTTTTTCGTGTTTACCATTTTTAAATTGTGATTTTGAAATCATTTATTCCAATTTTCAGCCTCTTTCACTCACAGACCCCTGATGTGCGCTAAATAGCGACTTGTAGCCTTATTTTCTTCACGTTACTGAGCCATACCTGTCGATGGCAACTCTTGCTATTACTTCAGAGGTTACTTACCTTATGCAGTAATTTATTGGGGTAGCTAAGGATCTATGATGAAGTTAGAGATGATTTGCACTGGGGAAGAGGTGCTGTCGGGTCAGATTGTTGATACTAACGCGGCCTGGTTTGCTAGCACTATGATGGAGCATGGCATTGAGATCCAACGACGAGTGACTGTGGGGGATCGCCTCGAGGATTTAATTGCGGTTTTCCAAGAGCGTAGCTTGCATGCCGATGTCATCTTAGTGAATGGCGGCTTGGGGCCGACCAGTGATGATATGTCTGCCGAAGCAATGGCTAAGGCCAAGGGAGAGTCTCTGGTTGAGAATCGCGAGTGGCGTCAGCATCTAGAAGATTGGTTTACGCGTAATAACCGTGAGATGCCAGTCAGTAATTTGAAGCAGGCGATGCTGCCCGAGTCTGCGGTGATGGTGGATAACCCCGTCGGTACGGCTTGTGGATTTAGAGTGAAGTTGAATCGAGCCTGGTTATTCTTCACCCCAGGTGTGCCATTTGAACTCAAGCATATGGTGAAGGAGCAATTTATTCCTTTTATCCGTGAAGAGTTTGACCTCGATGCTAAGGTGTCGCTGAAGAAGTTGCTGACCATAGGTCATGGCGAGTCTTCCCTTGCCGACAAAATTGAGCCATTGGAGTTGCCTGAGGGGATTACCATTGGTTATCGCTCCTCAATGCCACATATTGAGATTAAGATCTTTGCCCGCGGTGAGAAGGCGATTGCTTTGCTGCCAAGGGTGACTGGGCACATCAAAATGGTGCTGGGAACTGCGGTTGTCGCCGAAGATAAAGCGACGCTTGCCGAGGAAATCCATGCTAAGTTACTGAATTCTGGCTTGACCTTGAGTGTTGCCGAGTCATGCACGGGCGGGATGATTACTAGTCAGTTAGTGGATTTCCCGGGTAGTTCTTCCTATTTACAACACGGTCTGGTGACTTACAGTAACGAGTCTAAGGTGCGAGTGTTAGGGGTTAATCCGGCGACGTTAGACGATCACGGCGCAGTGTCTATTCCCACGGTCGAAGAAATGGCTAAGGGCGCGCGTGCTATTTTAGACAGTGATTTTGCCTTAGCGACCAGTGGAATAGCGGGACCGGATGGCGGAACCGAAGAGAAGCCCGTCGGAACAGTTGCAATTGCCTTGGCAACTCGCAGTGGCGTCTACAGCCAAATGATAAAACTGCCGCGACGCTCACGGGATTTAGTGCGCAGCTTAAGTGCGGCAGTGGCCTACGATATGTTAAGACGTGAATTACTCACAGAAGCTGTGATTGTGGATTATCAATCGATAGGGCGTTTCAGCAAGTAGCTCTTTGGATGCTGAAGGGTTTTAGTCAGTCTAGCTGGATTAACAAAAATGCTCCCGAGGGAGCATTTTTTATGGCGAATGGTTTGCAACACGAGCCGCTATTTTGTGAATTTAAGGACTAATTTGCCAGGGACGACTTGAATGCTCTCGGTCATCTTGGCCATCAGCGCTTGATTACTGTCCTTCGTATCGAGCACATAAACGGGCTGATTCTCGAGGAAATGCCTTAAGTAGCCCATAACCTGTGGCGTCGCGCTACTGATGGCTTTCTCGATATCCTTGGGCGTTGATTCTACTTTCACCAATTCAAGCTGGCGTAGGTAGACGCTGTGGGTGGCACTGTCATACCAAGGCTTGGCCTCAAAGGTGGTTGAAAGCTGCGCCTTCAACGGAAAAATAGGATTAGTGATGGACACTTGAGTGGCCGCACTGACGCTCATAGTGTCAGGCTTTTCGCCGAGTCTGACACTGATGTCGTTAATGCGCACTTGCGCGCCCACGAGTTGATTACCTTGTTTCACCTCAAAATGGATCTCTTTGCTGAGATACTGCTCCATTTCATGCTCGCTGATACTGTACTGCGTGACGCAGCCGCCAAGCAGTACAGATAATCCTAAGCAAAGGCTAAGCGTGAGTTTTTTCATTAACCTGTGTTTCTCATGCCCGCAGCGACACCGGCAATCGTCAGCATTAAGGCGAGTTGCACGTGTTCGGAAGCGGGAGCTTCGGTTGTTTCCTTGCGAGTACGAGCCAATAACTCGGTCTGCAGGAAGTTTAATGGATCGATATAGGGATTGCGCAGTTTGACTGATTCGCGATTCCAGGGTGTATGCGCCATTAAGGTATCCGATTTAGTCAGCTCCAGCACCACTTTAATACCGAGATCTAAACGCTGGCGTAAAGTTTCGCCTAAGTGGTGAAGATTGGGCGGAACTAAGCAGGTTTCATAGTAGCGCGCCAAGTTAGGTTCCGCCTTGGCGTACACCATTTCCAGCATGGAAATCCGCGTGCTAAAGAAGGGCCATTCGCGCTCCATATCCTGTAGCAAGCCCATTTCGCCACGTTGGCAGGCAGCCTGCAATGCTTCACCGGCGCCGAGCCATGCTGGCAACATTAAGCGGTTTTGAGACCAAGCGAAAATCCAAGGAATGGCACGTAAGCTCTCGATACCGCCATCGACACGGCGTTTTGCCGGGCGACTACCTAATGGTAGTTTGCCTAGTTCAACCTCAGGAGTGGCTGCACGGAAATAAGGCACAAAATCAGGCTCTTCACGGACAATACCGCGGTAAGCACTCACTGACTCCTCAGCAATTCGCTCCATGCAATTGCGCCATTCCTGCTTAGGCTCGGGCGGCGGAAGTAAGGTCGCTTCTAACACCGCTGAGGTGTACAGGGCTAAGCTTTGCACAGCCAATTTAGGCAGGCCGAACTTAAAGCGGATCATCTCACCTTGTTCGGTGACGCGAATACGGCCATCAACTGAGCCGGGCGGTTGCGACAGAATCGCTTTGTGAGCTGGGCCGCCGCCGCGACCAATACTACCACCACGACCATGGAACAGCGTCAGCTTAACGCCAGCCTGTTTACAGACGGCGACTAATTGCTCCTGTGCGCGATATTGCGCCCAAGCGGCCGCCATTACACCCGCGTCTTTGGCCGAGTCTGAATAACCGATCATCACCTCTTGCATGCCTTTGGTGTAACCACGGTACCAGTCGATATCGAGCAGTGCGGTAATACACTCGGCGGCGTTATTTAAGTCGCTTAAGGTTTCAAAAAGCGGCACAACGCGCATTGGATGAGTACAGCCGGTTTCTTTGAGCAGTAATAATACGGTTAATACATCTGAAGGCTTGCTTGCCATCGAGATCACGTAGGAACCCAATGCCTTAGCAGGGTGTTTGGCAATTAAGCGGCAAGTGTTAAGCACTTCGGCCACATCGGCAGAAGGTTGCCAGTTGCTTGGGATCAGCGGACGACGGTTACTGAGTTCACGCAGCAAGAAGGCTTGTTTTTCGGTTTCATCCCAATGATTAAAGTCACCCATACCTAGATAGCGGGTTAACTCTGCAAGTACATCGCAGTGGCGGCCTGCGTCTTGGCGGATGTCGAGCCGTAACATATGGATGCCAAAACAAGCGAGACGGCGCAGAATGTCGAGGAGTAAACCGTTAGCAATCAAACGCATGCCGCAGTCACATAAACTCTTATACAGCATCTCTAGCGGCGCTTTCAGATCGCTTTCTTGCCAAATCAGCGTCGATTTATCGACTTCTGGGTTATGGCCCTCGATGCGGGCGTTTAAGTAGTCGATGGTGTCGCGCAGTTTTTGTCTTAATGAACGCAGTACAAAACGATAGGGTTCGCAGCTATTGTTGGTATACGCCATCAACTCGCTGTTGGCTTCTTCCATCGATAACTCGCCAACTAGCAACACTATATCCTTGAGGAATAAACGGGCGGCGGCATGGCGATTACGATCTAACACTTCTTGGGTGACTTTAGCTGTCACAAAAGGGTTGCCGTCGCGATCGCCACCCATCCAGCTTGAGAAGCGCACCGGTGCTATATCGATAGGCAATTGCTGGCCGGTGCGATCTTGTACTTGATCGTTGAGCTGCCTTAAAAAGTCGGGTACCGCATGCCATAGGGATTCTTCAATGGTCGACAATCCCCAGCGGGCTTCATCCACTGGCGTTGGGCGTTCACGGCGAATTTCATTAGTGTGCCAGATTTGGGCGATTAACTGGCGCAGACGCAGATTAATTTGGCGGCGCTCTCTGTCCGACAGTTGATTGTTTTCTTGCTCGGCGAGGCAATCCACAATCGCTGCATATTTTTGGATCAGTGTGCGGCGAGAGATTTCCGTTGGATGCGCGGTGAGGACTAAGTCGATATCCAGCGTTTTTAAGCAATCCAACATCTTGGTTTGATCGATACGGCCATTAAGCATGCGGCCAAGCAACTGTTCGACCGGATCCGGTACGCAAACCAGCTCATCGCAGTTACGGCTAATAGTATGAAATTGTTCGGATAAGTTTGCTAAGTTGAGGAATTGGTTGAAAGCTTTAGCAAAAGGCACTAATTCTTCATCGGGGAGCGCCGTGAGCAGTTCTAGCATTTGCTCCCGTGCCGCTTCGTCGCCACGGCGGGAATCTTTTGCGAGTTTACGAATTTGCTCAACCTTCTCGAGGAAAGAATCGCCGAGGTGGGTGCGCATCGTATCGCCCAAGATCTGCCCTAACATACTCACGTTCGATCTTAACGACGCATACATGTCGGTCACATTGTCTGCCACATTACCTGCCATAGTTACTCCGAATTGAAAAATATAAAAATCCGCAATATACCCAAACAACCTGTAGGTGATGAGAGTCTTCAGGTCGCTTGGGTATATAGCCCGCTAGCACAATACCCACCACTGAGGGCAATGGTCAACAGCAGAACTTATAACTTATACGACTGGCTTATCTTATATGCAACTAATCGCGATAATTGTTGAAGAATATTCAATATAAATGCGAGCTAACGCAATATTTTATTATGTTTAGTGGAAGTGAATATGAACTGCATTATTTGCGGCTTTGCGGGTATGTGTATTCGGTGTTAATAAAAAGGACTGATTTTTCAGTCTTTCATCCATAGATAACTGAGTTATTAAGCAGTTAGTGAAGTATTGTGTTATTTGCTAAGCGTGCTTGAACGCAGATAAAATGCAAAATTCAATAAAAATATATATTCACATATATTGCATAAATAGATCTTTGTGGTAGTCTAGCCAGCAGTTGAGATGAGTCACCCCTTGTGAACTGTAGAGTAAATATCATGATGTATAGCGTTAAGCCGTCAGTGAATAAAATAACGACCCATTACGATTTCCTACGACGATAGTCTTGTCATCATAGATATACGCTGGTGCGTGTACGCTATTCATCTATTCTTTAAGTCTCTTTGATTCGGTTTATAAAATACATATGAAAAACATCGCCATTATCGGTGCCAGTGGTTACACAGGTGCACAACTAACAGCTTTAGTCCATGCGGAGTCTGAATTATCGATTCAAGGTCTGTATGTCTCTGAAAATAGTTTAGATAAAGGTAGAGCTTTAGCAGATTTGTACCCTGTCTATAGCCACATTGACTTAGCTCTGTCACCACTGACTGAAGAAGCGAAGGCTAAGATCGTCGCCGAGGCGGATGCCGTGGTGTTAGCGACCGAACATTCGGTGAGTTTGCATTTAGCGGCGTGGTTCTATAACCAAGGTTTAGCCGTGTTTGACTTGAGCGGTGCCTATCGTTTCAGCGATGTGGCGCAGTACCCTAAGTGGTACGGTTTTGAGCATGAATATCCCGAGGTGTTGGCCAAGGCAGTCTATGGTCTGGCCGAGTGGAATGCCAAAGAAGTCGCCGCCACTAAGATGATTGCTGTGCCAGGTTGTTATCCAACAGCTTCATTAACAGCATTGAAACCATTAAAGAATTTACTGACCTCAGCCTATCCAGTGATCAATGCGGTCAGCGGTGTGACGGGGGCGGGTCGTAAGGCGCAACTGCATACTAGTTTTTGCGAAGTGAGCCTCACACCCTACGGCGTATTAGGCCACAGACATCAACCCGAGATTGCCACTCAACTGGGGCAAGAGGTGATCTTCACGCCGCACCTAGGCAACTTCAAGCGCGGCATTTTAGCTACCATCACGGTACAGCTAAAACCAGGCACTACCACTGCCGATGTGGCTGCGGCATACAGTGTATATGACCAAGCTCCGCTGGTGACAGTGAAACAGAACCAGTTCCCGAAAGTGGATGATGTGGTGCTGACTCCGAATTGCCACTTAGGTTGGAAGTTTGATGAGAACAGTGGCTACTTAGTGGTTGCCAGTGCGATCGACAATTTGATGAAAGGCGCGGCGAGCCAAGCCCTGCAATGCATAAAGATTCACTTTAACCTTTAACCGTTCATCATTATTTAAGAGAGTCGTCAAGATGTCTACCAACAACTCAGTATTAGTTCTTAAAGTCGGCGGCGCCCTGCTGCAGTGCGAAATGGGGATGGCGCGTTTAATGGATACCGCCGCAGCAATGATCGCTAATGGTCAGCAAGTGCTGATGGTGCATGGCGGCGGCTGTTTGGTCGATGAGCAATTAGCCGCAAACGGCATGGAAACCGTCAAGTTAGAAGGCCTGCGGGTGACCCCGCCGGAGCAAATGCCGATTATTGCCGGTGCACTGGCCGGAACATCAAACAAGATCCTCCAAGGTGCAGCGACAAAGGCTGGGATTGTGAGTGTGGGTATGAGCTTAGCCGATGGCAACACAGTATCGGCCAAGATCAAAGATGAGCGTTTAGGCTTAGTGGGCGAGGTTTCTCCTAAAGACGCCACTTACCTCAAGTTTATTCTGTCCCAAGGTTGGATGCCGATTTGTAGCTCGATTGCCATGATGGACGATGGCCAAATGCTGAACGTGAACGCTGACCAAGCGGCGACGGTATTAGCTAAGTTGGTCGGTGGCAAGTTGGTGCTGTTATCGGATGTGTCTGGCGTGCTCGATGGTAAAGGTCAATTAATCCCTTCGCTGACAGGCCAACAGATTGCTGAGTTGGTGAAGCAAGGCGTGATCGAAAAGGGAATGAAAGTAAAAGTAGAAGCTGCGCTCGAAGTGGCGCAGTGGATGGGGCAGGCGGTTCAAGTTGCCTCATGGCGTGATGCAAGCCAATTAGTCGCATTAGCAAAAGGTGAGGCCGTGGGCACACAAATCCAACCATAAGCGGAGTAGGTTATGAAGCATTTACTATCGATAAAAGAGTTAACCCAGCAACAGTTGCTGGATCTGATTACCTTAGCCAAGACGATTAAAGCGAATCCCGCTGAGTATCGTCATGCGCTGGACGGTAAGAGTGTGGTGATGTTATTTGAAAAGCCATCCCTGCGTACTCGTGTTAGCTTCGATATCGGTATTAACAAGCTCGGCGGCCACTGTTTATACCTAGACCAACAAAATGGTGCTTTAGGTAAGCGGGAATCGGTCGCTGACTTTGCTTCTAACCTATCCTGTTGGGCCGATGCTATTGTGGCGAGAACTTTCTCCCACAAGACCATCGAACAATTAGCCGAGTTTGGCACTGTGCCTGTGATAAATGCGCTTTCGGATTTATATCATCCCTGCCAAGCGCTGGCCGATTTCTTAACCTTGGCCGAGCATTTTGAAAATATCAGTGATGTTAAGCTAGCGTACGTAGGTGACGGTAATAACGTGACGAATTCATTGATGTATTGCGCGGCCATTCTCGGTGCCACCATGACAGTGATCTGCCCTGCGGGTCACTTTCCTGATGGCTACGTCGTGGCCGAAGTACAAGAACTTGCCAGCCGATATGGCGGCAAGGTTGTACTGACTTCAGATATTGGTGCTATCGAAGGTCACGATGCTATCTATACTGATACCTGGATTTCCATGGGTGATCCAACACCGTTAGCGGAAATTAAGGATAAGTTTGCACCTTATCAGGTCAATAAGGGCTTGATGGCGAAAGCGGGTGCTCACTTCTTTATGCACTGCTTACCCGCTCACCGCGGTGTTGAAGTGACCGATGAAGTGATGGATGGCGAAGGCTCCTTGATCCTGCAACAAGCAGAGAATCGGATGCACGCCCAAAACGCAGTACTGGTAACCCTATTTAGTTAATTTAACCCTGTTTAGCAGCCTACTTTCTCCAAGGTGAGAAACGAGTTATAGGAATTTAAGATGTCTATCGAGAACAAAAACACTGGCGTGAAAAAAGTCGTTTTAGCCTATTCGGGTGGTCTAGATACTTCGGCCATTATTCCTTGGTTAAAAGAAACCTACGACAACTGTGAAATCATCGCCTTTTGCGCTGATGTAGGTCAGGGTGAAGAAGAATTAGTGGGTCTGACTGAAAAGGCATTAGCTTCTGGCGCATCGGAATGTCATATCGTCGATCTGAAAGAAGAATTCGTTAAAGACTACATCTACCCAACCATGGCAACGGGTGCTATCTACGAAGGTACATACTTGTTAGGTACTTCAATGGCGCGTCCAATCATCGCTAAGGCGCAGGTTGAAGTGGCTCGTAAAGTGGGGGCCGATGCCCTGTGCCACGGTTGTACCGGTAAGGGTAACGACCAAGTGCGTTTCGAAGGTTGCTTTGCGGCATTAGCGCCTGATTTAAAAGTGATTGCACCATGGCGTGAATGGACCATGCAGAGCCGTGAAGATCTGCTGGCTTACTTAGCTGAGCGTAATATCAAAACGTCGGCTTCTGCGACTAAGATCTACAGCCGTGATGCTAACGCATTCCACATTTCCCACGAAGGTGGCGAGTTGGAAGATCCATGGAACGAGCCAAGCAAAGGTGTGTGGACGCTGACTGCCGATCCAGAAGATGCACCAAATCAAGCAGAATATGTGTCACTCGAAGTTGAACATGGCCGTGTGACCAAAGTAAACGGTGAGGAATTAACACCTTACGCTGCACTGATGAAGTTGAATGCCATCGCTGCACCACATGGCGTGGGTCGTATCGATATCACCGAAAACCGTTTAGTGGGCATGAAGTCTCGTGGTTGCTACGAAACTCCAGGCGGCACTGTGATGTTTGCTGCGCTGCGCGCAATTGAAGAGTTAGTGCTGGATAAAACCAGCCGTACTTGGCGCGAGCAAGTGGGCGCCCAAATGGCGCACTTAGTGTACGACGGTCGTTGGTTTACACCTCTGTGTAAGTCGCTGCTGGCGGCATCTGAGTCATTAGCCGAGTCTGTTAACGGTGAAGTTGTGGTTAAACTCTACAAAGGTCACGCGATTGCCGTTAAGAAACGTTCGCCAAACAGCTTGTATTCTGAAGCGTTTGCGACCTTCGGTGAAGATCAAGTGTATGACCAAAAACACGCTGAAGGCTTTATCCGTCTGTACTCGTTAGCAAGCCGCATTCGCGCGCTCAACGCTAAGTAATAGGCAGACTCAAAGGGCGCCTAGCGCCCTTTTTTATATCTTAAGTTTTAACGTATTCAAAGCAGTGACCGAGGGGATTGAGCATGGCTTTATGGGGTGGAAGATTTCAGGGCGAAACCAGCGCGCTATTTAAATTATTCAACGATTCACTGCCTGTGGATTACCGTTTGTTTGAGCAGGATGTTGTCGGCTCTATCGCTTGGGCCGATGCAATTGCCAGTGTCGGCATTATCACTGCTACTGAATGCAGCGACTTGAAGAAAGCACTGAACGAGTTGCTGGTGGAAGTGAAGGGCGATCCTGCGATTATTCTCGCATCGGGCGCGGAAGATATTCACAGCTTCGTGGAGTCGGCGTTGATTGCTAAAGTCGGTGATCTGGGTAAAAAACTCCATACGGGCCGTAGCCGTAACGACCAAGTCGCTACCGATTTAAAGCTCTGGTGCCAATCCGAAGGTGCGGCATTAGTGGCTCGCCTGCAAACCTTACGCAGCGAACTTATCGCGCTTGCTGAGCGTGAATTCGATGCTGTCATGCCGGGGTATACTCACCTGCAACGTGCTCAACCAGTCACGTTTGGCCACTGGTGCTTAGCCTATGTGGAGATGATTGAGCGCGATCTTAGCCGCTTAACCGATGCCTTAAAGCGCGCCAATACCTGTCCGCTCGGTTCGGGCGCCTTGGCGGGCACAGCCTATCAAATGGATAGACATGTGCTGGCAGCGGCACTGAACTTTGCATCGCCAACCTTAAACAGTTTGGACAGCGTGTCGGACCGCGACCATGTAGTTGAGCTATGTTCTACGGCTTCAATCAGCATGATGCACTTAAGCCGTATGGCCGAAGATTTGATTTTCTTCAACTCGGGTGAAGCGGGTTTTATCTCATTAAGTGATGAAGTGACCTCGGGTTCATCGTTAATGCCACAAAAGAAAAACCCTGATGCGCTGGAGCTTATTCGCGGTAAAACGGGCCGTGTGTACGGCAGTTTAGTGGGTATTCTCACCACGATGAAGGCATTACCTCTGGCCTACAATAAAGACATGCAGGAAGACAAAGAAGGCTTGTTCGATGTGGTCGACAGCTGGGCAATCTGCTTGGATATGGCGGCATTAGTGTTATCTGGCTTAGTCGTTAACCGCCCGAATGCGCTGTTAGCCGCGCAGCAAGGTTATGCCAACGCGACCGAATTGGCGGATTATCTGGTGTCTAAAGGCATGCCATTCCGCGAAGCGCACCATGTGGTCGGTGTGGCTGTCGTTGCCGCGATCGCTAAGAAGATCCCGTTAGAAGCCTTCTCTCTCGCTGAGTTTAAAACCTTTGCCGATATCATCGAGGCGGATGTGTATCCCAACCTCACTATCGAAGCCTGTTTGGCAAAACGTGATGTCCTCGGTGGTACGGCGCTAACTCAGGTGAAGCAAGCCATCGCTGCAAAGAAAGTTGTTTAATGCTTTAATCGAGTAATAAAAAAACGCGACTCTAGGGTCGCGTTTTTTATGGTGATTTATTTTATTGGAATAAATCGTCTGTCGGCGCATCGATGAATAGGTTGTTTTCATCTTGGCTTTCACTGATGTATTCCTTAGGTTCAGTGCCCGAGATAAAGTATTCAAATGCGCTAGTATAGTCAGTCTTGCGAGTCAGCTTGCCGGTCGCCAGATCGATTCGCACAGAGACAATCCCTTCTGGTGGAATCGCTGTGGTTTCGGGTACGCCCTTCAGCACGTTATTCATGAACTCGTTCCAGCCTGGGCCTGCGGTCTTAGCGCCCGCCTCTGTACCCGTGATCTGATCCTTCTCACCATTAGAGTTCCATGCGGTTCTGCCTAACTGACGACCATGGTCATCAAACCCTACCCAGAAGGTGCTGGTCAGTGTCGGACCAAAACCACTGAACCAAGTATCCCGTGATTCGTTGGTTGTACCCGTTTTACCAGCAATATCATGACGTTTGATTAATTGCGCTGCACGCCAAGCTGTACCTTGCCAGCCTGTGCCTTTACTCCAATCGCCACCACCCCAGATCACGCTCTTCAGCGCTTCGGTGATCAGGAATGCCGTTTGTTCAGAGATAATTTGCGGAGCATAACGGCCTGTTTGCTCGAAGCAATGGGCGACAGGCTCATCGGTTTGAGTGGTTGGCTCACCAAAACCCATTGGATCGCTGCTAGGCTGCACAGAGCTGTTGTTAGGCTTACAGGCCAAGGTCGGATTTGCCTTCTCAATCACATTACCGAAGGAGTCTTCTACTCGTTCGATATAGTAAGGTTCAACCAAGAAGCCACCGTTTGCGAACACGTTGAAAGCGGTTGCCACTTGCAACGGGGTGACCGAAGGAGAACCTAAGGCTAACGACTCGTTACGAGGTAAGTCGTTAGGATCAAAGCCAAACTTAGTCAACTCGGCGATGGCTGCATCTAAACCAATATGGCGCATGGCACGAACTGACATCACGTTGATTGATTGCGCTAAGCCCACACGCAGACGGGTTGGACCGCCATAAATATCGGGCGAGTTTTTAGGGCGCCACGCAGTACCTTGGCTAATATCGGGTTTGTTAATCGGTGCGTTGTTAATCAGAGTCGCGAGCGTAAAGCCTTTCTCTAATGCCGCAGCATAGATGAAAGGTTTAATATTCGAACCTAATTGACGTTTCGCTTGGGTCACGCGGTTGTACTGGCTTTGGCTGAAGCTGTAGCCACCCACTAAGGTACGGATTGCACCATTTATTGGGTCGAGTGCAACAGTGGCACTTGCCACTTCTGGCACTTGCGATAATTGTAAGTATTGACCGTTATCGCGGATCCAAATGCGCTCACCGACTTTTAGCATATCTGAAGCCGATTTTGGCACCGAGCCTTGGCGTTTATCGGTGATAAATTTACGCGCCCATTTTAGGCCATCCCACTTAATGACTTTGGTTTCGCCCTTGGCGGTTAACACGCTGGCTTGCTGACCATCGATGTTTAATACCGCAGCAGGTTGCAACTCTTGTACAGGCGTAATTTTTGCGAGCTCGGCTTTGATTTGTGCATCATCCGGCTTAGCATCGGTCCAAAGAACCGCCGCGGGACCACGGTAACCGTGGCGCTCATCATAGGCATAGACGTTATTGCGTAATGCTTGCTGTGCTAGCAGTTGCTGCTCTGATGAAATTGTGGTGTAGACGTTATAGCCATTCGTGTAGGCCTCTTCTTCACCGTATTTTTGCACCATGTAATCTCGAGCCATTTCAGAGATATAAGGGGCGTAAAGGTCGATTTCAGCGCCATGGTATTTGGCGACGAGCGGCTCTTGCACTGCTGCTTGGTATTCAGCTTTGCTGATGTAACCCACTTCGTTCATTCGCATCAATACCACGTTGCGGCGTGCAAGTGCGCGTGAAGGGGAGGTAATAGGGTTTAGGGTGGACGGTGCTTTAGGGAGTCCCGCAATCATACTCATTTCGGAAAGCGTCAGATCTTGAACGTTTTTACCAAAATACACTTGAGCAGCCGCGCCGACACCATAGGCTCTCTGACCTAAATAAATACGGTTAACGTAGAGTTCTAAAATCTCATCTTTAGTTAACAATTGCTCGATGTGGTAGGAAATAAAAATTTCCTTCACTTTACGAATAATGGTCTTGTCGCGGGTCAGGAAGAAGTTACGCGCCACCTGCATGGTGATAGTACTCGCGCCTTGTTTCTTTTCACCCGTGGTGAGCATGACTATTGCGGCACGCATCACCCCAACAGGATCGATACCGCCGTGCTCATAAAAGCGAGCATCCTCGGTGGCGAGGAAGGCTTGGAGCAGCGGTTTAGGCACTTCTTCGAGTTTCAGCGGAATGCGACGCTTCTCACCAAACTGAGAGATGAGCTTGCCATCGCTACTGTAAATGCGCAAAGGTGTTTGTAATTGCACATTTTTTAGTGTCGATACATCCGGCAGATCCGGCAAAACATAAAAGTATGCTGCAACAATGGCGCCTACGCCCAAAAGGGCTAGACTGAATAGAGCTATAACAATACGTTTTAACCACTTCACCTAAATTGATCCTAATGTTCAGTTAAGTGCGACAGTATATAAGGCGCGCACGTTTGGGTGAAGCAAAAACGTGACGTCTCTAAAATAGCGTTTGTAAAATCTTGAAACATTCTATACAAATACGTATAACGGGTTGATTTTGTGCTAATCTCTTTTACTACTGAATACAAATAATAAAGTGACAACGGACTATGCTTTCAAATTTATGGAAGCGTCAGGCTCCGCAAATGGTCGGGATTGATATTGGTTCCCATGAAGTAAAGGCTATTCTGCTGAGTAAGACTGCTGATGGATATAAAATACTAAGTCATGCAGCGGTTCCCGTAAAAAAGGGGGCTATTAACGATCATGATATTCGTGATGCCGATGCCGTTGTTGAATGTCTCAAACAGATTAAGCGTATTTTGCCAAAGTCGGTTAAATATGCAGCGGTTGCGGTCTCAGGTTCTGCGGTGATGACTAAGGTTATCTACATGGATGCCTCGCTGAGCGAGGAGGAAATGGAAGCGCAAATTGAGATTGAAGCCGATAACCTTATCCCATACTCCCTCGATGAAGTTAGCATTGATTTTGAAACCTTAAATGTCAATAGCACCGATCCTTCTAAGGTTGATGTGCTGCTTAGCGCGTGCCGCACTGACAATATTGATGCCAGAGTCGATGCGCTCGATGAAGTTGAGCTCGAAACCAAAGTTGTTGATGTGGAAGGTTATGCTTTGGGCAGAGCCGTTGAGTTGGTGCTAGGACAGTTACCCGAAGGCGCTCGGCAGAAGGCGGTGGCCATGGTCGATATTGGCGCCAACATGACGACCTTCAGTGTGGTGGAGTCGGGCGAAACAACCTTTATTCGTGAGCAAGCCTTTGGCGGTGAGTTATTTACGCAGTCGATTCTGTCTTTTTATGGCATGTCCTACGAACAAGCTGAGAAAGCTAAAATTGAAGGCGATTTGCCACGTAATTATATGTTCGAAGTGCTATCTCCCTTCCAAACGCAATTGCTGCAACAAATTAAACGAACGCTACAAATTTATTGTACGTCGAGTGGTAAAGATAAAGTCGATTATCTCGTATTATGCGGTGGAACATCTAAACTGGAAGGCATGGCTAACTTATTAACGAATGAGTTAGGCGTCCACACGATTATTGCCGATCCTTTCCAAGGGTGTCTGCACGCGGATGAATCCGTTAAAAATATACTGCAACCTAGCATTAGCAAATATATGGTTGCTTGTGGCTTAGCGCTGAGGAGCTACGGTCAATGGCGAACATAAACCTGCTTCCTTGGCGTGAAGAAGCAAGAGAAAAGCAGAAGCGCGATTATATTGGAATATTAGCGGCGGTATTTTTAGGCTCAGCAGTTTTAGTCTATGTAGCCTTGTCTTTACTCGACATGATGACCGATGAACAGCGCGGACGTAATGCTTATTTACAGTCTGAAATTCAACAACTCGATGCTCAAATCGCCGAGATTAAAAAGATCACCGAGCGTAAGAAAGATATTGAGCGTCGGACCGAGATCATTTTGAACCTTCAGCAATCCCGTAATTTGCCGACACACGTATTAGATGAGCTGGTGCGTATCGTGCCGCCTGGAATATATCTATCTAGTCTAGAGAAAAAAGGCAGTTTATTACTGATTGAAGGTCGCAGTGAATCGAACAACAACGTGGCCAACATGATGCGTAAGGTGAAGGCATCCGAATGGTTAACCGATCCCAATATGCAATCTATCGTGTCTCAAGATGATGAGCTAAGACAATTACAACGCTTTAGCTTAAGAGTGAGCATTAAAGGTGCCATGGCTGATGAGCCTATTAAAACGGCAAAAGGAGCGAGTAAATGAAGCTCGATCTAAGTCAGTTTAATGATATCGATTTTGAGAACATCGGCGGTTGGCCAAATCAAGTCAAAGTATTTTTCGCTGTGCTATTGGCGCTTTGCGTTTTCGCTGCGGGTTATTTTCTCGTGGTTTCGGATGCTATCGATGTGTATAACGCGGAGCAAAGAAAGGAAGAGCAGCTGAGAGAGGATTTTAAGACTAAATATCAGCTTGCCGCCAACCTTAAATTATACCGTGAACAGTTAGCTGTGATGGAGGAGCAATTTGCCGAGCTACTCAAAATGCTGCCCTCTGAGAATGAGATGCCAGGGCTGCTAGATGACTTAACCTTTGTGGCCACTGACGCAGGATTACGGATTAATAGCTTAAATTGGGAACCTGAAATTCAACGGGATTTCTATATTGAGTTCCCGATAAAAATGTCGGTCACAGGTGATTATCACCAAATCGGCAATATGGTCAGCGGCGTGGCTAAACTGCCTCGTATCGTCAGCTTGCACGACTTTACGATTAAGCGCGACGAGAGCGGTAATCTGGCCATGGATATATTGGCCAAAACCTATCGCTTTAAAGAGGGAGCAGAATTACCACCCGAAAAGCCTGCCAATAACAAGGGGAAGAAATAATGAAACTCTTACCTCTGTTAGCATTAAGTCTTTTTTTAATGGGTTGTGTTGGCGATCGTAGTGATTTAGAGCTATTTGTTACTACTACCAAGGCACAGCATGTGGCGCATATTCCACCCTTAAAAGAGCCACCTAAATTTGAGCATTTTGCGTATCAAGCCGAATTAATGCGTAGTCCTTTTGTCCCACCTTCTCGAGAGTTAACGGAAGAAGTGGTTGATACCAGCAAAAACTGCTTACAGCCGGATTTAAAACGTCGCAAAGGCCGTTTAGAAACCTATGCTTTAGACAATCTAAAAATGCGCGGCACCTTAAGCGAAGGTAATTCGATTTGGGCGCTTATTGAGACCAATGATGGCAGTGTATATCGGATGGGCGTAGGTGAGTATCTTGGATTGTTTAATGGACATATAGCGAAAGTGACTTCTCAAAATGTGGAAGTTGTAGAATTAATTCCTGATGGTTCTGGTTGTTGGTCTGAACGCACAAACAACATCGAACTTTCTGGAAAATAACAAGCGAAGGATGAGGGAATAATGAAATCTTCTGCCGCGATAAAAATCCCGTTATCGTTTTTATCTTCAGGCTTAGCTAAGTCTGTTATTGGGATCGCATTAGTATTTGGATTTTTGCCATCGAGTTTTGCGGCAAATAGGTTGATGGATGTCAAATACCATGCTCTTGTCGATCATCAATTAGAAGTCGAGTTAGTATTTGAGGAGGCAATTAGCGCGCCCACAATTGACTCTAATGCTTCTCCTGCTCAGTTGGTATTAACCTTCGATGACAGTATTTCTGGCTTGTCTAAGGATCGTCTGCCGATTAACCAAGTCGGTGTGAAGGACATAGTGACGGCGCAGCAAGATACCCATTTAATGGTGACATTGGGCTTATCTAAGGTTAAACCGTATCAAGGTAGTGTCGTTGGTAATTCTTATCGTTTAACGATTAACGATGAGGTTGCGGGCTCACAAGCTGCTAATAATCCGTTCGTTAATAGCGTTAAAAATATCGATTTTCGTCGCAATGCAAATGGTGGTGGTGAGTTATTAGTCTATTTGAATAATCGTTCGGTTGCGGCGAACGTTGAACAAATTGGTGCCAAGCTTGAGGTTCAGCTTTACAACACAGATATTAACAGCGACTTGTTATATGTGATGGACGTGCAGGATTTCTCCACACCGGTAAAGCATTTTGAAACCTTTAAGGACGATTTAACGACCCGGATTTTAGTCGATGTCTCGGGTAACTATGAGTTCAATTACAAACAGGAAGATAATCTCTTTAGGCTCTCAATTAACAAAGTAGAGCGCGCTGCGGCGACCAAAGAGGTAAAGAAATATAACGGAAAAACCCTTTCGTTAAATTTCCAGAATATTTCAGTCCGTACTGTGTTGCAGATTATTGCCGACTACAACAACTTCAACTTAGTTACTAGTGACACGGTTGAGGGGGATATCACCTTAAGACTCGATGACGTGCCTTGGGATCAAGCATTGGATTTGATCCTGCAAACCAAAGGACTCGACAAGCGTATCGAAGGTAATATTCTGATGGTGGCGCCAAGTGAAGAACTGGCGATTCGCGAAAGCCAAAACCTAAAGAATAAGCAGGAAGTAAAAGAGCTTGCGCCACTCTACTCTGAGTATCTGCAAATCAACTATGCTAAGGCGACTGATATTGCCGAATTACTCAAAGGGGCGGACTCAAGTCTATTGTCACCACGTGGCTCAGTGGCCGTCGATGAGCGTACCAACACAGTGTTAGTGAAAGATACCGCTGAAATCATCGAGAATATCCATCGTTTGGTTGAAGTGCTCGATATTCCTATCCGCCAAGTGTTGATTGAATCTCGCATGGTAACGGTAAAAGACGACGTGTCTGAAGATTTAGGTATCCGTTGGGGCGTGACTGATCAGCAGGGTAGCAAAGGGACGTCAGGAACCCTTGAGGGTGCTGGAAGCATTGCCAATGGTACTGTGCCAACGCTGGATAACCGTTTGAACGTGAATTTACCTGCGGCGGTGACAAACCCAACCAGCATCGCTTTCCATGTGGCAAAGCTTGCCGATGGCACCATCTTAGATTTAGAGCTGAGTGCGCTTGAGCAGGAAAACAAAGGTGAGATTATCGCGAGCCCTCGCATTACCACCTCTAACCAAAAAGCGGCGTATATCGAGCAGGGTGTGGAAATCCCTTATGTGCAATCCACTTCCAGTGGCGCGACGTCGGTGACCTTTAAGAAGGCGGTATTGTCATTAAGAGTGACACCACAAATTACCCCTGATAACCGCGTGATTCTGGATCTTGAAATCACTCAAGACTCTCAGGGTAAAACGGTGGATACACCCACAGGTCCGGCAGTTGCTATCGATACTCAACGCATTGGTACGCAAGTGTTAGTGGATAATGGCGAGACCATTGTGCTCGGTGGTATCTATCAGCAGAATTTAATCAGCCGCGTGAGCAAGGTGCCTATCCTGGGTGACATTCCTTTAGTTGGCTTCTTATTCCGTAACACTACCGACAAGAATGAGCGCCAAGAGCTGTTGATTTTCGTGACACCTAAAATTGTGAACGAGAAACTCTAATCGTTTGTTACGAGTCGAATAAAGCCAGCATACCTTGCTGGCTTTATTGTGTCTGAAATACAATTCTTATCATAAATAGCGTGCATCACTTGCCAGACTAGACATGAAACTGAGATAATCCCCGGTCAAGTCTCATAAGAGCAAGGTAACATACAGTAGGTCGGCTTGATCGTGAGTCGATATAGGCATACTTTTCATTAAGATTCAGACGTACAAGAAATGGCTGAAAAACGTAATATTTTTCTGGTAGGCCCAATGGGCGCAGGTAAAAGCACAATTGGTCGCCATCTGGCGCAAATGCTGCATTTAGAATTCCACGATTCAGATCAAGAGATTGAGCAACGCACAGGCGCAGATATTGCTTGGGTGTTTGACGTCGAAGGCGAAGAGGGTTTCCGCCGTCGTGAGGCTCAGGTTATTGCTGATCTGTCTGAAAAACAGGGTATTGTCCTTGCCACTGGTGGTGGTTCAGTTCAGAGCAAAGATATCCGTAATCATTTATCTGCTCGCGGTATCGTGGTGTATCTCGAAACCACTATCGACAAACAGGTTGCGCGTACTCAAAGAGACAAGCGTCGCCCATTACTGCAAGTAGATGATCCGCGAGAAGTATTAGAGAACCTCGCAGAAATCCGTAACCCTCTGTATGAAGAAATTGCTGATGTGATCGTTAAAACTGACGATCAAAGTGCAAAGGTTGTTGCGAATCAAATCATAGAGAAATTAGGTTTCTAGGCAGAATGACACAACAAATTCAGGTTGATTTAGGTGAACGCAGTTACCCCATTTATATTGGCCAGAGTTTGATGAGTGATAGCGAGACCTTGTCTCGCTACCTGCTGAAAAAACGTATCCTTATCGTCACCAATGAAACTGTCGCGCCTTTGTATCTTAAGCAGATCCAAGACACGATGGCTTCGTTTGGTGAGGTATCTAGCGTCATCCTTCCCGATGGCGAGCAATTTAAAGATTTAACGCATTTAGATTCTATTTTTACGGCTTTGCTGCAACGCAATTATGGCCGTGATTCAGTGCTGGTGGCTCTCGGTGGTGGAGTTATTGGTGACATGACGGGTTTTGCCGCAGCCTGTTACCAACGTGGTGTCGATTTTATTCAAATTCCGACCACGCTATTATCACAAGTAGATTCCTCCGTTGGCGGAAAAACTGCCGTTAATCATCCGCTTGGCAAAAATATGATCGGGGCTTTTTATCAGCCACAGATCGTCATTATCGATACTGAATGCTTACAGACCTTACCCGCACGTGAATTCGCTGCGGGGATGGCAGAAGTCATTAAGTATGGCATCATGTGGGATACTGAGTTTTTTCAATGGCTTGAGAACAATGTTCAAGCATTGAAAAGCCTAGATACTCAAGCTTTGGTCTATGCGATTTCTCGCTGCTGTGAGATTAAAGCTGATGTCGTGAGCCAGGATGAGACCGAGCAGGGCGTCCGCGCATTATTAAACCTTGGGCATACCTTTGGCCATGCGATTGAAGCCGAGATGGGCTATGGTAATTGGCTGCATGGTGAAGCGGTTGCGGCTGGCACAGTCCTTGCTGCACAAACGGCTAAGTCCATGGGATTGATTGATGAGTCAATTGTTCGTCGTATTGTGCAATTGTTCCACGCTTTCGATCTGCCTGTAACAGCGCCGGAATCGATGGATTTCGACAGTTTTATTAAACATATGCGTCGCGATAAGAAAGTCTTAGGTGGTCAGATCCGGCTGGTACTCCCGACGGCCATTGGTCGAGCTGATGTCTTTAGCCAAGTTCCTGAATCTACCCTAGAACAGGTTATCTGCTGCGCATAAACCTTGTGTGGTGGATGAGTGACGTTTCAGGGGCAAGTCTTGCTTCCTTCACAGGAAGCCCTCGTAGAAAGATTGCATCATGTGGCCAGTTATAGCGACCAGCTGCTGGTGCTTGTGGGCGCGCACGGTTCGGGGAAGACGACTCTGCTCACGGCGTTAGCCACAGATTTTGATGAGTCGAATGCTGCGTTAGTCATTTGTCCTATGCACGCCGACAATGCTGAAATTCGTCGCAAGATTTTAGTGCAATTGGTGTCATCTCCGATTTTTGATGACGAAATCTCCCTCGCTGAAACCATACTGCGCGTCGCGCCGAAACAAAGTAAGCCGCTGCACATCATTATCGATGATGCTCATTTACTCTCTAAAGAATTGTGGGCCGAGTGCATCATACTCAATCAAGTGCAATGTGCGGGTCAGCGTATCGCCGTGACATTGGCAGTCCCGCCTGCATTTTTAGCCGACTTACTTCCCCAGCTGCCAGAGTCGTTAAGACGACAAATCCTGCCGGTCAGTATTGATCTCTTAAGCCTGCCGGAGCGCGAAGCACTGTATCAAACCTTGCTACGATATAGTGACCAAAACCCGTTTACGCCAAGGGACATAGTGCGCGCTCAGCTTGAGAAGCAAACGGGCACTCCTCAGGAGGTGGTTGCCTTACTGGAGCTGGCTCTTCACGGCCAAGGTGAGAAAAAATCAGTATGGACACAATATATAGTCGCGCTTATTGGGCTCGCCAGTGTGCTGATTACCATAGTAATTTGGCTTGGTCTGGCTAAACCCTTTTCCAGTGAGCCAATTCCTGAGGTCGTGACTTATCCTGCTGTGGATTCCGCAGAGTTTCTTGCCCATGGCAAACAGATACTAGCGCCGTATTTTAAGCAGCAAGCCGAGTCGTTAACGCAGGCATTATTAGCGGAAGCGGTGGAACAAGCGGACCCATTGGCTAAGTTCCATGGGGAAGAGCCTCAAGCGGAAGGTGAGAGTGGCATAGCGCCACCAGTCGATGAAGCGACAAGTAAGGGCGACAGCACCGTCACCGAGGTTGATAACGCAGAGCCTGCGCCAGCTCCTACAGAGCACGCGAAAGAAGACTCAGCGACTCAGGTGGTGAATGCAACTCCTGAGCCTGCATCACCCGTATCGGTACGGCCAAAAACGGGCTATGCCATCCAAATCGCTACAGTCTCCCAGCGTGAAACTGTGCAGTCACTCCTTAAGAAACTGCATAATGTGCCAGAGGTGCGAGTCGCCAAGTACAAACATTTTTGGGTGGTGTTGGTAGGGCAGTTTAACGACAGTCAATCGGCGCAGCAGGCGGCCGCAGAATTGGTCAAAGAGTATCATCTTAGCCAACCCCTGATAAAAAAATGGGCAGAACTCGGCGGTTATCAACTACAAGAAACGCGCTCAAGCGGTGAAATTTCAGAATAAACAGAGTACAATCATGGCCTTTATTTTTGTCGGCATTCATCAAGTTAAATGATCAAAAAACATAGAGCCTTCCTGAAATGGGCCGGCGGAAAATTTAAATTGGTGGATGAGCTAGCGAACTACTTACCGACAGGTGAGCGTTTAGTTGAGCCCTTTGTCGGCGCAGGTTCAGTCTTTTTAAATACTGACTACCCCAGCTATTTACTCTGCGACATCAATCAAGATCTGATTAATCTCTACAACATAGTGAAAGAAAGGCCCGCCGAATACATTGAGGCGGCCAAGAAGCTATTCGTCGATGAGATGAATCAAAAGGATGCCTACTACCGCGTGCGTACAGACTTTAATAAATCCCGCGATCCTTTTTTGCGCTCGGTTTATTTTTTGTACTTGAATCGCCATGGTTTTAATGGTCTGTGCCGTTATAACCGCAAAGGGGGCTTTAATGTGCCCTTTGGCTCCTACAAGAAACCGTATTTCCCTGAGAAGGAAATCCTAGCCTTTTCAAAGAAAGCTCAGCGCGCCGAGTTTAAGTGCATCGGCTATGAAAAAGCCTTCGAGCAAATCCGCACTGGCGATGTAATCTATTGCGATCCGCCCTATGCGCCGCTATCGACCACTGCAAGTTTTACCACCTATGTTGGTGCCGGTTTTAGTCTGGATGATCAGGCGCTGCTGGCGCGTTATTCGCGGCATATGGCGTTAGAGCAACGCATTCCTGTCGTGATTAGTAACCATGATATTCCACTGACACGTGAGTTGTATCGCGGTGCACACCTTGCCAAGATCCAAGTGCAGCGCAACATTAGCCAAAATGGCAGTGGTCGTAACAAAGTTGATGAGCTGATTGCGTTGTACGATGAGAATTATGATCCGCAGGATGATTGATACTAAGTGGTCGTATCGAGTGGTTTAACCAACGACTTGGCTAACCAGCAAAATAAGGCTGGCAACTAAGGCTATCGCTAACACGATTCCCATCAAAATATACGGTAATGGTGAATTGGTCTGGAAGTCTTTTTGACGATTTCTATCTGACTGCACCCCAAAGAAGGCGGCTATTGTACTGTGAAAGACTTGCCAGATCCGGCTTAGCATCAATAGGACTGTTGTGAATTAGCAGGCTTCAAGTCATCGATAGGTTTGTCTTGATGACCATGGAGTAATTCAAGCAAGTCGACAAAATGGAACTGGCTAGAGCGATTTTTGCCAGTGAGCCAAGTCTTCCAGCTTAAGGTTTGCGCCTGTTCGGCACAGCGGTTATTTGGATGGCTGCTAGGTAAGCTGTTGTTGTAACGGGTATCGCTGCTGCAAGCGCAGGCGGAGGTATCGTTACTTGCGGTGAGCTTTTCCACGCCAAAGGCTAAGGAGGCGACTACCACTGCGGTAAATGCCAACATCATCGATGACTTAAAGGTCACCGAGCCTAAAATGTGTGAAAACTGTGTTAACCGCCCCTTCATGATACTTCCTTTGCAACCACTAAATGATCCACGATAGCGACCCGAGTATAACAAACTCGCTTAGTTTATGAACAATAATTTATCAATCTTCACTAAAATCTTTCTAACGATTCAGCATCTCCTTGAGTTTACCGTACGTTATGAGTGCGCCAATTGCGCCTCTATTGGGTTTCAATCGCGATAAATGTGGCATTTGCTATAGAGGCATGACCTAGCTAAGGGTAAAATAAGGCACTTTTTGTTCAATAGCAGCGAGTGTCCTATGCGCCCATTTTTAATTGCTCCATCGATTTTATCCGCCGATTTCGCCCGTTTAGGGGATGACGTTAAAGCCGTGTTAGATGCAGGGGCTGACGTAGTGCATTTTGATGTGATGGATAACCACTATGTGCCCAACTTAACCATTGGCCCTATGGTGTGCAAAGCGTTACGTGACTATGGCATCACGGCCGATATCGATGTGCATTTAATGGTTAAGCCTGTTGATCGTATCGTGCCTGATTTTGCCAAGGCGGGTGCGTCTATTATTACTTTCCATCCCGAGGCCTCTGAGCATATCGACCGCACCCTGCAACTGATTAAAGAATCGGGCTGTAAAGCGGGTTTAGTGTTTAACCCGGCAACACCACTGCACTATCTTGACCATGTAATGGATAAGCTAGATGTGATTCTGCTGATGTCGGTCAACCCAGGTTTTGGTGGGCAATCCTTTATTCCTTCGACTTTAGATAAACTACGCCAAGTGCGTGAGCGTATCGATGCCAGTGGTTTCGATATTCGCTTAGAGGTCGATGGTGGCGTTAAAGTGGATAACATTGCTGAAATCGCCGCCGCAGGCGCCGATATGTTTGTCGCAGGTTCTGCCATTTTCGGTAAGCCAGACTATAAAGCCGTCGTCGACGAGATGCGCGCCGAGTTGGCGAAAGTTGAGGTCAAATAATGCGGGAACAGATTAAAGCGATTGCCTTTGATCTCGACGGCACACTGATTGACAGTGTGCCTGATCTTGCGGTCGCGACCCAGGCGGCACTCGCCGAATTAGGTTTAGCAACGTGTACCGAGGCACAGGTGAGAACTTGGGTGGGCAATGGGGCAGAAATGCTGATGCGCCGCGCCATGAGTCACGCTTTAGGTACAGACGTTGAGCAAACGGCATTGGATGCGGCTATGCCCATCTTTATGCATCACTATCAAGAAAACCTTGAGAAGCACAGTGCACTCTATGCCGATGTGCATCAAGTGCTGCAAATCCTGTTTGATGCGGGATTTAAGCTGGCTGTGGTGACCAATAAACCTTATCGCTTTACCTTGCCTTTGCTTGAAGCCTTTAAGATTAATGACTTCTTTAGCTTAGTGCTTGGTGGCGATTCGCTGGCGAAGATGAAGCCCGATCCATTACCGCTCGAGCATCTATTAGCCGAATGGCAACTGGATAAAAGTGAGTTGTTGATGGTGGGCGATTCTAAAAATGACATTTTAGCGGCGAAAGCGGCGGGTGTTGCATCAATCGGCTTGACCTATGGCTACAACTACGGTGAAGATATTGGGCTCACTGGCCCTGACGCTGTATGTGAGCAGTTTGTCGAGATCCTGCGCTGGCTAAATCTCGCTCAGCCAGTTTAATCGAATTTTTTTATCTTTATTTGGAGCAATGACGTAATGACCAAACCCATAGTACTCAGCGGTGCACAGCCGTCCGGCGAATTAACCATAGGTAACTACATGGGTGCATTGCGTCAATGGGTTGCCATGCAAGATAGCCACGACTGCCTATATTGCGTGGTGGACTTGCATGCCATTACCGTGCGCCAAGACCCTCAAGCATTGCGTGAAGCCTGTTTAGATACGCTTGCACTGTATTTAGCCTGTGGTGTCGATCCAAAGAAGAGTACGGTGTTTATCCAATCCCAAGTGCCACAGCATACCCAACTGGGTTGGGCGTTAAATTGCTATACCCAAATGGGTGAATTGAGCCGTATGACGCAGTTTAAGGATAAGTCACAAAAGCACGCCAACAACATTAACGTCGGTCTGTTTGGTTATCCTGTACTGATGGCGGCGGATATTCTGCTGTATCAAGCAAATGAAATCCCCGTTGGCCAAGATCAGAAACAACATCTTGAGTTAACACGTGATATCGCGACTCGCTTTAACAACGCTTACGGCGAGACGTTTACCATTCCTGAGCCTTTTATCCCTGAGCATGGCGCTAAGGTGATGTCGCTGCAGGATCCGCTGAAGAAGATGTCTAAGTCGGACGACAACCGTAACAACGTGATTGGCCTGCTTGAAGATCCAAAAGCGGTCATGAAAAAGCTGAAAAAAGCCATGACCGACAGTGATGAGCCGCCAGTCGTGCGTTTCGATATGGAAAACAAGCCAGGCGTGTCTAACCTGCTGAGTTTAATGTCGGGTATCACGGGTCAAAGCATTGCCAGCCTCGAAGCCGAGTTTGAAGGCAAGATGTATGGTCACTTAAAAGGTGCCGCGGGTGAGGCGGTAGTGGGCATGTTAGAGCCGCTGCAAGAGCGTTACCGTGCGCTGCGTGCCGACCGTGCTTACCTCGACCAAGTGATGAAAGCTGGCGCTGAAAATGCCCAGGCTCGCGCCGAAGTGACGCTTAAAAAGGTGTACGAGAAGATTGGTTTGTTAGTGTAATTTGCCCTAAAAAGTCCATTACACAACACGTTATTAAGCCGACCTATTCTTAGGTCGGCTTTTTTATGTCTGTTACTCATTGGGCTGGTTAAGTGTTTAGGCCTGCGATTTTAGCCAGGAGGAAAAGGCGGCTATGGCAGGCTCTGTGAGACGACGCTGCTTACAGATAAAACTAAACTCAAAGCCCGTATGAACATCGGGCAGATTAACCGCCACCAGTCTGCCGGTGCTGATATCACCTGCCACCATAAAATCGGGGGCGAGGGCGAGGCCTTGGCCCGCAATGGCGGCCTCAATCGCCATTACGATATGACTAAAAATATGTTGCTGCTCGTTATTCAGCGGGATCTGGTGAGCTGATGACCATTTGTGCCAATCGAGTCCCAGCGGCCCCTCATCCACAATCAGCAGTGCCTGTTGCTGGAAATTGCTTAAGTTAATATCACGCCACTTGGGGTAAAAACTCGGGCTACATACTGGGATGAGCCGCTCCTTATGCAGTAGCTGCTGCCAATAGCCCCGTTGATTGAGTTTGCCCGCGATAAAGATATCGGCCGTGCTAGTGCTGAGATCGGGGTCTTGAGTGATCATCTCGAGGCGAATTTTAACGCTGGGATACTGGCGCCTAAAATCCGCTAATCTTGGGATCAACCATTTCACCGCAAAAGAGCTGTACACCGCCAAACAGAGTTGTTGGTTTGGGGTGTCGCGGATCTTGAGATTAAGATCGCTTAACTCATTAAAAATCCTTTCTAACTCAATAAATAAGCTTTGGCCTTTAGGCGTGAGTTGCAATTTTCGCCCCTGACGGTCGAAAAGCTGCTCGCCAAAATATTCCTCTAATACACGCACTTGGTGTGAAACTGCGCTTTGGGTAATGCAAAGTTCGGCGGCAGCCTTGGAAAAATGCTGTTGCCTTGCGGCGGTCTCAAAGACTTGTAGTGCGCGTAATGGAGGAAGCTTTCTCATGATTTTCAACGCCTAAAAGATTTAGTATGAATTTAATTCATCTAGCATGAGAAAGCATCATTTCAGCTTAAGTTTTGCGAGGATTATCATGCCAGCATTGATATTTGCGGATGGTAAAAAATGCAGCGCCCTGTAGTTATCGGTTTGATTTTATTGATAGTGGGTAATCTATTTAGTGCTTTTTACGATGTATCGATCAAATGGCTGCCAGAAGATGCAAATGCGGCCACTTTTCTACTCGTGAGACAAATCACTTCAGTATTGATGTTAATCCCCATTTGGTTGTACTCGCAGCGACCCAAGACGGAACATATTTCGGTCCACCTTTGGCGTGCCAACATAGGCTCGGTTGGCGCGCTTTTTTTAATTATTGGCCTAATGGCTTTGCCGCTGGCGACGGTCAGCTCCCTGTTTTACTCGGCGCCGCTGATGATTATTCTGATGGGCTATTGGTTTTTAAAGGAGCGGATCACCACAGGGCAAGTGGTATGCACATTACTCGGGTTTGTTGGGATCTTAATTATCCTCAGACCGAGTGAGATGAACTGGTTTGGATTGGCAGTGTTATTCTCGGCGTTTACCTTTGCCATCAACCAGTTGACCCTGAAAAAAGTCCCGAATACTGAGCATCCAGTATTAACCTTAATGTTGTATAACCTGCTAGGTATTCCTGCGACTTTAATCATCGCGGCCTTTCAAGGAGTTGCGGGGCTGAGCTGGGGATTGTTAGCCGTAGCACTACTCAGTAATGCTTTTTTGCTGATTTATCACTGGTTCTGCGTGCTGGCCTATCGTCGCGCGCAGGCGAGCGATATTGCGATTGCCGAATATACTGGCCTGTTATTTATCGTCTTTTTGGGCTGGCTGTTATTCGATGAATGGTTAGATAGCCTAAGTTGGCTGGGCGCGGCGCTGATTGTGTTGCCATCACTGTTTTTACCTTGGATTGGCATGTGGATGGCCAAGTCACCCAAGGTTATGGATAACATCCAAGTAAAAGCGTTAGGACTAGAAGCGGTAGAAGGCGAGCCTAAACCCTAAGGGCTTAGGCTCAATGGGTTATTCGATGTATTCGAATACTTTAACGACTTTACGCACGCCCGCAGTGTTGCGCGCGATATCGACGGCCATGTCGGCCTGAGAGCGGTGAATGAGTCCGAGTAGGAAGACTTCACCGTTTTCAGTGATGACCTTAATGCGGGTGACATCCAACTCTTTCTCGTTGAGCATGCGTCCCTTCACTTTCGTTGTCACCCAAGTGTCATTGCTACGGGTGGTGAAAGAGGTCGGGTTACCGATGCGGATCTGATTGTGGATTTTACCGCCAAGCTTAAGATCTTGTACGACCTTAATAGCTTTATCCCTCAACATAGAATTGGGGGCTTGGCCAATCATCAGCACATTACCGTTAACCGAAACACCCGTGATATTCGTTTGTTTCTTCAGATCTTCATGCTCCAGTAGGGCGCTGGTGATCTTAAAATCGGTATTGGTATCGTCGAGCTGAGTCTTCACCGAACGCTCATCGTTGGCCATCATGGCACCACTGACTGCACCCACCATAACGGCACCGGCGCAACCTTGCAGCAGCATGCAAACCATTAACAGTGGGGCAGCATATCTCATTGCTGTTCGTCCTGCGGGAAGAGCGTGCGGTCGATATTGTCACACAGGCAATGGATAACCAATAAGTGCACTTCTTGAATACGTGCTGTCACGTTAGAAGGTACACGGATTTCCACGTCGCCAACGCTCAGTAATCCCGCCATCGCGCCACCGTCTTTACCGGTTAAGGCAACGATAGTCATATCGCGGCTCAGGGCTGCTTCCATAGCTTTAATCACGTTGCCTGAGTTACCGCTGGTGGAAATCGCTAACAGAATGTCACCGGGTTGACCTAAAGCTAAGATTTGTTTTGAGAAAATCTCATCATAGCTGTAGTCGTTGGCAATCGCAGTGATGGTTGAAGTGTCGGTTGACAGCGCAATCGCGGGCAATGGTGGACGTTCAATTTCGTAGCGGTTTAATAGCTCGGCCGAGAAGTGCTGAGCATCACCGGCACTGCCACCGTTACCGCAGGCAAGAATTTTATTGCCGCCCAAAAGACATTGCACCATCATCTCGGCCGCTTTGGCGATGGATTCTGGCAGTGCTTCGGCTGCATCGATTTTGGTCTGGATAGATTCAGTAAAGCTGTCTTTAATGCGTTCTAACATGGATACATCCTTTCAGGATAAAGTGTGGCTATGATGCCATATTTCCACGGTGGAGTTGAGGCATAAGCGTTAAAAATTATTCGATTAGCTGAGTCGAAGGCCTCGTTTAAAAGGCATCGACTAGCCAGTGGATTTGCGCGTCTTCGATGGCGACAACGTCGAATCGGCACGGCACATCCAGTTTATGCGTCTGTAAATAATGGCTGGCCGCCATGCGGATCCTGCCGATTTGTGCTTTGCTAAGTGCTTGTATTGCGCCGCCAAATTGATTTGCTGAGCGATATTTTACTTCAACAAATACCCAGTGGTGTTTATGGCGCATGACGAGGTCTATTTCACCAAAGGGATAGCGGACATTGCGCTCGACAAAGGTTAACCCTTGATGTTCGAGGTAACCTTGAGCGAGCGACTCTGCCTGCTGTCCGAGTGTCATAGTTGACGGAAACTGCCTCTCTGATAGCGTCCCCAGCTTAATTGGCGGTTAATCACGCCGTCAGGATTGACGGATAACACGCCGCTACGACCATTGAACTGGTAACCCGTGAATGAGCGCATCTGCGCCAGTTTGCTGATCAAATCCATGGCATCATAGCCCATCACGAATAGGCGTTTCTGGCCGTTATTCCAGCCGGACCACAGAGTGTTAACCATCAGGTTTTCTTCACTGTTTTGCATTAGCCAAGGTGCATCGCTCATGGTCAGGTTATTTAAATCCTGCGCCGTTTGGCTAGACTCGTTGTCGATGCGGCTGCGGCTTGAGGTGTATAGCGGCACTGGCTGAGTAAAGACGCTGAAGTTCACATCGATAAAGGCTTTGAGCAAGGTTAAATCCTGCGGCGTCGAGATCATATAAATCGCATCGATATCTTGGCGCGAACGAAAATCGGCTTGTACCGAATTGCCGAGCAGCTCCTTTATCCGCGCGATACGCGCTTGGCTATCGCGAACACCGAGTGCATCCTGTACTGTGGTTTTCATCTTATCGCCACCATCGTAGTAATAGACTTCGATAGGGGTATCGCTTTTCTTTTTCCAAGCTTGGATAAAGCTTTCTGCCATGCGTTTGCCTGTGGCATCGTTGCTGGCGAGCAGCAATGGCATAGTCACACCATCTTGATACATGCGCGTTGCGGCATCGGCAGCTTCTTGGGCTGGTGACAGCGCAAAGTAGAACTTATTGATATCGGGCACAAACTTATCAGTTTGATTCAAAAATAGCTGCGGGATCGGTGCAGTCGGTGCTGCGGGCGTGGCAGGTGCAGAGCTCGATGGCGTGCTGGTCGCAGGGCTGGTGTTGCTGTTCAGTGCCAGCAATTGATCGATTTCATTTGGCAGTAATGGGCCAATAATAAACTCGGCGCCCGCGTTCACCGCTTGCTGATAGGCCGCTACGGCATCATTGGCGGTATCGTAAAAATTAACCGCAACCTGATCGTTCGGTTTGGCTAAATAGCTGGCCAAAATCCCTTGGCGAATCGCGTTGGCGGCACCCGCACGCTGGCCTGTAAGCGGAAGCAGAACGGCGATATTCTTCGGCATAAATGGCTTGGCATTGAGCGCCCGATCCAAATCGGTCGGTAATTTGGCCGCCGCTGGATGATAAGGATTTTGCTTTTGCCAGTCGCCTAAGTAACGAACCAGTTGGTTGGGGTCGACCGCATAATGTTTGGCGATATAGGCGAGTTGCAACCAACCGGCAAATACTGGGTTGTTGGCATCGCGGATAAAGGTTTGCAGGGTTTGCTCATGCATTGGCTGCAACACTTGCCAGATTTGGTTATTGACTTCACTCGCCTCGGCGGGCGGTAAATAGGTGGTCAATAAACTCAGCTCGCGCACTTGCTCGATAGGTTGCTTATTCAACTGGAACAAATGCGCTCTAAATTGATGATACGCGGCCATTTGCCAGCCGGGTAAAACCCAAGTGCTTGGATAGCTCAGAGTCTTGAGCGCCTCGACATAGGTCGATGTATGCTCTAATACCCGCGCCGTCAGGTATTTATGCTCGGCCACCAGAGTGGGTGTCTGAGTCAGGCTTGGTTGCATCGACTTCAGCAGTTTCTGCGCCGCCGCATAGTCATTGGCATTGATATAGGCATGCGCCGCCAGCAGCAGGTTAGTATCGCGCTGCTGCGGATCTTTGCTATTCGCGGCCTGTGCTAAATACACATTGGGCGCCAATGGTGCAGAGGCTAAAGAGGTGGCCACTGTGGGGGCGGTACCGGTTGAGCTGGGCGCTTGGCTGCCGCAACCCGCCAACACTGCGGATAAAATGGCCACGGAAACGAACTTAGTTGTATTCAGGCTTTTTAACACTGGGCTTCACTCTGGTAAGATGCTACCTCTAGTTTAACCTTCTCTTGCGCTTGACGAAAGTCTTGGCACTGTCATTACCGAGGTATATATGGACCAAAGCGTCGCACTCTACATTGTTCCCACTCCCATTGGTAACTTGGGGGACATGAGCCCACGTGCTATCGAAGTGCTCACTCAGGTCGCATTGATTGCCTGTGAAGATACGCGCCACAGTGGCAAGTTATTGAGTCATTTTGGTATTTCTACCAAAACTATCGCATTGCATGACCATAACGAGCGCGCTCGCGCCCAATGGATTGTTGAGCAGTTAGCCGCAGGGCAATCGATTGCGCTGATTTCCGATGCGGGCACGCCACTGATTTCAGACCCCGGCTATCACTTAGTTTCCCATGTGCGCCAGTCGGGTTTTAGAGTGATCCCATTGCCCGGCCCTTGTGCGGCGATTACCGCATTAAGCGCGTCGGGTTTACCGTCGGATCGTTTCTCCTTCGAAGGCTTTTTACCTTCTAAAGAGAAGGCGCGCGCCGATAAGTTACTCGAACTTAAGGAAGACCCCCGCACGCTGATTTTTTATGAATCACCGCACCGCATCGAGCATAGCCTGACGACCATGGTCGAAGTGTTAGGCGGCGAGAGGCAAGTGGTGATGGCTCGGGAAGTCACTAAAACCTTCGAGACCTTCCTCTCTGGCCCTGTGGCCGAGGTGTTGGCCACGGTCAGCAGCGATCCTAACCAGCAAAAAGGCGAGATAGTGCTGATGGTGCATGGTCACCGCGCCGCGGAGGATGATGACGCCATTCCGACTGTCGCCATCAACACTTTGAAATTACTCTGTGAAGAATTGCCCCTCAAAAAGGCTGCTGCCATTGCCGCGCAAATTCACGGCCTTAAAAAGAATGCCCTGTATAAGTTTGGTTTAGAGTCTGATTTATAAGCACTGGTGCACACGGGCGGGATTAACAGTGGTACACGCAGGTTGCTTAGGCTATAATCCGCGCCGAGTTGGCCAGACAGTCGCTGCGCTCGCAAGAGCGGGGAGGAAAGTCCGGGCTTCAAAGAGCGGGGTGCCAGGTAACGCCTGGGCGGTGCGAACCGACGACAAGTGCAACAGAGAGGAGACCGCCATCATAGCTTAGGCTAAGGTGGTAAGGGTGAAAGGGTGCGGTAAGAGCGCACCGTGCGGCTAGCAATAGTCCGTAGCAAGGTAAACTCCACCCGAAGCAAGACCAAATAGGGTTCCGTATGGCGTGGCTCGCGTTGGAACCGGGTAGGTCGCTTGAGCCTGCGAGCGATTGCAGGCCTAGATGAATGACTGTCCAAGACAGGACCCGGCTTATCGGCCAACTCACCAAATTCAGTAAAAAGCCCGTTTATCTAATTAGGTAAACGGGCTTTTTATTTGCAGAGTGGTTTTATTTGCTGAGTTGTTAGCGGATTAGATAGCAATAAAAGAGGGCTCTTCCCTGTCTATCTGTCGCTATGGGCTTAATTATTCGGTGTTTGTTCTACAGCTGCCGATAAGTGTTTTTGTTCACTCGCAAGCACTTGCGCAATATTGATAAGATTCTGAGCGAGTTCTTTCGCTTTATCCTCGGGGAATTTGGTCGCCAGTGAGGCTTGCAGTTTTTCCTGCAGGTTTGCTAATACGGCTTGCTTATCGATATCTGTGACTGTCTGTTTGAGGTTGGTGACTCCACTGGCGAGGGCCTGTAGCTCTGGGAGCAATTGCGCGTTTTTTAACGGGGCTAAAAGTGCTACGTCCTTTAAATTTGCGTCGTCGACTTTATTGTCTAAGGTGAGGAGCAGATTATCGACTCTATCGAAGGTCTGTTCACTGCGACTAATTAAAGGCGCTATGGCGGCGTCTTCTATGAGTCCGGTGAATTTATCGACGGTGGCGTATAACAATCCCGCGACGATAATCAGTGGCAGCATGATCCCCGTGAATAATCCCACCCAAAAGTTGTTAAGCCCAGCGGCGAAGTTTTTCATTTTAGTCCCTTATTCCCGTTAAACGCTTAAGTTACGCTATGCGCTTTGTCGATGGCTGACAAGCGTTTACTGTTAAAACTGCGTGCTCAGCGATAAAACGAGGCGCATATCCGATGCGTGATAAACCATGGATTAGAAGCTGCGCTTCACCAGAAAACGCCATTCCCAACTGTTGACCGAATCGCCCCCTGTGTAGGGCACTGAGAGGTCAATATGGGCGACGTTGCCATAACTGGAGCGAGAGGAATAAATCCGTGCGCCAATACCGACACTGGCAAGCGGGCCGCTGACCTCGTTATTGGCTGCTAACGGACCACCCGAAGCTTGGCCGACATCGGCAAATACCGCCCAGCCGAGTTCGGCCAATTGGTATAGGTTGATATTGGGATAATTACGGATTTCGGCGGTGAGTAACCATTGGTTGTCGCCCTGTTGATATTCGTTGGGATAACCGCGTACCCCAGTTTCATCGCCGAGGCCTTCGGTGAGATCGAGGTACGTGTTATTCGACACACTCGCCCACGCCTTGCCATAGGCTATCCATTTAGGATTGATTTGATAGAAGTATTCGGCCTGAACATTGGCTTGATAAGTATCTTTTGGGGTAGTGCCTAAGGTGCTGGTGGCGCCCATTTCGAGTAACCATAAATGCTCATCAAACTTATACCCGCGGGTGGTTTGCCATTTGAAGTGGTAGCCCACTGGGTTATTGTCGCCGATATCATTGGTTTCGATACCCAATTGAATATAGTGGTGCCAACCTAAGTTAAAGTCTTCGTTATTACGAATAAGGTGCACATTATTGAGTACCTGAAAGTCGTCCTGAATAAACTCATAGGCGACCCAAGGATACATAAAGTCCCTGTCCTGCGGTAACTCGGAAGTCGGGTACACCTCTGAATTGGCAAACTCGTGCTTATCTTGGGTAAAACCGGTGATAAAACGCGATAAGTGTTCGTTATTCTTATTAATTAACCAGCCATATTGCAGATTGAGATAGTCGACAGTGTGTTCAAACTCGTTCACCTCATGGCCGTTCTGGCGCAAGATATCGGTGCGGCTATCATCCAAAAACTCCGCCGAGTACATGGTCTCAGTATTCAATGAATAGAAAGGCTTGCTGACATACACATGCTTCGCTTGGCCGTCGCTATTATCGTAAAACTCGGCAGCGACAATACCGTGGTCGATAATGCTAATGGGCGCTTCGAAGGCAAACTTATAGCCAGTACGGGATTCATCGGATTGATATTTTAAGCGGGTGCGTATGCCTGTGCCGAAGAGGTTGTCTTCTTTCACGCCAAAGGAGTAACGGGTGTCACCGCCCGAGCTACTAAAGCTGGTGGTGGGGAGCAGTGACCAGTTATCCCAGGTCTCGATAACAATCGATTCATCATCTGGGTGGACGTCGGACTCAGGATCCTTCTCGCTGACATAGACTTTAGCATCGCGGATATAGGGTTCGGCGCGCAGTAAACGTTGTGACTCATCGAGGTCTTTTTGGGTAACAGTATCGTTTTCACCAAAGGTTAGCTTGTCGCGAACGACATATTCCTTGGTGTTGATATGCAGATAGTTTGCCCAGCGGTGGATAAAAAATGCGTCGGGATCGGACTCATCGAAAATCGGGTTGCTCACCACGACAATCTTGCTGACCTTTTTAGGGGCTTCCTTGGGGGGCGTTTTAGGCAAAGCCTCATCCGCTCTGGCTAGGTTGACTAGACCACAGAGGCAACAAGGTAGAATCGATGCATACAGGGTAAACTTCTGCATAAAACCACTCCCGTAAACTGGATGGCGACAGCTTAAGGTTCTGCTGTGCTTCACAATTTAATAACACACGGGAAGTGGCAATTAGTCAAGGAAACATTTTAATAAGATTATGATTTTACTTAAGGTTGCTTTAAGAATCGGGCTGGAGTTGGCGCCAGCCCTGAGAGGAGATGTTACAGCGTACGTCTTGGTGGTACCACGACGTTGGCAAAAATCAGTCCAGCGATAAGCGACATAAAGATCAAAAAGATCTGCGACCCAATATGGGATTGGTTGAGCATGGTTTCGCCGGAGATCAGCGCGTTCAGCCCTATGTAGGTTTTACTGCCGGGCACTAAGATCACAATACCTTGCAGCAGTGCAATCGAGGCGGGCGCCTTCATCCAACGGGCATAGAGATTGGAATAAACCCCTACCGCCAAGGCTCCGAAGAAGATCCCCACTGAATCCCCAAAAAAGTGCCCGCCTAACATGGCGGAGAAGAATGCCACTATCCCCGCCAGTACGCCCCAAGGTGAATCTTGCATCCGTGCCTTAAAGATAAACACCAACGCCATCGACAAGATGGGCACCGCCGACCAAATCGCCCAGCGTGGTAAGCCCTCAGGTTCGATATGAATGGCTTCACCGAAGAAGGCTTTACCAATCGCCATCCCCAGCACTGCGCCAAAGTACAGCTTAAACAACAACATACTAGCGTCCATAATCCGCGCTGTGCCCGAGATCAGGTCGCGTGCCGCCAGTTCTGCCAATCCTAAGGTTAAGGCTAAGCCAGGAATAAAGATGATGATGGAGGAGAGGATCACCACGGGAATATTAATATTGGGATCGATGCGGGCAATGGCGCAGGCGGCAATGGCGCAAACAATCGTCGCGAAGGGCTCTAACACCTCTGCCATGCGCGTCGAGCGCTCTGCGCGGTACACAAAGCCATAAACTAGCAAGCCTAACAAGCCTGACCAAAAGACATCGTTCCAACCCGTGCCCATCAACATGGCAAAGGCGGCCGCCGAGGTGCCAAAGGAGAAACAGGTTAATGCTGGGCCGTAGGGGTTGGGTTTGTTGGCAATTTCCTCTAGCCTGTCTAAGGCTTCGGTGAGTGTGCGTTTACCCGAGGTGAGCTCATCTACCAGTTCATCGGTGCGGGCGAGGGAGCCTAAATCCAATTCGCCGGGTTTAACCCGCGCAACATGGTTATATTCTTGATCGGTATCGTGTTGTAATACGAAGGTCATCGAGGTCGGCGAGATTAAAAAATAACCTTCGATTCCGAGCGTCCGTGAGACAGTTTGCAAATGGGTTTCAAGACGGTAAGCGGGTGTGCCAAACTTATGTAAAGCCTTGCCTAGCTTAATGATAAATTTACGCTTTTCGAGAAACTGTTCGTTATCCAATCGGGCTATTCACTGTATAAAAAGTTGTAAGAGATCACGCGCGCATATTAACCTATCTTGTCGCTAAAAGGTTAATGGCTTTTAAGCTTAATACAAATAAATTGCTGAATTTTTGCGGTCTATACCGCGGTGATGTTAATCAAAAGGGAATCGCTATGCCGTTGATGGTAACAGGGTTTTACGCCAGCTTGACTGGGTTGTTGATAATCGCGCTGGCTTATCGAGTGGTGAAATTAAGACGAAGCCAAAAAATCGGTATCGGCGATGGTGGTAACAATGCCTTGGCGCTGGCGGGCAGGGTGCATGCGAATTTGATTGAGAATGCGCCCATCGTATTGATTTTAATGCTGGTGGCCGAGGCGGGTGGCTTAGCGCATTTCTATTTGCATTGTTTTGGTACCGTGTGGATTGTGGCGCGCTTGCTCCATGCGATAGGGTTAACACAGGGGAAAGGCGGTTATCATTTCGGCCGTTTTTGGGGCGTGTTGCTCACTTGGTTGGTGACTATCAGCCTAGCCTTAGTCAACTTAGTGCATTTTGCCCAAAGTCTGTAATGGCTGAGATAGGTTTATGGCCGTCTAAGCCATATCCCTAGCCACTTTAGGGGTATTGAACACATTGGTGCAAATACCCCGAAAAACACCTCGGCTGCTGTTTTTTTAATCGCACTTATCCCTGTTTGCCTGCTATACTCCGCGTCCCTAAATCGGTGCGGCCTGTTTTTGCCTGCACCTTTGTTTGACATTACGCTTTTGGGTCAAAATCGATGCAAGTTGAATCCACACTGTTTAGCCATCCCAAGTATTGGGCCGAGTCCTTCGGCACCGCGCCTTTCTTACCTATGTCTCGCAAGGAGATGGAGAAATTAGGCTGGGACAGCTGTGACATTATTATTGTCACTGGTGATGCCTATGTGGACCACCCAAGCTTTGGCATGGCGGTCATTGGCCGGATGTTAGAAGCCCAAGGCTACCGTGTCGGGATTATTTCTCAGCCCGATTGGTCAAGCAAAGATGCCTTTATGCAGCTTGGTCGCCCGAATCTGTTTTTTGGTGTCACCGCCGGCAATATGGATTCGATGATCAACCGTTACACCGCCGACCGTCGTATCCGCAGCGATGATGCTTATACTCCTGGCGATGTGGGCGGTAAGCGCCCCGATCGTGCAGTGACCGTTTATACCCAACGTTGTAAAGAAGCCTTTAAAGATGTGCCAGTGATCATTGGCGGAATCGAGGCGAGTCTGCGCCGTATCGCGCACTACGATTATTGGTCGGACAAAGTCCGTCGCAGCGTGATTTTCGATGCCAAGGCCGACATCTTGATGTACGGCAACGCCGAGCGTCCGCTGGCTGAAGTGGCGCGTCGTTTAGCCGCGGGTGAAGCCATTGGGGATATTCAGGATGTGCGCGGTACTGCCGTTATCCGTAAAGAGCCTATGCCCGAGTGGCGTGGGATGGATTCTCGCAAGATAGATCAACTGCATAAGATCGATCCTATCCCGAACCCCTATGGTGCCGACGATGTGGGCTGTGCCAATTTATCTGGCCCATCGGATGTTAAAATTTTCGATAACGATGCGCCAAAACCTATCAGTGTGCAGCCACCACGCCCTAAGCCTTGGGATAAAACCTATGTGCTGCTGCCAGCCTTTGAAAAGGTCTCTGAGGACAAATACTTATACGCCCATGCCTCGCGGATTTTGCACCAAGAGCAAAATCCGGGTTGTGCGCGAGCGCTGTTCCAGCCCCACGGTGACCGTGGTGTGTGGGTGAACCCACCGGCTTGGCCGCTCAATACCGACGAGATGGATGCCGTGTTCGATTTACCCTATAAAAGGGTGCCGCATCCTGCCTACGGTAAGGACAAAATCCCCGCCTATGACATGATCAAAACCTCGATCAACATCATGCGCGGTTGCTTTGGTGGCTGTTCATTCTGCTCGATTACCGAGCATGAAGGCCGAATTATCCAGAGCCGTTCGCAAGAATCGATTATTAAAGAAATCAAAGATATTCAGGATAAGGTTCCCGGTTTTACTGGGGTGATTTCCGACTTAGGCGGCCCCACCGCCAACATGTATCGCCTCGGCTGTACCAGCGAAAAAGCGGAGAAAACCTGTCGCCGTTTATCCTGCGTGTATCCATCGATTTGCGGCCATTTAGGCACAGATCATAAACACACTATCGACTTGTACCGCGCCGCTCGTGCCGTGCCCGGCATTAAGAAAATCTTGATTGCTTCGGGCGTGCGTTACGACTTAGCGATTGAAGATCCGGCCTATGTCAAAGAGTTGGTCCAGCACCATGTGGGCGGCTATTTGAAAATTGCCCCTGAGCATACCGAAGAAGGGCCGCTCAGCAAGATGATGAAACCCGGCATGGGCGCCTACGATAAGTTTAAAGAGCTGTTTGACAAGTATTCTAAGGAAGCGGGTAAAGAACAGTTCCTGATCCCTTATTTTATTTCGGCGCACCCGGGCACGACCGACGAGGATATGCTCAACCTCGCGCTCTGGTTGAAGGAGCGTAAGTTTAAGCTCGACCAAGTGCAAAACTTTTATCCATCGCCAATGGCGAATGCGACGACCATTTATCACACTGAGTTGAACTCGCTGAAAAACGTGAAGCACACCAGTGAAGTGGTGCCAGTGCCGAAGAAGGGCCGCCAACGCCGCCTGCATAAGGCGCTGCTGCGTTACCATGATCCAGCGGGTTGGCCAATTATTCGCGAAGGTTTGATTGCCATGGGACGTGAAGATTTGATTGGTAACAGTCCGAATCACCTCGTTCCACCTGAAGGGCGCAACGAACGTGGCCCAAAATGGATGAAGGATGCTAACCAAGGGCAAAAAGCCCTGACGCGTTTCTCGGGCAATCAGTTCGATGAGCGTAAGGGTAAAGGCGATGCCAAGGGCAAACCGAGCGCAAACAAGCCTAAGGGACCTAAGTCTGGGGCGAATGCAACGCAAAGTCAGCAGCCTAAGAGCAGCCGTCCGGGAGCTAAGGCGCCTTTTGGTCAGTCGGGCTTTAAGGGAAAATCTGAGCAGGGTAAGGCTGGCCACCAAGGTCGCGGAAACAAAGCCGCTTCAGGCCGTCAGCACGCCAAGTAACGGCGAAAAAAAAGCCACTCCAGTAAACCTATTTGGAGTGGCGCAGAGATGATGGTAAACCAGCGGTACCATCCAATGAGTGTGTGGCGAGCGTTTGTAGACGGAACGTGCGCCGCACCTCAGTCTCAAATGGGCTCACGGATATGAGGAACGTGAGCCACTATCCCTCAATGTACGGGAGAGCCTGATGAAGACTTTCCATTCCTAAAAGAAGTAGTTAATCCCTACCGCAAAGCCATTATCTTCCTGCGCTTCGAGTGCAGGGGCATCCATGTTGCTGAAATCTAACTTCATTTCGGCAAACATCACAGTGTCGTTACTGTAACGGTAGTGCAGGCCAAGCATGGCGAATTGGCGGGTCCATTTGCCTTGGATGGGCGTGCTGGCATCTGTATCTAGGTCCAAATAGCTGAGGACAATCATAGGCACAAAACCGTTATCGAATTGATAGGCCGTCATCAGCTCAGCGCCAGTAGCATCGTAGAGTTCGCCGCCAACCAGTTCATTGTTCTTACTCTGATGGGCGTTAAAGCCGACGTAGAGACCGCTGGCTTCGCGGTTATCGGCGTAGTGATAGTAATCCCCATACATGGCGCCGATACCGACGATTTCGTTGGTTTCATCGACTTGAGTGTTACCTAGATGGCCTTCAAAGTCGCCACGGTTAAAGCCGGCGAGCAGTTTAAATTTATCGGTGAGTGAGTAGGTCAGACTGGCACCGTAACTGCTGTCGAAATTGAGCTCTGAGTTGGTCATTTCGCTGCCGTCATCGTTTTTTAAGGTGACATCACCATTAGTTTTGGCGGCGTATTGCAGGGCAATTTGCACTGGGCCAAAGCTATTACGGTAGATAAACGCGGAGTCGGCACGGCCAGTTCCTGTTAGCCCGCCATCGCTAAAGGCGTAAGCACCGACGCTATATCCGGCGAAGACGTTCGGTAAGTCCGTTGTGCCTGCGACATCGTAGTAAGCGCCCCATTGCTTACCAAAACTGAGGCTACCCCATTCATCGTGCGACATACCGACATAACCTAAACGGTTATAGAGGAAGTCTTCGGTTTTTTCGGCGGCCAGTTTGCCACCTTGCATCACTAAACTGTCATCGCTGGACACCATGTTGATGCCCCATTCCGTGGTGGCAAAGGCGGTCCAGCCATTTCTCTCGCTGCGTTCAAAGCTAAATCGTACTCGGGAGGAGTCATCAATTACTGAGGTATCGTGGCTGTCGTTGAGTGCCGCGAAGCCTAACCAACCACTTAAATCTAATGAATTTTTTTGATCGTTATAGAGTTCAACCGCTTGGCTGCTGGTGGCGGCCAACAGCATTGGTAGCATTAGAGCGATGCATGTTTTTTTCATAGTTCCACCGAAATTAGGCAAGTTTTGTCTGGGGACCTTAAGCACTGTGGCTTAAGGTCCCTGAAGACGGATTGGTTTTATGTTTCTTATCTAGTAATGGGTGAGAATCGCAGGGGAGACGTGCTCACGCTGCTTTGATCTCAGCTGTTGGTGTTTTATTGGAAATCACCCCGTAGATGGTCCAACCGAAGAAGGTCGCGATAGCGCCTAACATCACTGCGGTTTCACCAGAGCTATAGAGGGCGTAGAAGCTATACAGGGCGCCGATAACCGCAATCACGTTGGCAACACGGGCCTTGTTCGCTGGTACTTTGAGTTGTTTTTGCATCACACCTAAAGCTGCCATCGACAGGATGTAAGGCACAATGTTAGTCACCACGGCGAGGTTAACTAGGGCTTCAAACTGTTTGCTCAGTGATGGGCTAATAGTCATCAAAGACAGCAGGGTTTGAATCGAAACGATGATGGTCATACCCCAAATTGGTGCTTCGGCTTTACTGACCTTAGAGAACACTTTAGGGAAGAAACCTTCATCGGCAGAGGCTTTAAACACTTGCGCGATAGTGAACTGCCAACCCAGCAGTGAGCCAGTACAGGAGATAATGGCGCAGGCCATCACGATTTTACCGACCACAGGGTTAAACATTTGCGCAAAGGCTAGACCGAAAGGTGCGTTTGAGTTGGCAAGGTCGGCGTTAGGCACAATACCGGCAATCACGTTGGTTGAAACGATATAGATAAGCGCTGCACCTAAGGTACCACCCATTACGGCGATAGGAACGTTTTTCTCAGGGTTATCAACTGTCTCCGAGTTAGCACAAGCTGATTCTAAGCCAAGGAATGCCCATAAAGTCATCGCGATTGAACCGCCTAAGGCTTTAAAGAAAGGCAGTTCATGTGGGTTCCAAGCACCTTTGTAGAGGTCGATGTCGAACCAGAACCAACCGATTAACGACACGCCAATCACGGGCAGAATAATCCCCCACACGGTAACGCTACTCACGCGACCTGTAATGCGGGCGCCACCAAAGTTAGCCACGGTTGCTAACCAAAGCACGCCAATGGTGGCAAGACAGATAGCCATTGGGCTTAAGTTCACTTCGAGTAGCACCGCGGCATAACCCACGGCAGAGATAGCGATGGCGACGTTAGCGATTAAAAGCGATACCGCATAGGTGTAGTTCGCCATAAAGTTACCGCTACGACCGAAGGCATATTCGGCGTAACCGCCCATACCACCCGATTTTTTACTGAACATACCGCATTTGGCAAAGGCATAGGCAAGCGCCGTAGAACCCGCCGCCGTGACTAACCAAGAAAGGATAGAAATAGTACCGACTTGGGCTAATTGGGTAGGCAACATGATAATACCTGAACCCATCATGTTGACTATGGTGATAATAGTTAATTGGACGACACCAATTTTATTTGCTGATTTACTCATAATAATGACCTAATAATGTTATTCATTATAGAAGTTTGAAATTGACTGCAGAGCGGGGTTAATTAACTCTGCAGTCGGGTTTCAATTATTTATTTAATACATAACCTAGGGCTTGGATTTTTCCTTCTGGGGTGTTTTCGAGGTAAACACCTTGTAATTCAGGGGAAAATCCGGGTAATAAGTTGATACCTTCTTCAAGGGCTAAGAAATAACGTTGTACCGCGCCGCCCCATATTTCACCTGGAACCACACATAACACCCCTGGTGGGTAAGGCAATGCACCTTCTGCGGCAATGCGTCCCTCAATTTGTGACAGTGGCACTAACTCCACTTTGCCACGGATAAATTCGAGGTTGGCTTCCTGTGGGTCCATCACTTTTGTTGGGAAATGCGCTTGACGGAACATTTCTTTTTGCAGTTGTTTTACGTCATGGCTGACATAAAGATTGTGCATTTCTTGGCAGAGTTGACGAATGGTATAGTCTTTATAACGGGCTTTATTGGCGTTATAGACGTTAGGTAATACTTCAGATAATGGCGCATCTTCGTCGACTAATTTCTCGAAGCGAGATATTTGCGACACTAAGTGTTGCATCTTCGCCATATCTTCCGCAGGCGTCATCAGGAATAAAATCGAATTTAAGTCGCACTTCTCGGGAATAATATTATTTTCACGTAAGAAGTTAGCCAGAATAGTTGCTGGAATACCAAATTCAGTATATTTACCCGTTTCGGCATCGATACCCGGTGTGGTTAATAGGAACTTACAAGGGTCAACGAAATATTGGCCTTTTTCGTAACCGTCGAAGGAGTGCCATTTTTGTCCGGGTTCAAACTCGAAGAAACGTAAATCATCGGCCATTTGTTCGGTTGGATAATCCTGCCATGGACGTCCCTCGATCATGCTTGGGATAAATGGCTTGATATATTTACATTTTTTGAGCAGTAGCTTGCGAGCTTCAATACCGGCTTTTACCGCCTCACGCCATAGATAACGGCCGCTGGCGCCTTCGTGCATTTTAGCGTTCACATCCAATGCGGCAAACAGCGGATAGAAGGGGCTGGTAGAGGCGTGCATCATAAAGGCGTTGTTGAAGCGTTTATGGTTACAGTATCTCGCTTGGCCTTTGATATGTTTATCTTTTTTGTGAATTTGCGAGGTTTGTGAGAAGCCAGCCTGCTGTTTGTGCACTGACTGAGTCACGATAATACCGGGATCTTCAGGTGTCAGTTCGAGCAGCAGAGGCGAGCAGTCATTCATCATAGGAATAAATTGCTCATAGCCAACCCAAGCTGAGTCAAACAGGATGTAATCACATAGATGTCCAATACGATCAACTACTTGGCGAGCATTGTAGATAGTGCCATCGTAGGTGCCCAGCTGGATAATAGCTAAACGGAATGGACGTTGTTCATCGGCACGCTCAGGTGCAACGGCGCGGATTTGTTCCCTTAAATAAGACTCTTGGAAGCAGTGGGCGTCGATACCGCCAATAAAGCCGAAGGGGTTACGGGCAGTTTCTAAATAAATCGGTGTCGCACCGGCTTGAATTAACGCGCCATGGTGGTTGGATTTATGGTTGTTACGGTCGAATAATACCAGGTCACCCTTCGCCAGCAGTGCGTTGGTCGCCACTTTATTTGAAGAAGAAGTTCCGTTGAGCACAAAGTAGGTTTTATCGGCGTTAAAGACTTTGGCCGCGTATTTTTGTGCATCCAGCGGTGCACCTTCATGGATTAACAGATCGCCGAGTTTAACGTCGGCATTACACATATCGGAGCGGAAAATGGTTTCGCCAAAGAAATCGAAAAATTGGCGACCCACAGGATGTTTACGGAAGAATTGACCACCCTGATGGCCTGGGCAGGCGAAGGTGGAGTTGCCCATTTCCACGTATTTTTTCAGTGTGCCAAAGAACGGCGGTAATAGGGCTTGCTCATATTTTTGGACGGCGGTTTCGACCTGTTTGCCATAGAAATCGGTATTGCTACCGCAGAGCTCAAATACCCCGGTAATAGAAGAGCAAATATCATCTGGGAAGGTTTCTTCACAACAAACTGATACGAAAATAGGCAGTTTCAATCCGGTATTTTTAATTTTTTCAACAATACCATTTCTAACATCATCAACAGAGACTACAGCCGCACCCACATCGCAAAAATCTGTGGTTAATACATTGACGACTTCTCTGTCTATTTCAAAACATGATCTAACAGATAAACTGGCGGCAACTTTTAATGATTTCATCGTTAATTTCCCTTTTACTTTAAAAAGTTTTGGATACAACTTGGCCTATACCTAATTAAAAAATATTAATGGCATTAAATTAGATATGGCTATTCCGTGTGCAGATATGATGAGGCTAAAAATAGTCCAAGAATAAAATAGATAGATTTATTCTGAGAGAATCATTTGGCCGCAGCTTGGCTGCACTGACTAAAGAATGCTTTGATTTAGGTGCGAGATAATAAACCTGTAAAAACAGTACGATAAGTGTATTCGCTTACAAGGGCAATACCACTTTAGACCTGTTAATTGGCCTACTACCTACGCGAGGATTAGCGAAGGAAGATGTATGAATGGTCGAAATAGTCACGTTGGCTTGGCATCATGATATGTCTGGTGCGCCGGATGTGAGCCATGATTTTTGATTTCCTCTTCATATACAACTCCATTATGAGATTAGAGAAAATGATTGATACGTTTTATTACGGTATAGAGTTTATCTGTGTGTTATCAATAAAAATATGATCAGTGTCGTATTTTTAATTAGCTGTAATTATTTATTTCAATATTTTTACCAAATTAAATACAGTCAATCATCCTTAAGTATCATTATCTAAATAACGAAAGTAAATATTGTAAAATAAATAATGAAAATTAAAAAATGCATAATTTAATAAATGATAAATATCTAATTGCTCGCAAACCACAGTATTAATTTGCTTGGTGATTTATAAGGTACGCTATATTTGAATAAAAATGCAGATAAAGTCTTTACAAAATCACTTGGGTGCTTAAAGATGACAAAAATCCGCCACTTTTTCTCAATTTTGAGCATTTAGGGAAGAAACTTGGCGTTTTGAGGCAGGTTTGCCACTTAAGACTGACGTAAATTAGCTCTGTTACTAGGACGTGTTGACGTTTCGAGATTAGATTTTGTCCGTTCTGGTAAGTACGTGCTCGCGAAACGAGGAATGATGTGTAGTTATTCTACTCAAATGACGAGTGACAAAGAGCAAGGGCTTGCCAGACGAACCCTTCGGGCAGCATTTGGCTGGCATTTCTGCTGCGTTATCGTCCGTTTATGTAGAATAACTACACATCACGGACTTTGCCTTGCATAAAAGCCAGCCAAATTGCTGCAAAAATAACCCTGAAACGTCAACACGCCCTAATCTAAAGGAGATAATGATGATGCATTTACATAAGTGGATAGTCGGACTTGGGTTATTAACGGCGGCATTCAGCTCGGCGCAGGCCATGACCTTATCGAGTAAAGATATTGGCGAAGGTCAGCAATTATCGAATCAATTTGTTTTTAATGGTTTTGGCTGTAATGGCGAGAATCTTTCTCCCGAACTCACTTGGCGTGATGCGCCAAAAGGCACAAAAGCCTATGCGGTGACGGCTTATGATCCCGATGCGCCAACAGGCAGTGGTTGGTGGCATTGGGCCGTCTACAATATTGGCGGCGAGCTACAACAGTTAGCCCAAGGTGCGGGCTCTAAAGCCAACGCCTTACCTAAAGGGGCGATTGCGCTGAAGAATGATTTTGGCACCACCGAATTTGGTGGCGCTTGTCCGCCGCAGGGGCATGGCATGCACAGATATGTCTTTACTGTGTGGGCGTTACCTTCGCCATTAGAGTTACCTAAAGAGGCATCTCCCGCGTTGTTAGGCTTTATGCTCAATGCGCAGGCCTTAGGTAGCGCTAAGCTGACCGCTGTGTATCAGCGTTAATCGTGCAGGGCTGATGCATGATCCGCATGTTTGAATACGACTCTAAACTGGCGCAGTCACTTTCGCGGGTGCCAGTGCATCAGCCCTCGATTATCCGCGTTATTCAAGGCGAGAAGTCGCTGCTCTGGCAAGATGATGCCCTGGCCGTGAATGCTGAGCAGCTATTATTGTTACCCGCCGGAAGCCATATCAGCTTCGTTAATCGACCGATGAGCGGGCGCTATCGAGCGGTGCAACTCCTCTTACCCTATGAGTTACCCTCGGGCGTTATGCTAGCGGCGACAGATAGAGTAATACCAAAACCCACGCAAACGATTTCACGCTCGGTCGATTTTGCCTGGAATGCGTTACTGCACAGCCTGACCTTAGCCCTACCCACATCGGTGCAGATGCATTATTTAGCCGCTTTGCTGCTGAGTCTGCCGCAGCAAGCGAGTGTCAATTGGCTTTACAGTCATAAACCTGCAAACGTGAGCCAAGCGGTGCTGGGCTTGCTGGGGCAACATCCTTCAGCCCCATGGCAGCAAGAGGACATCGCCGACAAGTTGCATATGAGCACTGCCAGTTTAAGACGTAAACTGGCGCAGGAAGACACCAGCTTTAGGCAATTGCTCGCCGAAGTGCGTTTGTGTCAGGGCTTAACCCTGCTACAAAACTCTACGGATTCCGTGCTACAAATTGCCTTGGCCTGCGGTTATTTGTCGGCAGAAAAATTCTCGGCGCGCTTTAAGCAGGCCTTTGGCCTGACACCCGCCGCGTATCGCCGTACACTGTGAGCAGCGTTAATCGTCATTACAAGGAGTCGACATGGCAGAGGAACAATTCACTGAGACTGGTTTTTGGAACAAAATCAAAATTTTCGGTCGCCAAGCAGGGCGTGAAGTGGTTGAGCGTGCCCTGTGGCTTTACTATGTGGCGCAAAAGCCCAATACGCCTAAGTGGGCCAAGTCGGTGATTTTTGGGGCCTTGGCTTACTTTATCTCGCCCTTGGATGCGATCCCGGATTTGACCCCTTTAGTGGGTTTTACCGATGACTTGGGCGCCTTAGCGGCGGCGCTCACTATGGTTATGCTCTATATTGATGATGAGGTGAAATCCCAAGCGGCGGATAAGTTGGCGCTGTGGTTTGGCGATGAGCCTGCTGAGCCTAAGTCTTAGTCGCGAAAATAGCGGCATCTTTTAGGCTAAAAATATGATTTCATTAGTGGTTAATGAATAGGCTTTCCCCTAGTTTTTTAAGGGTAAAAATATTTTTTGTGAAACGTTTCACTATTGGTTAATTGCGCTATATGCTAGCGCTGTTTTGTGAACCCATTGTGTGTGTTTAGGCAAATAAATGAAAAATATTATGGCGGTGATCCTGTGGTTTTTAGGAGTCTCTGCCGCCACTCCCGTGTTCGCCGATAAGGCCTCGCCAGAACAACTCGCCCGCCTGTACCTCGATTTTATGGCTCAGACCAGTCGCCAGAGTGAAGCCCTGTGGCCAGGATTTCGTCTCGACGATAAAGTGCACCTCTTTAGCTACGCAGGCAATGTTTGGTTGCGCCAACCCGGCGGTGAAATTATCCAAGACAACAGCGTGTTAGAGTCGGTTAACTTGCACTCTGGGTTATCGATTAACTTTGGTTTTCCCCAATATCAAGGGCAAGCGGGCGTGCTTATCCAGCTCGAGTCGCCGACGATTCAATTCGAAAGCACGACTAAAACCGCCGATTTACCTTTTGTGATTTGGGCTGGCAACAGTGTGCACGAGGCGTTTCATTTTTATGCCCAATCCGAATGGCGGGTGTTAGAAGATGCGCGTCGTTATGAAGGCGAGGTTTATCCACTCAACCTCGATGCCCGTTATTACCGCTTACAACTGTTTAATGCCTTAATGGCGGCCTTAAAACAACCCGAGCAGCAGGCGCAGTATTTAGGCTATGCCGCTTACTGGCTACAAGTGTGGCGGCAAACGGCGCCTAACGAAGATAAAGTCAGTTATGTAAATGACTTAGTCGAAGGCAGCGCCAGATATGTCGAGTTAATCGCGGGTGCGCGCTTCTTAAGTCAAAACCAGTCCTACCTCGGCTATCAGCAAATCCTGTTGCAGTACGTGCAGGATTATTATCAACAGCAGCAAATGCTCGGCGGCTGGACGGCCGAGGCCGAGAATATCGGCGCGCTGGCTGGCATATTGCTCGATAGCACTCAAGATGCCTATGTGTGGAAAGAGTCAGTGATGTCGGGCATGTTGCCCGTGGATTTACTGCTGAGTCGCATCAAGCCGATTGCTCCGCCCGTTGCCCAGAATATGGCGCAGAAGAAACCGTTGCAGGACATGCTGGCCTACTATCCGGCGACTGAGCAAAAACTGACCCAGTTACTTAAAGATGTGCAAGACCCGAAAGTGCCGTTATTGGTGATGCCGAGTGTGAGCGATAGCAGCAGTTTTATCGACGTGGGTGAGGTGCGCTCTGGGTTTTATGTGGTGCCCTATCAAGAAGAAATGACCCAAGCCTATTTAGGTATGAGTTCACAATTCAGTAACTTAAATGTGAGTGGCAGTCCGTTGTTGGATGTGCCCTTACAGAATTATTGTGAGGGCATTGAAGCCGCAACTCTGTTACCTTTGGGGTTCACCTTTCAGCGCGAAGGTCAGTATTTGGTGTTCAATGAGCCGGAAATCCATGGCACCATCCGGGTTTCTGCAAGTGTTGTTGAGGGAAGAACCCTCTACTGTGCGATGAATTAATATGAGAAAAAATCAGCTCGAATTTACCTACATGCGCGGCATCGCGATTATTTTTATCGTGCTTGGCCACAGTATTTATAACTCTGGGGAAGGGTTTCCGTTACTGCTAGAAAATTTACTCAGGGGTGGCACGGCGTTGTTCGTGTTTATCTCTGGTTATTTTTTCCATCGGATTTTTTATAAGGATTTCGATTACGGCAAGTTTATGAAGAATAAGGTACAAAACGTACTTTATCCCTTTTTATTCGTTTCTGCGATTGGCTTGTTCTGCTTAAGTTTACGTTGGGTTTTCCTAGAGCATCAACCGCTTGAACAGGTGTTGCTCAGTATTTTTTATACCGTGCGTAATGGCTACATCCTGTATCCGCACTGGTATATCCCGTTTATCATGGCGGTGTTTTTATTCTCGCCAGTGTTTTTGTGGTTTATCCGCTGCTCGCAGCAGATGCGTTGGACCCTATTCGTGCTGAGTTGTGTGGTAGCGATTCTGCTCCACAGACCCATAGGTAACGTCAACTTTATCCACTCAGTGGTGTATTTTATGCCTTTCTATTTGATTGGTATTTTATATTCCCAAGATGAACATATTGTGACGCGCTATGGCTCAATTTTCAGTGCATTAGCGGTGATCTTCCTGATCGTGAGTCTGGTCGAGCAAAGCTACATAGTGCAGCACATTGGTAACTATCATAAGGCGCCGTTTGAATATAACGGCATCGATTGGCAGTTTATCCAAAAGCTGAGTCTGTGTGTGCTAGTGCTTAACTTCTGTGATTGGTTGTCGAAACGCAGTCGCATCCCTTGGTTAGTCGAAACCGCCGAGATGAGCTTTGCGATTTTCTTCATCCATCCGTTATTCGACATGTTGTTTAATACGGTCGCCACAGTGTTCCGTTATCGCTTACCACCGGGGTCTTGGGTCACCAGTATTCTGTTCTCGGCAGGGATTTTTATCTTCCTGATGGTGGGCAGTATTATCACGGCACGTTTTATCAAAAAACGCTTAGGCAACCGTTCACGTCTGTATATCGGTTGGTAACGCCAAGCGAGCTTACGCAGGGGAATTAAGTTTAAATTTATTCCCCTGTGTTAGCGTGGTTTTCATCGAATTTTCCATGGAAAACATAATGAAAACTATCACCCTACCACGCCTTGGAATCGTCGGCCTTATGATGGCGACGCCGGTATTTGCCAATGCGGCTACCGAACCTGCACTTGCCATAGAGCAAGAGACTTTCTTCAATCAATTAGCATCCCATTGTGGTAAAGAATTTGCGGGCAAAGTGGTGTCAACGGACAGCGCCGATGCGGCTTTTCGTGATAAAGCGCTGGTGATGCATGTGCGCGAATGCAGTGATACTGAGCTGAAAATTCCGTTCCATGTAGGTGATGACCACTCCCGTACTTGGGTGATCACGAAAACGGCTCAAGGCTTAAGGTTAAAGCATGATCACCGCCATCAAGACGGGACGGAAGATAAAGTGACTATGTATGGCGGCGATACGGCGAGTGTCGGCAGTAGCCAAAAGCAGTCATTCCCTATCGATCAGGCATCGATTGATAACTTTATGCAAAATGGCCTGACTCAGTCTGTCACCAATGTGTGGCATATGGAGGTTACGCCTAGAACCTTCAGCTACCTGCTGACCCGCGAGAATCGTCATTTCCAAGTAAATTTTGACTTGAGCCAGCCGCAACCGTTGCCGCCGACCCCTTGGGGACATAAGTAAGCGTCATCGGGGATAAAAGAAAACCTCCTAACCCTGTGGGATAGGAGGTTTTTTAATGGGGACGACATGGACTAAAACTTAGTTGCCTCTGGGCTCGAAGGAGAAGGATTGTCCCGCCAGCGCCGCTTCAAACATTAATCCACCTTTGGCAACGGTAAATACCGCCATACCATTGATATAGGCGGCAGTTGCCGATTGATTACCACCCGCTTGGCCAGCGCCTGCCGAGTTACCTGTGGTGCCCGCTTTCGCATTTGCGCCCATGTTAATCGCAACGGCCGAGGCCTGTGCATCGAACTCAAAACTGCCACTGGTGAACTCGTTGTAGGATTTGGCATCTTTAAAGAAGATGATTTCGCTATAGGCTTGTCCGCCTAACTGAAAACCAATGGAGAGCTGGGTCAGGCTAGAGTCTCCCATATATTGACCCGCTTGAAAGACGCGACCTTTGCCGTAGGCGGCGCCAATACCTATTCCGCCTTTACCGACAGTGGGGAAAAGGGCATAACCATAGGCGGTATCAAAAAATTTGCGCGTTTCCTTTGCTTGGTGAAAATTATTTAAAGCCTCGGTGTAGCTATCGTCGGCCTGAGCTGCGGGTGCCATAAAGCTGGCAATCAGACAGGTTGATGCGACGATAAGGGATAAAAATGATTTCATGGCGTTCCTCCTTAATGCTTCGGTTCCATCAGACTACCCTTTGTTTTAACAAATGACAGCCTAAAGCTGAGTTCATGTCAGCTGGGGTTCAGTTTTTACTGGGCGACAGTGTGCCAGTTTTGAGTGCTTTAGGGCGAATTAGTTCTTCGAGCGAGAGGGCGTATTGTTGATTTTTTCTGAGCCTTCGTTCGATTCCTGCTGTAGTTGTTGAATAAATTCAAATTCTTCAGGGGTGAGTATCTCTCCCGCCTGAGACTCCGCCTTTGGTTGAGGGGCAGACATATGCCCCTTGAGATAGGCGGTACGGGTGATCTGCTTCAGGCCGTATGCCGCCAGTAGGTAAAAGCTTAACAGCAGGCTTAAGCGTGGCAGCGCATGGGATAGGGTCGAGAGCGAATCTCCAAGATAAAAGGGAAGCACCACCACAAATACCCTTAACAGCCAGTTAAATAGCATGGCCAAGGTCAGGCCGAACAACCAGCGAAAACGGATTAACTTTAAGGTTTGCTGCGGCGCCTCGTTACGCTGTTGTTGGCGCAGCTTATGCCGTTGGAATAGTCGCCAGAGTGCAAAAAAATAGATCGCCGTTTGGATAAACAGCAACAGAGGCAAGGCCAGACTCCAGTGGCTGAGGTCGATATCTTGGCGATGTTTAAAAAATTCTGCCTGAAACCAAAGGGCATTTTTGTGCAAGTTTAGCCGTACAACCATATCCAGCATGGCGAGAAACAGTGTGATCAATGCTGGCCAATAATGCCGTGAGAATCCCACAGGCTCAGTGCTTTGCTCTAGGCTGCGTTTGCAGTAGAGGTAGAGCAGCGGCATGAGTAAAAAATAAATCGGGGTGATCAGGTTAAATAACACATGGATAGGGATCGGGGTGTTATCGCGGTTGAGCATGCCCGTGAGGAAATACAGGCCAACAAGGCTTAAGAAACCCGCGAGCAGTCTTTGATTATTGTTGGAGTGGTAGAAGTAGCGAATATAAATAGCTAACGCGAGGCAATGTAAGCCACCAAATAGGGATAACCACCAATAGGCTTGAGCAAAAAACGTATTAAACTCGTTCATTTTTAACACCTCGACGCCCTGTTATAACAGGGAATTTCGAGGCGCAAAAGTGTTACTAAGGGTTTTTCTGTGAAATTGCGATGCGTTGATGGCGATTAGACGCCGCCTCTGGCACAGATGCAGGAACCGGCTGACGCTCTGCCAGTAAGTGTTTGATTGCGCGAATGGGATGCGGTAACAGCATTCGTGGGCCGGCGAAAATCATGATCTCTTTGACCTGCGCCTTTTGTGCTGGTTTATAGCAGTGCACTGGGCATTTATTGCAGGTGGGTTTATCTTGTCCGTAGGGGCAGCGATCGAGGCGAACGGCGGCATATTCTAGCAGCGCTAAACATTCTTCACACAGGCCGGATGCCGTTTGGCCTTGGTGCTTAGCTTTACAATAGATTTTCGCCATCGCGCTAATGGTTTCATGCTCGTAGCGCAGTTTACCTGTAAGTAGTGCCGCTGAGTCCATGGGAATACCTTAGTCTGTCACTCGGATAATCCCATCATAAGCAGCGGCGCGGGCTTGTTCAAAACTGAAGTGTCAATTTATGAAGATGCGCACAAAATGAGACTTTAAATATGCATCACCTTATCGGCGGCCAGCGTCCAGCGGGTGAGATCCTGCAGAGTGCCTATTTGTGCGCCTTCGAGCAGCATTTCGGGGTTAACGCCCCGCGCTTGGGCGCAGGTTTTACAGAGTAAAATAGGGACTTGCTGAGCGCTTAGGATTTCAAACATCTGTTGTAGGTTGTAACTGAGGTCTGGAGTCGTTTGATGCTTAAGGGCGCCAAACACCGCATCTGACATTAAAAAGATTTTTAAATCAACTTGTTGCTCTGTTTGATCCTTCAGCGCCAAAGCGATACGTAGGCTATTGAAGAGTTTTTCTGTGCCATAGGGGCTGGCGTGGGCAACGATCAGAATGTTTTGCATTAGGCTTTCCTTAATTTTGCAAATGGTCATAAACCCTAACAGTCTAGCCGAATTGCGCCTATCGATTTGCGTGCAAGATCGGATAAAACGGCATAAATACTTGATTTACACAGACACTATGGACTTTAATAGCGGTTAATCTCTGCTCAACTTTTGGACAGAATCCCTTGCCAGCTTCAGACCCTTGAGTCGCCTGGCAAGCCAACTGCAATTGCTTCTGATGGGAAGCAGCCATTAAAGGTGAAGAAGAATGAAGGTCGTTGTCGTTTTTATACTGATCGCTATCGGAGTGTTTTTATTTCGTCGTGCCCAGCGTTTGGCGAAGGAAGAACAAGAGGCAATGATGGCGAAGAAATCAACCGAAAAGACAAGGGATACAAGCGCTTCGCCCGATGAGGCTGAACCTACGCCTGACCTTGCTCCTTCTGCGACGAACGAGTCAGAAGCCGCTGCGGCCAAAGCGCCCGAGGTTGAATTAATGCCAAGGGACGTTGAGCCGGCGAGCCGCGTTGAGCTGAGCGAAGATATTATCGACGTTGAAATCCCCGCTGCAACCCATGACGAGAATGTGATTATCCTTGCCGATACTCATTCTGCGGATGCCGATAAAGACTCTGCCATCCCTGAGAATGACACTTTGACCACTAAGGCGAGTGAGACTAAAGAAGAGTCGGAAGCCGTCGATGTGCCCGTTAAGGCTAAAGAAAGCGCCGAGAGTTCACCTGAGGTGGCAAGCACTCCTCTGGCGAAGGACGAGTCGCTTGCAGCACTTGGTTCATGGGCGAATGTGACTCTAGCGCGCGCGGCAGAAGAATACCAAAGTGCAGAGACTGCCTTGGCTCGTTATAACGCCTTACAAAACGTGATTGCAGAGTGCTACAAGCAGCGTAAATCGACCGAATATTTAGCCTATGGCGCAGCGCTACATGGGCTGTATCTTGCGTTATTCCACAGTGCTAATGCCGAAAAGCCCAAAGAGCTTGAGCTTAAAACCCCAGGTTTTATGCAGCTCGCGACCTTGCTAAACGATACCCAAGACTTTGATAAAGCGATTGCACTCTGCCAAGAGGCACTCAAACTCGGTTTAACCGATGGCACAGTGACGGGATTCGAAGGACGAATTAGCCGTATCGAGAAGGCGCAGGCGAAAGCGACGACGGCCTAAGGTTGCTGTCTGACCGCGAGAATAGAACTCAAGCTTTAGTGCTCAAACGCGATTAACAATGCACTTGAGATACCCTTAGCCGAAAAGCGGTTATTTAACCGGGTAAAGCCGTGTAGAATCCTGATACTTACCGCGCAAAAGGCGAACTAAGGTTCGCTTTTTTTATGGGCTATTTTTATGAAGTATATTGCGAGCTGTTTTAACCGAATCGGCAAAATGAAATTATCCTTGGCCATCTTATTTGCCAGCCTCAGCCTTGGGTTGAGTGGCTGCACTAAAACCCCCGAATGGACGCTATTTTATTATCCTGCGGCGACCTCACTGCCAACGACGCCATTACAAACCGATGATATCAATGGTTATTACGACACTCTCGAGCAGTGCCAGCGCAAAGCCCAAGGATTACAACGCTTAACCGGATCGGGTGTGAGTGGCTTCGAGGCTAGCGGCGCTGGCGTCTATCAATGCGGCCAACAGTGTGAGCTTAACGACAAGTCCGTGCTCGTGTGTAAGCAGCTCGTTCAATAGGGAAAGCATTGATGAAGTTTAAACAGGATTTTTTTACCCAGTTACCTGAGTTTTACGCTCCAGTCTATCCACAGGGGATAAGCAATCCCCATTGGCTGGCGTGGAGTGAGGATGCCGCCAAATTAATCGACTTACAGCAGCCTACGGATGCCTTATTGCAGGGATTATCGGGTAACGCGGCTGTTGAGGGCGCAAGTTATTATGCGCAGGTGTACAGTGGTCATCAGTTTGGTGGTTACACGCCCAGATTAGGCGATGGTCGCTCGATTATTTTGGGTGAGGCATTAGGCCCCCAAGGTGCATGGGATGTGGCACTCAAAGGCGGCGGGCCGACACCCTATTCTCGCCATGGCGATGGCAGAGCCGTGATGCGCTCAGCGGTGCGGGAGTTTCTTGTCTCCGAAGCGCTGCATCATTTAGGCGTGCCGACGACCCGAGCCTTAGCGGTGATCGGCTCTGATATGCCCGTCTGGCGTGAGAGCCAAGAAACCGCAGCCATTACAGTACGTTTGGCCCGCAGCCATATCCGTTTCGGTCATTTCGAATTTTTCTGCCATAGCGAGCGTGGTCAAGCCGATAAGCTCACGCAGTTACTCAACTTTACCTTGAAGCAGCATTATCCGCATTTGAGCTGCGATCTGGCGGGCTATAAAGCCTGGTTTTTGCAGGTAGTACAAGATACCGCTAAGCTCATCGCCCATTGGCAGGCTATCGGCTTTGCCCACGGGGTGATGAATACCGACAATATGTCGATTCTGGGGGATAGTTTCGATTTTGGTCCGTTTGCCTTCCTCGATACCTTCCAAGAAGACTTTATTTGCAATCATTCCGACCCAGAAGGGCGTTACGCCTTTGGTCAGCAGCCCGGCATTGGCCTGTGGAACCTGCAACGTTTAGCGCAGGCGTTGACACCCGTGATCCCGTCCGATGATTTAATTGCCGCCTTGAATCAATATCAGCATGCGCTAGTGCAGCATTATTTGATGCTGATGCGCGCTAAGTTAGGGCTGGCTGAGCGAGCGGATTCGACAGCCGAGCAGGATCAGCAGGACTTAGAACTGATTGGCCGTTTTACCGTGTTGATGGAGAAAAATCAGCTGGATTACAGCAACACCTGGCGCCGCTTCGGTCAGCTTGACCCGAGTAGTGTGCATTCTTCGCTACGGGATGATTTTATCGACCTTAATGAGTTTGATGCTTGGTATCAGGCATATCAGGCGCGGTTGGGTAAAGTTACCGATGTTGAGGACTGGCAGCAGGCGCGTAATAGCGTTAATCCCAAATACATCCTACGCAATTATTTGGCTCAGGAGGCCATTATTGCCGTGGAGGAGGGGAATCTGGCGCCGCTAGAGCGTCTGCACCAAGTATTGCACCAGCCGTTTGCCGAACAAGTTGAGCATGAAGATCTGGCCAAGCGTCCACCCGATTGGGGACAAGGGCTGATTATGTCGTGCAGCAGTTGATGGAAGTAAAAATGAAATTAGAAGCCATTCAGTTAGATAGAGCCGCGTTAAGCTTAAGTGTGGGCGGCGATATCGATTTTGATCATTTCGAGGCCTTTGCCGAACCATTAGCCCATGCCTTAGATTGCCAAGTGCGCGAGCGCCAATGGGGCGCGGATCGCCATCAATGGCTATTGGAGTTTGAGGGCACCTCGCTTTGGCTCAATTATGAGTTTTACGGCAATATCTGTTGGCTGAGTGTGGAGCGTGAGGCCGATTTTGAGGTATTGGAATACCTTGCCACACTGTTAAAGTCCTATGTATGAGAGAGTCGCAATGAGCCAAGATAAGTTAGTTCCATCTCAGGGGGCCGTCGATGATACGCATTCGGGCGCAGCCTTTGACTTTCAGGCCTTAACGCCGGATTTGATTTTAGATGCGATCGAGAGCCTTGGGATATACCCAGAGACTGGCCTGCTCGCGCTGAATAGTTACGAAAACCGTGTGTATCAATTTCGCAGCGATGAAGGGCAACGCTATGTGGTGAAGTTTTATCGCCCCGATCGTTGGACCGATGCGCAGATCCAAGAAGAACACGACTATGCCATCGCGCTTGCCGAGCAGGAAATCCCGATGGCGGTGCCCACATCCGAGCAAGGGCAGACCTTGCATCATTTCCACGGCTTTCGGTTTGCACTGTTTCCCTCCATCGGCGGTCGCCCCTTCGAAGTGGATAACTTAGAGCAGTTGGAATTTGTTGGGCGTTTTATCGGTCGTATACATCAGTACGGTGCCCAGTCGACATTTAAAGCCCGTGAGCCGCTGAATCCGCAGATTTTAGGCGATGAACCTTTAGCCTGGTTAAAGCAGTCAGACTTAGTACCCAACACACTGCGCCCCGCGTTTTTTACCGTGGTGGAGCAAGTGCTGGCGAAGGTGAATCAGCGTTGGGCGCAGCAAGCTTTTACGCCCATTCGTCTGCACGGGGACTTACATCCGGGGAATATTCTTTGGACGCCCGATGGGCCGGGATTTGTGGATTTAGACGATGCCCGTATGGGACCGGCTATTCAAGATTTATGGATGATGCTGACGGGCGATAGAGCGCAGCAGCAACTGCAACTCGAGGTATTACTCGAGGCTTATGAAGAGTTTTGTGAGTTCGATACTCGGCAGTTGGCGCTGATTGAACCCCTACGCGCATTACGGATGGTGCACTATAACGCTTGGATTGGCAGGCGTTGGCAAGATCCTGCTTTCCCTATGCATTTCCCTTGGTTTGGGGATGAAAAGTATTGGGAGCAGCAGATCTTAGCCTTTAAGGAGCAACTCGCGGCACTCGATGAACCGCCGCTGAGCCTGATCCCCTACTAAATGTGTGAACAGGTTGGAATTACGCACCTCTTAGCCCAAACCGATTGAACTCTCGGCTTGAGTTACACTCAAAAAATGAAATATGTTAGGCTCCAGCTAGTTTTGAAAATTGATTTAAGGAAAATTCATGAAAAAAGCATTACTTATGGTGGCAGCGCTGTTATTGGCTCCATTAACTGTATCGGCAGTTGAATACAAAGAAGGCGTACACTACACAGTGATTAACGACGGCCCAGCGACAGCTAAGCCTGAAATCACCGAGTTTTTCTCTTTCTATTGCCCACATTGCTACAACTTCTCTAAAACAGTGGTGCCTAAAATTTTGGCTGAGAAGCCAGAAGGTGTGGCATTCAATCAAGCCCACGTAGACTTTATCGGCAAGGAAATGGGCGTAGAAATGTCTCGCGCCTTTGCGGTAGCGCACCAACTGAATGTGGACGATAAAATGGATGCGGCTCTTTTTTCTGCTATCCATGAGAAGAAACAACACTTCACTAACCGTGATGACGTGCGCGCCCTGTTCGTGGCTAACGGCGTTGACGGTAAGGCCTTCGATTCGGCCGCTGACTCCTTTATGGTGAAAGCGCAAATGGCGAAGATGAAGCGTGATACTGAAAACGCGAAGATTTCAGGTGTGCCTGCATTAGTGGTGAATGGCAAGTACCGCGTCGAAACAGGTGCGATCAAGTCTTACGATGAACTGTTAGATATCGCTTACTATTTAGCTAAGAAACAGTAATGATCACCAGATTGCCGCTGTTTTATCATCATTTTGTAATCTAACTGATTGATACTGCGAGCATAAAATTAAAGGAGCCTAGCGCTCCTTTTTTATTCGGTGTGATTGCCTAGTCTGCAGAGCGCAATTGGGTCGTGTTGTGCTTGGCCGAAATTTGGCAAAAAAAAACCGTACTTCCGATGATGGAGAGTACGGACTTGAGTCATATGACTCATTTTTACCCTGAGTAACGCAGATGATTCTAAGGGGGTGTCAAAATAATGTCAATAGTCAAAATTTTGACTATTGAGTTAACTTGTCGTGGAGTTTTCCATTATCTAGGAAAATCAAATGACTAACGGTTTTGAAATGTAAATCTTGAAAATATTACTTAAAGGATGAAACTCAATTGGTAATCTTTCTGTCAAATAGCAGTAGTCAATAACAACAAGAAAGCATGTAGGGGGTTGTATGAGAGTTTTCCCTGTATACGCACCGAAGCTGATTGCAAAGCATGCGCGTATTTTTCTCACTGGCGTGATATGGGTTAAAGACTTAGGTCGATTAGAATTTGAAAAGGGGCGTTTTTTATTGCCAAGAAAAAGCCTGCCAAAAGTGAAGCAGGCTATCTTAGAGCTGAACGAACTGATTGAATCGCAGAATCATCAAACTAAAACAGCTTAGATTTCACTGTTGAGCAGGCCAACAAGTCCGGTGACTTTGTCGTTCCAAGAAGCGAGTTCTTGTTGCAGTTGTTGGTTTTGCTCAGATAATTGTTGATTTTGCTCACTCAAGGTCGACGTCTTTTGCTTCTCTTCCTCTAGCTCCATTTTTAGAAGCTCGATAGTTTCGAGTGTAGCCTGGATCTTGGTTTCCAGTTTGGACAGTAATTCAAGGCTCATCTGGAGAGTCCTATAGTTTCTGGATGGGACTGTGATTCTAGCAGTGCCAATAGCATAAGGAATAGCAGTCTTTGTCGTTTGGTTAAAAAATGCCCGATAACCGCGTACGAATTTAAGTTTTTTTGCATTTGTTACTAACTCGTTAGTATTCTTGGGTTTATTTATTATCGGAAAGGCCCATGTCGCCGAATCTGCTTGCGATACTTCCCCTGTTATTAACCCTAGTGTTAGCCCTTTGGCTGCGGCGTACCTTAGTGGCGCTGGGTGTCGGTATCCTCTCGGGCGCCTTAATCATTGCCCACTTCGATATAGTGCAAAGCTTGGGCTATCTCTTGGAGATAGGTGCTAAGCAGTTTTACAGCCAAGGCGCTTGGCAGTGGTGGCATTTAAACGTGCTGATGGCCATGTTGCTGCTGGGCAGCATGACGCAGCTCCTCGCCAGAAGCGGTGCGGTAGAGCAATTTGGTGATTGGCTATATCGACGTATTCGTACGGGTCGACAGGCGCGTATTGGTGTGGTGCTGTTGGGCTGGCTAGTCTTTATCGACGGTATTTTTAGTTGCCTCGCCGTAGGGCATGTGTGCCAACCTCTGAGCCAGCGTTATGGCATCCGTCAGACGCAGTTGGCCTATTTAGTCGACTCTAATGCATCACCGCTCTGTTCGCTCTTACCTTTTTCTAGCTGGGGTCCCTATGTGATGGCGCTCTTGGCGGGATTAAGCTTTTTACCCGTCTCCGCCCTTGAGGCCTTTATCGAGGTCGCCTTATCCAATTTTTATGCGATAACCACCTTAGGCTTGTCGCTGATTGTGGCTTGGTTTGGGATGGGGTTTCGCCCCATCGAGAATGCAGTATTGGCGGCAGAGCCTGTTGAGCCAAGTTTAACTCCCTCCCGAGGCAATCCTTGGCTGCTTGCGATTCCCATGCTGACCTTACTGTGCGCCTCTGTCGGTTTAACTCTCTGGTCTGGTGCGCAGCAGGTGCCGTCATGGGATATTTCGGCCTGGTTAGCTAAAGCCGATATTGGCGCTGCGATGCGCGATGCTTGTCTGTTATCGACCTTAGTCACGCTAGTGTTGTTGATGTTGTCGGGCCGAAGTATAGGGAAACTGCTGGCGGACTTGGCGCATGGCGTGCGGATGATTGCCTTTGCCATCGCGATTTTACTCTGTACTTGGATGATAGGCGCGGTGATCCAAGATCTGGGCGTGGCGAGCTTGTTGGCAGCTTGGGCTAAATTGTACTTATCCCCGAGTCTGCTGGTGGCGGGGATGTTTCTACTCTGCGCTATCATGGCCTTTGCCACAGGCTCAAGCTGGGGCACCTTTGCGATTATGATCCCCATCGGTGGGGAAATTGCCCATAACATGGATGTCAGCTTGCTGTTACCTGTATTGAGTGCGGTCATGGCGGGCTCGGTGTTTGGCGATCATTGCTCGCCGATTTCCGATACTAGCGTGCTGAGCGCGACGAGTTCAGGTTGTTTACCCCATGACCATGTGGTGACTCAACTGCCGTTTGCATTAATCGGGGCTGGTGCGGCATTAGTGGGATTTCAGTTAGTTAACTTATCGGTTGCAACCTTATTCGTGTGGTTTGGGGTCATAGGCACTGCGCTAGGGTTATTGGCCTTAATGACACGCTTTTATCCACCTTGGCTGAGCGCACGTTCGCAGACAAACTGAGCCTTTCGGGGTAGAATGCCTGCAGAATTAACCATTTGATTTAAGAGATTATCCCTATGAGCATTACCCGTTTAGATGTTGGTACACGTATGAGCAGCATAGTGATCCACCAAGGCACAGTGTACTTATGTGGCCAAGTGGCTAAGGATAAGTATCAAAACATCACCGAACAAACGACGACTATGCTAGAGGAAGTCGACACTCTGTTAGCGCAGGCGGGCAGCTCTCGGGAACACTTGTTGTCAGCCACTATCTATCTAAAGGATATGAATGACTACGATGCCATGAATGCCGTTTGGGATGCTTGGGTGCCACAGGGCCATGCGCCTGCCCGTGCTTGTGTGCAGGCGGCCATTGCCGAGCCAGAATATCTGGTTGAAGTTTCAGTGATTGCCGCAGTCGCTAAGGCGTAACTCGCTATCTAATCTCAGTAAGCAGTAAAGCTAAGTCGAACTTGGCTTTACTCGCCCCCTCAACCATTGCAGCCTTAAATGCTACGGCACATCTACCGTGACAAGGCTACGCCACGCGATCTTCAGTTAGAAATAGCGGGCCAAGTTCGCCGGAATACTGGGGCGGTGCGAGGGATACTGCGCCAGCAAGCCTTGAGCGATGGCCTCTATATTCAGCGTTGGTAAACCTTGCTCTATGATGGTCGCGGCCCAAGGTGCGTGGTGCTTGAGTTGAGTATAATGTTCAGTTTCAACAAACCGTGCCAACGAATAACTGCTACCGCCTAATCCATGTCCCCAACCTTCGCTAACGTCAAAGGGGGAATCGAGTCGCTCGCTATCAAACTCAACCAAGTAGGGGGACTGACCGTGATGGCCGCCAACCCAATCGCCTAATTCCAGCAACAGTATCATCCTTGTCATTTATTTATGCTCCATTACTACTGGCTCGCAATCATAACACGGCCAAAACTGGCATGGGGATCTGTGGGTGTGATGGCGATAATGTTATCTAGTCTCAGTGTTTGCTGGCCAGCTTGATGTTCGACGACCAGCCATTCAGTCTTATCGGCGTGGGTCTGGGTCGTGATTGCCCGTGCTTGGCACAGGCTGCCGTCCTGCAACTCAATGTCGAGGCGATAGCCGTGCATACAGGCCAGCTCAAGGTAGTCGTAGTGGGCACAGGGGATCATTTTGTAGTCAGACATCATCTTTCCTCTAGTGTGAATGATTTGGATGCGATTCAAGGTCTTCTTCTCAATTAAGGGAGGAAAAATAATGAAACGCATCCTATTAGTGAGCATCTTGTTCTGGCCGCTGTTGCAACCCGTGCTTGCTCAGTCGTTGACGCCTTTTCAAGCGCAGAGTGCCGTGACCCGCCCTTATATTATCGAACTTTATACGTCACAGGGCTGCAGTAGTTGTCCACCCGCCGAGGCTTGGTTATCTGAGCACTTTAATAAGACCGATCTATGGCAGAAATATTTTCCGTTAGCCTTTCATGTGACCTATTGGGATTACCTAGGATGGAAGGATATTTTTGGCCAAAGGGCTTTCAGTGAGCGCCAATATCAACATTTAAACCAAAAGCATACGCGGCAAGTGTATACACCACAGTTTGTGATTAATGCTAAGGAGTGGCGTGGTTGGTTCTCGGGTGAGTTAAATGGGATCTTTGCTATGCCTCAACCTGAGGTGGGTGTGTTTAAGGTGCGTATCGCCAACCAGCAGCTTGAGGCGAGTTTTGAGCCGCTGTCCACTTGGGCGCAGGATAAAGACTTGCATCGAGCACGTTTGCATTTGGCGTTGGTCGGCTCGGGTTTTACGACTGAGATAAAACGCGGCGAGAATCGCCATAAACAATTACCCCATGATTTTGTGGTGCTGAGTTTGCAATCTTTGCCCGCAAGTAGTGTGCATGAGGGCGCCACAGACCCAGCACTGCAGTTTACCCAATCCCTAGATGCCATTCCCACATCAGCGTTTATCGCGCCCCGTTTGGCGTGGGTGGCCTGGTTAACGCTAAATGAAGAGCCCATACAAGCCGTGGGCGGCTGGCTTGAGGCGCAGCAGGACGAAATCCAAAGTCAATAAGGGGAGGCAAATGAAGCGATTTGCCCTAACGGCAAGTTGTTAAGACATCTTTTTAACCGCTTATTTTATCGGCTAAGACTTTTAGATGAATCTCACCTATTGACTTTATTCCTGCCGCTACCTAGTCTGCTTGTTCAGTAATCAAGGTGGTATGCGATGGAAATAAAATACGATTTAAAACCTGCGTCCGAACGCCGTACTGAGCAATTCAAGCCCGAAGGAAATGTGGGCTTCGGTAGCCTCAGAACCGATCATATGTTTTTAATGGATTATCGCGATGGTGAATGGCGCGATCCACGTATTGTGCCCTACGGTCCGTTTGAAATGGCGCCGGGTGCGATGGCCCTGCATTATGGTCAGTCAATCTTCGAAGGCGCCAAGGCCTTTATGCATGAAGATGGCGAAATTTACACTTTCCGTATCAACAAAAACGCCGAGCGTATGAATCGTTCTGCGGATATTGTCTGTATTCCTAATATCGATGAGCAGATGCAAATCGATGCGATCAACGCCTTGATCGACGTAGACCGTCTCTGGTTCCCGATGCAAGAAGGTGCCTGTTTATACATTCGCCCCTTTATTTTTGCGACCGAAGACCGTCTGTCTGTGAGTCCAAGTACGCGCTACACATTCTGCGTGGTGTTAAGCCCTAGTGGTGCTTACTACGCGGCGGGGGTGAATAAAGGTATTCGTCTGCTGATCAGCAAGACTTACCATCGCGCCGTATCGGGTGGTACTGGCGCCTCTAAAGCGGCGGGTAACTATGCTGCCTCATTGCGTGCCGGTAAGGCTGCCGCGCAGTTTGGTGCATCACAGGTGCTGTATTTAGATGCGAACAACCAACAGATTGAAGAAGCGGGCGCCATGAACCACTTCCACATTCTGAAAGACGGCACAGTGATCATCCCAACCTTCACTGATACCATCTTAAAATCCATTACCTCGCAATCCATTATGGAGCTGGGTGAGTTACTCGGCTGCGAAGTGCGCCAAGAGACTGTCATGCTGGATAAGTTTATCGCCGATATCGAATCTGGTGAGATTATCGAAGCGGGTGGTTTTGGTACGGCTGCCGTGGTATCAGCTGTCGGTTCCTATATTTTTGAAGATGGCCGAGTGGTGACCGTGGGCAACGGTGAAGTGGGTGAGCATATTCAACGCATCTACAAGCTGTATACCGATATCCAGAAAGGCCATATCCAAGGCCCGGATGGCTGGGTGAAACGTGTTGAGCGTGTCGCACCTTAATCATTAAATGATTCAATGAAATAAGGCTCCTTTAGGGAGCCTTATTTTTTTATCTGGTTTTATTTTATCCGTTGTTGCAACAGCGCTAAGCAATCCTGGGCGCTGAGTGGTTTACTCAACAGGAATCCCTGTACTTGATCGCAGCCTTGCAGCGCTAAGAAGTTCAGCTGCTCTTGGGTTTCAACCCCTTCCGCCACCACATTTAACTCTAGGCTGTGGGCGAGGGCGATAATCGCGCTGGTAATGGCCGCATCGTCGGGGTCGTTGGTAATGTCGCGCACAAACTCACGGTCAATTTTTAAGGTGTCGATAGGGAAACGTTTAAGATAACTCAAGCTAGAGTAACCAGTACCAAAATCATCCACCGCGATGGTTAAGCCTAGTGCCTTGAGTTTAGATAGGATATTAACCGACTCCTGCGGATTACCCATGATCATCGACTCGGTTAATTCCAGCTCGAGCGCCTTGGCGGGTAGGCCGGATACCGCGAGAGCCACTTCGATGGTCGAGATAATATCGGCCTTCAACTGCCTGGCCGAAAGGTTCACCGCCATGCTGATATCGCCAAGACCTAGCTCATTCCACTCAGCGAGTTGCTGGCAAGCGTGGTTGATCACCCAATGGCCAATCTGGTTAATGATGCCGGTTTCCTCCGCCAACGGAATAAACTCGGCGGGCGAGATTGGGCCTAGTTCGGAATGATGCCAGCGCAGTAACGCCTCAAGCCCTGTGAGTGAGCCATTGCGTAAACAAAACTTGGGCTGATACACCAAGCTTAACTCATTGCGTGAGATGGCCTGTTTAAGCCCTGCCTCAAGTTGCACATGGCGAGTTGCCATCTCATTGAGTTTATTGGTGTAAAACTGAAAGTTATTCCGACCTAGCGCCTTGGCGTGGTACATGGCGGTGTCGGCAAACTTGATCAGCGAATCCACATCTTCCGCATCATTGGGATAGAGGCTGATACCAATCGAGGTTGAGATAGTCAGGGACTTATCATCGAGTAAAAAGGGCGCTTGAAAGGCTTTGAGCACTTTCTCTGAGATCAGCGTCGCCGCCTTGGTTTTCGCCACACCTTCCAAAATAATGGTAAATTCATCGCCGCCTAAACGGGCCACCGTATCCCCTTCGCGAACAGCACTTTGCAGCCTGTGGGCCACGGCTTTGAGCAGCAGATCGCCAATATGGTGCCCCATTGAGTCATTGATATGCTTAAAGCGGTCGAGGTCTAAAAACAGCAGGGCGACGATATTATTCGATCTATGGGCCTGAGATATGGCGTGGTTGAGCCTGTCCTGGAACAAGGTGCGATTCGGCAGCCCTGTCAAGGTGTCGAAGCTGGCGAGGAAGCGAAGATCCTCTTCGGCCTTTTTACGTTCTGTAATATCGGTAAACACCGCCACAAAGTGGCTGGTTTCCCCTTTCACATCGATAACTTGGTTGATCTCAAGCCATACTAGAATCGCCTTGCGTGCCTTGTTGCGGATCCAAATTTCACCCGCCCAATGTTTATGGCGCAGTAGTTGCTGCTCAATGCTATTGAAAAGATCTCGCTGTTGTCGGCTGTAGGCTAAGTGAATTAAATACTTATCGCTGATTTGCCGCTCCGAATATCCGGTAATGGCGCTAAAGGCGGGGTTTACTGAGCGGATACGATAGTCTAAACCTGCCACCACAACGGCTTCGTTCATGCTGTTAAGCACTTGAGAAGAGAGCACTAGCTCGTTTTCGATCAACTTACGCGAAGTGATATTACGGGTGGTGCCTGTCATACGCACGGGTCTGGCCAGCTCATTGGTTTCGACCACTTTGCCGCGCTCGAGGATCCACAGCCAGTTACCCGGTGAATGCTCGATACGATATTCCATTTCAAAAAATGGTGTGCGCCCCTGTAAATGGTCGGTCAAGACTTGTTTAAACCGCTCCCTATCCTCAGGGTGGGCATTGTCGTGCAGCAGATTATGTCGATTCCACTGGGGCACCGGAATATCTGTATGGGTACGATAGACCTGCTGTTCTTGGATATTCCAATCCCACATGCCATCGCCCGAAGCCCAGAGTGCCAATTTTAGTCGCTCTTCTGATGCGCGGATGCTGGTTTCAAACTCTTGTTGCTGTTGGCGTTTTTGCTTACGCCACCGATAGAGAATGACCAACAAGGCTAACGTCAGCAACCCATAAAGCACATAGGCAAATTGAGTGCGGTAGAAGGGGGCGTTTACACTTAAATCGACCAGCAACGCATAGTTGCCTTCGTTGTTGTACTCCAAGGAATGTCGCACATGCAGTACATAATGGCCTGGTTCGATATTGGTAAAAGTGATTTCATTCCCCGTGGGTAAATCGTGCCATTGGTTATCGAAACCCTCGAGGTAGTAGCTAAAACGGTTTTTGCCCGTGTAGCTAAAATCCAGCGAGGTGACCTCAAAGCTGACCAATTGATCGGTGTAGTTCATCACGATTTGCGGCGGGTGGCTAAGATCGAGGATGGTGTGTTTTTCACCGGCAATCTTATAGGCGGTGAGTGCGACTCGAGCTTCGCCCCGTTTGTCGGGCAATGCTTTAGGATTAAAGCGATTGATCCCGTTAATGCCGCCAAACCAGAGGTCGCCATCTTGATCTTTTAGTTTCACGCCACCGTTAAATTCGAGCGCCTGCAGGCCTTCTTGCTCGTTAAAATTGATGACTTTGCCACTAACGGGATTTAACTTGCCGATGCCCGCATTACTGCTAAACCAAATATGATGCTCGGCATCCTCCAGCAGGGCGTAAATGGTGTCGCTGGGCAGACCTTGCTCACGGGTATAATCCTTAAATATCGGAGTGTCGGCTTGTGCCGATAAGCGGCTCATTCCGCCATGGGTCGCAAACCAGATGTCGCCATTACTGGCGACTAAAATGTCTCTTATACGGTTGTTGATAATACTATTTTTGTCATGGGGGTCGTGGTAAAACGCTTCCCCTTTCCCCGTTTGCATATCCAGTTTAACTAAACCATTGAGTGAGCCAATCCACAGTGTGGTGTTATCCACTCTTAGGGTGAGCAGAATATTTTGCTCGGGGTGAAAGTTATCAATATTGGTGATAGAGACGGGTGTAAACTCATCATTCTCTGAGGCTTTTCGATACAGGGCATGGGTAGTCGCAACCCACAGCCTGTTGTGGTCATCTAGCGCTAAACTACGGATATGATTAGCTTCTGTGGAGGTATCTTGATTATCGGAAACCTTTAACAGACTAAAGTCACCGCTAGAACTTAGGCGGCCCAGCCCATAGTTACTGGCAAACCAGAGCGTGCCTTGCTGGTCTTGAACAATGGAACGCACGGTCAGGTTTAAGTTTTGCACCTTTAGGCCTAAGGCGTTGGCAAAAAAGGAAGTGTAATGCTCGTACTGAGTGTGATTGAAGGCGAGCCGCTTGAGTCCTGCGCCTTCGGTCCCTATCCATAAAGCGTTATCTTGGCTGCGGTAAATGGAGCGAATATTATTACTTTGCAGGGGAAATTCTGTCGAGTATTCAGATAAATGCTGAAAATACTGCCGACGGGTATTGATCTTATTCAGCCCCGAATAACTCGCGCCAATCCATAGGTTGCCAAACGGGTCCTCTAACAGACAAAGCATATTGTTTTCGCTGATGCTCGTGGGGCGCTTGGTATCGTACTTATGGTAGGCCGCGACAAAATGTTCACCTTCACGATCTAGCTGGATCAAACCCGCCTCAGGCCCCACGACCCAAAACTGCCCTTGGGGTGTTTGGATAAAGTCTTTGATGTAAGGTACATTATGCTCTGTTTGCCAGAGTACTTGTCCCTGCTGTGATACCAGATCATAGTGCCAGAGCTGATTGCCAAGGGCCAAGGTAATGGCACGGGTAGAATTCGCCTTGATCTGATAGGCCACCACATCCTGAGGTACATTGAGTCGGGTGATGGTATTGGCCGTCACGGCAAAGGTGCCACTGGCCTTCGTGCCCGCCAGCAAATAGGTGTTATCCACATTGGCTAAGCTGGTGATTTGGGGTTCGATGCTCGTCCCCAATGACACTTGGGTAATTCTGTTGGTACGGGTGGAGAGCGAAAATAATCCGCCCTGTGTACCAATCCACAGAGTATTGCCCACAATGTTGAGTTTAGTGACTCTAGGGTCGGTTAGGCCTTGCTCGACACCGAAGCGTTCAAAGGTGCCGGTTTTTAAATCTAAGCGATTGATCCCTTGGCTAAAAGTGCCTACCCAGATATAGCCATGTGCATCTTGAATAATGTCTGATACATAGCTTTCGGAAATGCTCTTAGGATCGTTTGGCGAGTGGATAAAGAGGTTGAAGTTGTAACCGTTGTAGCTGTGTAATCCATCCTGAGTACCAATCCAGAGCATGCCTGCGCTGTCCATAAACAGGCTGGTAATGGTATTTTGATTTAAGCCTTCTTCGCTGCGGATATGTTCAAATTTCAGCTGTGTGTTAGCCGCATTTAAGGGTAATGCCAAGCCTGTAAGCGGCGCTCCAGATAAGCCAAGAAGACAGAGCGCGGCGAAGAAAAGTTTAAGGATTGGATGGCTCAAAGTTACCCCTATCAAAACCCATTAACCCAAAACTGGGCGGTATAGTGCATTTACCTTGGGGATGCCGCGTATAGTGCAACAAAGACGCGAGCTCAGCTAAATATCAAATTAATAATCAGTATATTCACGGATTTACAGGACGCAAAATGCGGCTTGTGATTATCTTGCTATCGAGGGGGAGTTTAGCAGTTTTTACCGAATGCCAACATATTGGGATTTGCCTAATAACGAAATAAAAAAAGACCTTGCCGGAAGGGGGAGAGGCAAGGTCTTTGGTTGAACGCTTTTCTTGGCTTAAGCCGCCGGTACGCGTACAAAGCCTTCCATCAGCACGCGGGCACTGCGGCTCATAATGGCTTTGACGACAGTCCATTCGCCGTTTGTTTGCATGGCCTGTGCGCCGACGCGAAGGGTGCCTGAAGGGTGGCCAAAACGTACCGCTTCCTTCTCACCACCGCCTGCCGCGAGATTGACTAAAGTGCCGGGAATCGCCGCTGCTGTGCCAATCGCCACGGCGGCTGTGCCCATCATCGCATGGTGCAATTTGCCCATGGATAGGGCGCGTACCAGAAGATCGATCTCCTCCGCCGCGACGGCTTTTCCACTGGATGACACATAGTTTTTCGGCTTAGCAACAAAGGCCACCTTAGGGGTATGTTGGCGCGAAGCAGCTTCATCAATATGCTTGATAAGCCCCATACGCACCGCGCCATGGGCACGAATAGTTTCAAACTTGGCTAGAGCGGCATTATCGCTGTTGATATCGTCCTGCAGCTCAGCGCCCGTGTAACCTAAGTCTTCGGCATTGATGAATATGGTCGGGATGCCTGCATTAATCATGGTCGCATTAAAGCTGCCAACACCAGGCACTTCGAGCACATCCACCAAGTTACCCGTAGGGAACATGCTGCCACCATCGCCGTCTTCGTCAGCGGCGGGGTTCATAAATTCGATTTGTACTTCGGCGGCGGGGAAGGTCACACCATCTAGCTCAAAATCCCCCGTCTCTTGTACTTCACCATTTGTGATAGGGACATGGGCAATAATGGTTTTGCCAATATTGGCCTGCCAAATACGCACTGTGCAGACGCCGTTTTGCGGAATGCGCGCAGCGTCAATCAGACCATTGCTGATGGCAAAGGCACCGACGGCGGCGGTTAAGTTACCGCAGTTACCGCTCCAATCGACAAAGGGTTTGTCGATTGAGACTTGGCCAAACAGATAGTCGACATCGTGGTCGGCTTGGCTGCTTTTCGACAGAATAACGGTTTTGCTGGTGCTTGAGGTGGCGCCGCCCATGCCATCAATTTGCTTGCCATAGGGGTCAGGACTGCCAATCACGCGAAGGAGCAGGGCATCTCGAGCTGGGCCGGGTACTTGGGCTGCTTCGGGTAAGTCCTGTAAACGGAAAAACACCCCTTTGCTGGTACCGCCGCGCATATAGGTGGCGGCAACTTTAATTTGGGGCGGAAACGGATTCTTGCTCATGCTATTAACTCCAAGGGGAATAGCGAAAAGGTTAGCGTTGATATAGGCGGCAAGCTTGTCGGCATTGCCGCCTTTTAGCGCGAGTCTTACTTCAGATTCGACTCTAAAAAGTCCTGCGCAAAACGCTGTAACACGCCGCCTGCCGAGTAGATAGACACTTCTTCTGCGGTATCTAAACGGCAAGTTACTGGCACTTCGACACGCTCGCCGTTTTTACGGCTAATCACGACCGTGAGATCCGCTCTTGGCGCGATTTCACCATAAACGTCAAACAGTTCGGTACCATCTATGCCATAGGTAGCGCGATTCTCGCCTGCCTTAAACTCCAGCGGTAACACGCCCATGCCGACTAAGTTAGTGCGGTGAATACGCTCGAAGCCTTCGGCGACAATGGCCTCAACGCCCGCTAAGCGCACGCCTTTTGCCGCCCAGTCACGGGATGAACCCTGACCGTAGTCGGCGCCGGCGATAATGATCAGCGGCTGTTTGCGATCCATATAGGTTTCAATGGCTTCCCACATGCGGGTCACTTGGCCTTCTGGCTCGATACGCGCCAGTGAGCCTTGCTTCACCTTGCCATCGACAACCGCCATCTCGTTTTTGAGTTTAGGGTTGGCGAAGGTCGCGCGCTGGGCCGTTAAGTGGTCGCCCCTGTGGGTCGCGTAGGAGTTAAAGTCTTCCTCTGGTAGGCCCATCTTGTGCAGGTATTCGCCCGCCGCGCTGTCCATCATAATCGCGTTCGATGGTGATAAATGGTCGGTGGTGATGTTGTCGCCTAATACGGCTAGAGGACGCATGCCCTTGAGTGTACGCTCGCCCGCTAAAGCGCCTTCCCAGTAAGGTGGACGGCGGATATAGGTCGATTGTGGACGCCAGTCGTACAGTGGGCTGACTTTATCGCCATAGTCGACGCTCAGGTCGAACATCGGCTCGTAGACCTTACGGAATTGCTCTGGCTTCACGCTTGCTGCAATCACGGCATCGATTTCGGCATCCGTTGGCCAAATATCTATAAGGCGAACTGGATTACCGTCTTTATCTTGGCCGAGTACATCCTTCTCGATATCGAAGCGGATGGTACCTGCGATTGCATAGGCGACGACTAATGGCGGTGATGCAAGGAAAGCCTGCTTAGCGTAAGGGTGAATACGGCCGTCGAAGTTACGGTTACCGGATAATACGGCGGTGGCGTAAAGATCGCGGTCGATCACTTCCTGCTGAATTACTGGGTCGAGTGCGCCGCTCATACCGTTACAGGTGGTGCAGGCAAAACCGACAATACCAAAGCCTAATGACTCCAGCTCTGGCAGCAAGTTGGCTTCTTCTAAATACAGTTGTACCGCCTTAGAGCCGGGGGCGAGTGAGGTTTTCACCCAAGGTTTACGGCTTAAGCCTTTGGCATTGGCGTTACGTGCCAGTAGGCCCGCCGCAATCACGTTGCGTGGGTTACTGGTGTTGGTACAGCTTGTAATCGCCGCAATAATCACGGCGCCATCTGGCATTAGGCCAGGCTCGTTTTCAACCACGCCACTGATGCCGCGCGCGGCCAGTTCTGAAGTCGGAACGCGAGCATGGGGATTCGATGGGCCAGCAATGGTACGCACTACCGATGACAGGTCAAAATGCAGGGTACGTGGGTACTCGGCCTGCTTGAGATCATCGCTCCACAAACCTGTGGTCTTGGCATAGGTTTCAACCAGCTTAACTTGCTCGTCGCTACGACCCGTGAGGGTTAAGTAGTCCAGCGTTTGTTGGTCGATATAGAACATGGCGGCGGTGGCGCCAAATTCTGGCGTCATGTTAGAGATAGTCGCGCGATCGCCAAGTGTTAAAGCCTCTGCACCTTCGCCGAAGAACTCGAGGTAAGAAGAAACCACTTTTTCCTTACGCAGGAATTCGGTCAAGGCTAATACGATATCGGTGGCGGTAATGCCCGGCTGAAGCTTGCCTGTGAGCTCAACGCCGATAATGTCGGGCAGACGCATATAAGAGGCGCGACCTAACATCACGCTTTCGGCCTCAAGCCCGCCCACGCCGATGGCAATAACGCCCAGCGCATCTACGTGTGGCGTATGGCTGTCGGTACCCACTAGGGTATCTGGGAAGGCCACGCCATCACGGGCATGGACCACTGGTGACATACGCTCCAGGTTAATCTGGTGCATGATGCCGTTACCTTGTGGGATCACATCGATGTTTTTAAACGCTTTTTGAGTCCAGTTGATAAAGTGGAATCTGTCTTCGTTTCGTCTATCTTCGATGGCGCGGTTTTTCGCAAAGGCATCCTTATCGAAACCACCATATTCCACCGCTAGGGAATGGTCGACAATCAGCTGGGTCGGAACCACTGGGTTAACCTGCGCCGGATCGCCACCCTTAGCGGCAATCGCATCACGCAGCCCCGCTAAGTCTACCAGCGCGGTTTGCCCTAAAATATCGTGGCACACGACGCGCGCAGGGAACCATGGAAAATCCAGTTCCTGTTTAGATTCAATAATTTGTTTTAGCGAGTCTGTGAGTGCTTCTGGCTCGCAGCGACGCACTAAGTTTTCCGCTAACACGCGCGAGGTGTAAGGCAATTTCGCATAGGCGCCGGGGGCAATGGCTTCAATGGCTTCGCGGGTATCGAAATAGTCGAGTGCTGTGCCGGGTAAGGGCTTGCGATAGAGGCGATTCATAGCTGTGGTCATAGTGGTAATGTCCGTACCTATTTGTACTTCGGTGGCCGCTATCGCAGCCACATAGGGTAAATTCGGCTCTTTTATTAAGGCATTAGACCTAAAGAGCTCATGCGGAACTGACGCTTAGCGCCAGTTCCTGTTGTGTTATTAACGCTCTGCAATCGGCACGACTTTACGTAGCGCTACACCCACATAGTCGGCACTTGGACGAATAATGCGGTTGTTTGAACGCTGCTCCATCACGTGCGCGGTCCAGCCAGTTACCCGTGAACAAACGAAGATCGGGGTAAACAGCTTGGTTGGAATGCCCATGAAGTGGTAAGCACTGGCGTGGAAGAAGTCGGCGTTACAGAAGAGTTTCTTCTGTTCCCACATCAGGGCTTCACAGGCGACCGACACACGGTAGAGGCGATCATCGCCGTAATCGGCGGCCAGCTTTTCAGACCATTCTTTGATGATGGCGTTTCGTGGGTCTGACTCACGATAAATGGCGTGACCAAAGCCCATGATCTTCTCTTTACGCTCGAGTTTACCCATGAGCACATCGCGGGCATCGGCTTCGTCTTTCATGTCTTGGATCAGTTCCATCGCCGCTTCGTTAGCGCCGCCGTGTAGCGGACCACGCAGTGAGCCGATAGCACCAGTGACGCAGGAATGCATGTCCGACAGGGTCGATGCACACACACGGGCGGTAAAGGTTGAAGCGTTAAACTCATGCTCTGCATACAGAATTAACGATACGTCCATTACCTTAGCGTGCAGCGCCGATGGGGCTTTGCCGTGCAGCAGGTGCAGGAAGTGAGCGCCGATTTGCTCATCCTTGGTTTCGGTTTCGATGCGTACACCATCGTGGCTAAAGCGATACCAGTAGCAGATGATCGATGGGAAGGCCGCCAGTAAACGATCGGCAATTTGGCTTTGCTCGCTAAAGCTGTGCTCGGCTTCGAGGTTACCAAGCATAGAACAACCGGTACGCATGACATCCATTGGATGGGCGTCGGCAGGAATACGCTCTAACACTTCTTTTAATGCCTGTGGCAGGCCGCGCATGCCCTTAAGTTTGGTCTTGTAAGCTTCGAGTTGTGCAGTGGTTGGCAGCTCACCGTAGAGGATGAGGTGGGCGACTTCTTCGAAGGTGGCGTTTTCGGCCAAGTCCTTCACATCGTAACCACGGTAGGTCAGGCCGCTGCCCGATACACCTACGGTACTTAATGCGGTCTCACCCGCGCTCTGGCCACGTAATCCTGCACCACTTAATTTTTTTGCGTCTGACATAATCCTTCCCTTCCGTTAACGCTATGGTTATTGCAGACAGGCCCAATATTGGCCGTCTACCTTTTTGGTTAAAGCTGCATATTGTTGGCGAAATACTCGTTTCGACCTTATGTAGGGTTGCAGCGTGTCGGTGATGCGTGAGCCGTTATTTGAGGTCACAGCTCGCGCATCTGGGTATCAGTAACAACGCGAAGCCTAAGCTTCTACTGACGTCCATGGTCTGTACTTATCCTTTACTTATCTTGGCTAAATAATTGATCTAACTTGTCTTCAAAGGCGTGGTAGCCCAAGTACTTATACAGATCCGCACGGGTCTGCATAGTGTCTAAGACATTGCGTTGATGACCATCATTCATCAGCGCTTGCATCACTTTCAGTGCGGCTTGGTTAGCGGCGCGGAAAGTGCCGAGTGGGTAAAGCACCATGTCGGCGCCCGCTTCGGCGAGTTCTTCTTTGTTGAACAATTGGGTTTGGCCAAATTCGGTCATGTTCGCCAGAATCGGTGCGTTAACTTGAGCCTTGAAGTGACGGTATTGGTCCAGCTCAGTTAAGGCTTCGGCGAAAATCATATCGGCACCCGCGGCGATATAGGCTTTTGCACGTTCGATACCTGCTTCTAAACCTTCTACGGCAACCGCATCGGTACGCGCCATGATCACAAAGTTAGGATCGGTGCGGGCATCGACGGCGGCCTTGATACGGTCAACCATTTCCTCTGTGCTGACGACCGCTTTGTTGGGTCTGTGGCCACAACGCTTTTGCGACACTTGGTCTTCCATGTGCACCGCGGCAACACCTGCTTTTTCAAACTCTTTAATGGTGCGGGCGATGTTGAAAGCGCCGCCCCAACCTGTGTCGATATCGACCAGCAGTGGCAGTTGAGTTGCTGAGGTGATACGGCCGGCATCGATCAGCACGTCATTCATCGAGGTCATACCTAAATCCGGTAAACCGTAGGAGGCGTTCGCTACACCCGCGCCCGACAAATACAGGGCTTGGAAACCCGTTTGCTCCGCCATCAGGGCGAAATAAGCATTAGTGGTGCCGACGATTTGCAGCGGTTTTGAGTTAGCAAGAGCTTGGCGAAAACGTAATCCTGCGCTTTGGGTCATGGTCTTGTCCTTATCCTATTTAGGGTACTGAGTGTTCAGCATTGGATGCTTATGGGCCGCAACGCCTTAGTTAATATTGGCTAAGGTTTCTTTCGCGGCGGCGTTAGCTTGTAATTCAATCAAGCGTAATTCGGTATTTTTACGGCCTTGCTCAATATGGCGACGCATCAACAGACTGGCGAGTTCACCATCACGCTGGGCGATGGCCTCGACGATACGCCTATGTTCGGCAATGGCTTTTACAGGGCGGTTCTTATTGGTGCATTGATAGCGATACATCCGCAGCAGGTGGTAAAGCCCACCAATTAAGGTTTCTTGCAGATGCTTATTGCCGCTGGCTTGGATGATTTGGTAGTGGAAGTCGACATCGCCTTCCTCTTGGAAATAGGTATCGCCATTGGCCAGTGCGGTTTCTTGCACGGCGAGCAGGTCTTGCAACTTCGCCAGCTGTTCTGGGGTAATACGGCTGGCGGCGAGTTCGCAGGCCATGCCTTCGAGCACGCTACGTAATTGATATAAATCGTTTAACTCGCTCACTGTGAGCTGCGCGACTCGGGCTCCGACATGGGGCGCGCGGACAACGAGACGTTGTCTTTCTAAGGTTTGCAGCGCTTCACGGGTCGGGCCGCGGCTGATGCCATATTTTTCGGCGAGGGCTTGCTCGTTGATCTTACTGCCCGCAGGCAGCTCGCCCTTGATGATGCTGGTTTGTATTTGCACCAAAATTTGATCGGCTAAGGTGGTCGACGATTTTTCGCTGGCGAGGGATTTCACCTTATTCGTTGGGCTCGTCGCGGCATGAGCCACTGAGCTTGGGGTGTCATCTGTTGGGAATATGGTCTCTTGCTTCAACATACTGCGCATCACTCGTTGATTGCTGGATTGTCGACAATGGGTAAAAAATAGTCCTGTTAATGGTTATTGTCAACAATGTGTTTACTTAGACGTAAGTCTATATTTCTGGCGGATTCTTATTTTGTTGTTGTATTTATTGATTATTTTTATATTAATTTGATTTTGATAATTTTATCTTCTCTATTTTGTAATTGATAATTGTCGACAATTTTGGTGTTGAGTGATGTCTGATGGTCCGATCAATCACAGCTTTTACCCCATAGCGATTTATTGAGTACAATGCTGAAGAAGTATGGGTCGGCACTACAGGGTGAAGGTATCGAGGGGCAAGATGGAGAAAATCCTCATTAGCAGTTGTTTGCTCGGGCAGGCGGTACGTTATGACGGCGGTCATAATCTGCTGCAAGACGAGTGGATGCAGCGATGGCAGCGAGAAGGTCGTATCGTGGCATTTTGTCCTGAATGCGCGGGCGGATTACCCACACCAAGGCCTGCGGCCGAACGTGTCGGCGAGGCAGTGCTAACGGCGCAGGGAGAGGATGTGACTGCGGCCTTTCAGTTGGGAGCGCAAAAGGCGCTTGCTCTGGCTCAGGAGCAAGGTATTAAGATTGCGATTTTAAAGGCGCGTAGTCCTTCCTGTGGCAATCAACATATTTATGATGGCACTTTCAGTAAACGTTTAATCGCAGGGCAAGGAATGACGGCGGAATTACTGCAGGCGGCGGGTGTGAGTGTGTTTAATGAAACGGAATTAGCGCAAGTGGCAACAAGGCTGGGGCAGCTTGAGGCGGAATCAGCGGGCTAGGTAAGCCTAACCCGCTATCGACTCACTTTACGTTAGTGAAGCTGAGTGTGGGTGCTGGTGGCGCTGTCCGTCAGCTGTCGATGTTGCAGTAATAGCGCATCGATTTGCTCATCTTTCTCGGCCCAAACTTGGTTTAACCAACGCTGAAACTCGACCCGATATTCAGATTCTGAAAAGTAGCGAGTGGCATCGACTTGGGGCACTGGTAAGGCGCGTACCCGCACCACAATCTTCCGTACTTTGCCATTCATCACGCCGAATAACACATCATCCGGCGCATCGGGATACACTAAGGTCACATCCAACAGATTGGTAAATTGCTCACCCATGGCCGACAGGGTAAAGGCAATGCCGCCCGCCTTAGGACGCAGTAAATGGCGGTAAGGTGAATCCTGACGCTGGCGTTTGTCTTCGGTAAAACGGCTGCCCTCAACATAGTTGATGATCGAGGTAGGCATATTTTTAAACTTCTCACAGGCGCGGCGAGTGGTGGCTAAATCCTTACCCTTAAGCTTTGGATTTTTCTTAAGTTTTGCCGGGCTAGTTCTGTCCATAAAGGGCATGTCGAGCGCCCAGCAACCTAGGCCCATAATAGGCACATAGATCAGCTCTTTCTTAAGGAAGAACTTCAGCATAGGAATATGGTTACGCAGCAGGTAGGTCTGCGCGGCAATATCAAAGCCACTGAGGTGGTTACTGATTAACAAGTACCAGCCGTTTTTATCCAATCCTTCGAGGCCTTGGATGTCCCACTCAATTTTGGCAATCAAATATAAAATGCCACCATTGCAGCTCGCCCATGCCCACATAAAACGGTTCATCAGTGCGGTCACTGCGTTGCGTGCACTTTGAGCTGGCATCAGCATTTTCACTAAACCACCGAGGCAAACCAAGGTTCCCCAAAGGGCGGTGTTAATGATCAGCAGGCTCAGACTGAGAATAAACAGCACTGGGCCGGGAAGGAAATTCAACATAGAGGTTTTACCTTACTTCTTGGTCCGCTTGGCCAGCCAGTTGGCTGATCACTTGATCTTTTGCGAGCCAAATGTCGTTCAATTGTTCTTGGAAGCCAATTTTGAAATCACGGTCATTCATGTAGTCGCCACGCATGTCCGGCGCGATATCACTCACTTTGATGTGTACTTTAACCTTTGGCAGCTTGCCTGTCAGGTAGTCCCAAAAGCTAGGGACTGGGCCCGGGTAGTAAATCGCAACATCCACTAACTTGTGGATCTGTTCTCCCATCGCCGATAGCGCAAAGGCCATGCCACCCGCTTTAGGTTTTAACAGATGTTGGAACTGTGAGTTTTGCTTTTTATGTTTCGCCTTAGTAAAGCGTGTGCCCTCGACAAAGTTCATCACACTGACGGGCTTTGTCTTAAATTTCGCGCAGGCTTTACGTGTAATTTCAATATCTTTGCCCTTGAGCTTCGGATTTTTCTTCAGCTGTGCCGTGCTATAGCGGCGCATAAAGGGGAAGTCCAATGCCCACCACGCCAGTCCTAATACTGGTACATAAAGCAGTTCCTGTTTGAGGAAGAACTTCAGGAAGGGAATGCGGCGGTTAAACACCCGTTGCAGGATTAAAATATCTACCCAAGACTGATGGTTAGCAATAACCATATACCATTCTTTGGTCGAGAATTGGGTGTCACCCGTGAGTTCGACGTCGACTGGGTGCAGCACTCGTTCTATCACGCCATTGACGCTGATCCAAGCACTCGCGCAAAAGTCGAGAAAGTAGCTGATGGCCGTTCTCAATGGTGGCAGAGGGATAAGCTTTATCAGGCTACCGAGCACTATAGGTATAACCCAAAACAAGGTATTCACGACATAGCCTAAGAAGGCAATGCAGCCTTTTAATTGCGAAAACAGCGTCCCCATTAGTGCCTCCTGATAAAAATTGGAGGCCTATGTTACTCGGTGTCGGCGTTTGGCTCAATCTTACGGCAGCTGGTCGGGGCATTTGTTAATACCAATCACATTAAATATCTAATCAGTTCAGAGCCTCACAGGCATCTCAATCCAAGGCGCATTGACGCAGAAATGGTTATTCCCTTTTAAGTCAATGTAACACGGGAGTGAGATGCTTGTGAGGCTCCCGAAGGGCGGGGTTGAACGGGCTTTATACTGCGTTTAAGGCTTTCGACAGAGCGCCACTATGCCTTCAAGCCTTCGCCTTGTCTAAAGCCCGTTTAACTCCCGCTGAATGAACAGATATTTAATACGATTGGTATAACATTTCGAGCCTCAATACTGCTGGGATAAGCGAGCTAATAACTTGTCCATGGCACGATAACCTAAGGCTTGGGCGAGGTGGCGCCGTTCGGTATTGGGCGCTTGCTCCAGATCGGCAATGGTGCGGGCAACACGTTGAATGCGATGAAAACTGCGAACGGATAACCCAAGCTTGACGACACTCTGTTCTAAAAAGCCTAAGTCGGCGTCGCTAAGGCCGCCGAATTGCTTTAGCTGTTTTCCCGAGAGTTCACTGTTGAGCACGCCAGCTCGCGCGAGTTGGCTATCGCGGGCGCGTTTGACTCGTTTAGCGATTTCATCACTGGTTTCGCTGGTACTTGTTGGTTGTGTGAGTGTACCTGCGGGGAGTTTGGGGACTTCGATGGTGAGGTCGAACCTATCTAAAAAAGGCCCCGAGAGTCTGGCGAGATAGCGCTGAACCTGATCGGGTGTGGCGCGGTTCGCCCCTTCAATATCGCCGCTGGGACTGGGATTCATGGCGGCGATCAACTGAAAGCGGCTCAAAAAGGTTAACTTAGCGGCGGCGCGGGAGATCACTACTTCGCCCGTTTCCATGGGTTCACGCAGGCAATCGAGTACCTTGCGGGGAAACTCGGCGACTTCATCTAAAAATAACACGCCGCGATGGGCGAGGGAGATTTCCCCTGGTTTAGGAATACTGCCGCCGCCGACCAAGGAGATGGATGAACTGGTATGGTGCGGCGCCCGAAATGGCCGCTTTAGAAAATCCTGCGGTTTGATATTAATGCCCGCCACCGAATGGATGGCGGCGACCTCTAATGCCTCTTCATAATTGAGTATGGGCAGTAGCGCCATAATGCGGCTGGCTAACATGGTTTTACCCGTGCCCGGCGGGCCGAGCATCAACAGGTTATGGTTTCCGGCCGCGGCGATTTCGAGGGCCTGTTTAGCTTGATATTGGCCTATGACATCGCTGAGGCAAGGCTGGGTGGTTGGCGCCTCATCGTTAATCCATTCAAGTTGTTGTTCGAGCATAGGCAGTGGCGCTTGTCCGTGGAGAAACGCGGCTAGGCTTTGCAAATGGGAAGCAAAATAGACCCCGTGATAGCCCACAAGCTCGGCATCGTGGCGATTCTCTAAGGGAAGAATTAACTGATTATTATGACGTTTAGCCGCAATGATGGCGGGCAGTAATCCTTGGCAATGGCGTATCTGCCCCGAGAGTGCGAGCTCGCCGACAAATTCGGTATTTTTAAGGCTGCTGGCGGGGATTTGCTCCGAAGCCGCCAGAATGCCTATGGCGATGGGCAGATCGTAACGGCCCCCTTGTTTAGGCAAGTCCGCCGGCGCGAGATTAACCGTTATCCGTCGCATGGGGAATTCAAATCCCGCATTGATCAAGGCGCTGCGTACACGCTCGCGCGCTTCTTTGACCGAGGCTTCGGGTAAGCCCACCAGATTAAAGGCGGGTAGACCATTACTGAGATGCACTTCCACTATGACTTCTGGAGCCTCAACACCGCTACTGGCTCGGGTATGCACGCAGGCTATCGCCATAAACAAATCCTTTTGTTGATCTTTTTGCGCAGAATTTGAGTGTAGCAGTAATTAACGCAAGGAGTTTTCTATCGCCTAGGTTGTTGCTTGCCCCATTAGCAAACCCTTTACTCTGAGTTTGTGATTCCTGTAATAGCTTTGGCAATTTGCCATATTGGAAGATAGCAAATATTTGATAGAAATGATAAAAAGCCAATATTGGAGCAGTGAGGTAAATATGGATATGTTGTTAGCAGAAAATTCCCCCATGCGTCAGCAGCTACTCGAGCAAAAGCTGGCACAGTTTAAAGACCCCAAGCTTGCCAACGTTCTTTCGGCGTTTATTCGCAGTAGTGTCGACCTCTATCCCTGTGCAGACGAAGACTATGCCCAGTTAGGTAACAGCCGACTAGGTGGATTGCCAGATTTGCCTGTCGGCATGGATTATCCGGTGACTCTGGTTGGGCGATTGGAGATGCTGGATGCTTACGCTGAGGAATTCGACCACACTCGCGAGTATATCGAGGAGCATTATTGTTGGTCGCAGGATTGGGACTGGGACGAGGCGGCGCAGGCCTTCCGTGTGCCCATGCAATTTATTGCACAGCTCAACTGTCGCGACCTGAAGACGTTTCAATCTTATTTGCCCCGAGAAGGGCGATTGTTGTTCTTTTTGGAGCGCTGGCGATTCTCGGAAATGCTTCGCGGCCATGTCTATTATGTCGCTGAGGATCAACAACTGAACTCTGGGAAAGCGATTGCCAAACCTAAGTTCGACGATGCTGTATGTGCAAACTATGAGTATGAAGAGGCTTATCAACTTCAGGGAGTTGCCAGCATAAAGATGATAGCCCCTGACATGATTAATAGTGACAACCCGCATTTAGTAAGGTTAGCCAAGGCCCGTTTACAAGCGCTACCTGAACCGCAACAAGCTATGGTGCTAGAGGCCCTAGCGGTTGTGGATGATGAATTGGTACCAGAGTGGCAAGATCAGCTCTATTTCTTTGATCTAATGCAAATGAATAAACACGGGTTAATCCCCGGTCAGATTCTCACTCAAGCACAATGGGCAGCATTGCCCGACTGGCAGTCATCCAACTTGCAGGCATTGCTCGTCCCCGAGCAGCCGCTGCCGTATTACAATGGTATCGCCAGCATTAATGGCCATGGTGATAGCCGCTATAAAGCCCCCGAACTCCACGCTGCGGCTGAATTAGGCGGCAATGCCGAAGATTATCTGGTGCTGTTCAAAGCCGTCTATAGTGAGCACTCTATGCAGTTGAATTTTATTATCCTCCGGGATGATTTAGCCTTAGGAAAATTCGACCGCATTTACTGCATTTATGACTACAACTGAGCTATAACCAACCTTTTTGCTTGGCGATGCGGGCGGCATCGATTCGGTTGCTCGCATTGAGTTTGGCAATGGCTTCGGATAAATAGTTGCGTACTGTGCCTTCGGCAATAAACAGCATCTCGGCTATCTCGGCGGTGGATTTGCCTTCACTGGCAAAACGTAGGGCGAGGCGCTCTTTATCATTGAGGGGGTCGACATCGCCAATCGCCATGATTGCCAGCTCAGGATCGATAATCCGCTTACCCGCAATCACTTGTTGAATGGCATGGACTAAGGTTTCCGAGGGCGCATCTTTCAGTAAAAAGCCACCCACGCCTGCTTCAATGGCGCGTTTTATATAACCTGCGCGGCCAAAGGTGGTAATAACGACAACTTTGGTATGGCTATGCTGTTCTTTAAGCCAAGTAGCCAACTCCAAACCTGTTCTTCCCGGCATTTCGATATCTGTTAGCAGTAGATCGAAATCTTGTTGTTTCAACAGGTTTAAGGCTTCATCGCCATTGCTGGCTTGGGTAATGGTGAAACCGCCCGCTAGGGTTAACAGTGCTGCGAGCGCGCCGCGCACCATGGCCTGATCTTCCGCGAGAAGAATGTGCATTAATCTGTTGCTCCCTGCAAAGGTAAACTGACGCTAAAGGCGTATCCCTGTTCAAGATCATAGCTTAAATGTCCCCCAAGGCTAGCGAGCCGCTCGCGGATCCCTGTTAGGCCGTTACCCTCGATAATAGGGCTTGTTGGGGCGTTATCTTGCACGTCGACGATAAGGCTATCGGCCTGCTCGCGAAACTGAATGCGGCATTGGCTGGCGCTGCTGTGGCGCAGAATATTATTCACCAGCTCAGTTAACACTAAACTGAGTTGACTCTCTGCTCTGGCGGACAATTTGGGTAACTCGCCTAGCAGCTCCACCGCGATGCCCTTGTCCCTCAGGGAGTGACATAATTGAGTGACGCAGCTGGCCAGCCCTTTATGTTTATAATCTGAGACTGTATGCCTAATTTGGCTCAAGCTCTCCCGAGCGATTTGTCCTAGCTCCTGCAGCTGAGTGGTCGCTAATTGATATTCTTGTTTGGCGAGCAGTTTTTCCGCCAGTTCAGCTTTTAGGGCAATCGATGACAGACTGTGTCCCATGATATCGTGCAAGTCTCTGGCGATGCGCTCCCGTTCAACCATGGTCGCTAAGGTGCTGATCTCCTGCGCGCTTTGTCGCTCCTTTAATCTATGTTGATAACGTTTTTGCTCGGCAATCCCCAACATGCCAACGCCGAAAACTAACGCCGAGCCATACAGCGGAAAATACAGATTGTTGAACTGACTGAAGTGGTTGAGTAAGAACAATAAAGCCAAAATTCCAAACCAGCTTAACAGGCTGACTCTGAGTGGATAGAAGAAGCCAATAAAGAAGCTGGCAAAGGTAAAGAGAGAAATAGAACCAGGATTGATGGGCGTTATGGCAATCGCCAGTAATAGCATGACGCTGATGGGTCTATAAGCCACACGAGTATGGCAGCGATAGGCCCAAAAGTAGCTGTAAATAAAGGGAATAAGTACGGCTAAAATGAGTCCTATCTGCCAGCTCGGATAGGGCGTGACAAACAGCGGGATCAAATAAAACGCTAGGTTTATCAGGTAAATCCATGCGATTTTTTGTTCTATTTGCACTGAGTGTTGAGTCATAACGCTTCGCCTAAGGCCAATAGCTGGCTACCGATGGCAGGATTGGCCGCAAACGTCAGCCAATCCTTTTGCCTGTTCTGGGGTTATTTAGCACTTATTTACTGATTTTGCTGAAGTAAAAACTTAGCCCAACCGTAATCTTTTTCCACTTGCAGCGCCTGTTGCCAATCTTCAATCGCCCCTTGGGCATCGCCTAATTCCTGTTTTGCGAGTCCGCGCCAAGTGTAAGCTTCGGCCTCACCCCAGCAAATGTCCTCGCAAGGTTGATTAAATCGTTCAATCGCATTGCTGGCGAGCGTCTTTGCATGTTGCATGCTGCCACCAAACATCGCGGGCGTATTATAGGCGGCAATCGCTTTTACTAATGCCACCCGCGGATTAAGCGGTGCCAGCTGTTCGGCTTGAGCGATGGCATGGGTGGATTTGCTCCCAAGCTCGGCGCCTTTGCTGTTATCCAAGGCGATTTGCATGCCGTAAACGGACGATAATAGCGCGAGGGACTCGGCATCAGCTTGGGTATTGTTGAGGGCTTCTAAGCTGGTTTGCGCCGAAGTTAAGGCCTGTTCCGCCAAGGTTTTTTGCCCCATCACATTGGCGCTGATGGCTAAACGATAGTTGGCATAGGCTGCTTCGTAATCCTGTGTTGTCGTGCTGAGCTGTTGTAATTTATCGATATTCAAGGTGCTTGCGGCTTTGTCGATTTCTGCGATATTGATACTCGAGTTGGAAGCCGCGAATACGGGCGCGCAGGCGAGGGCAAGACTTGATAACAGTAAGAATGTTTTCATGGTATTTCCTTATTGAAGTGATAACCCATTGCTTGGGGACGGCTTCATTATCAAAAATACCTTGGCCTGAGTGCAGGCACAAAGGTCATCAATTGAGCATGACAAATGTCATGTCTTAAGCTTAAAAGCAAAACACCGGAGAGGCTCCGGTGTTTTGTAAGGCAAGGCGCAGCGCGTTAAACGACGGCTTGAGTGCTGGCTTGGTTGACGAGGTAAACCATGTAGCCTAAGTAAGCGACAAGCAGTGTGGCACCTTCACGGCGACCGATGCGTAGTCCTGACCAAGCGAAGGGTAAAATCACTACGGCTAGGGCGAGCATCACGATAAAGTCGAAGGATTGGAAACCTAAGGCAGATACTGGGTGCACAATCGCCGTCACACCTAAAATACCCAGAATGTTGAATAGGTTAGAGCCAACCACGTTACCGATAGCGATATCGCTCTCACCTTTTAGGGCCGCTAAAACAGAGGTCACTAGCTCAGGCATGCTGGTGCCAATAGCGACAATAGTTAAGCCGATAATGATTTCGCTCACGCCAAACACTTTGGCTAACTCGACCGCACCGTTTACAAATAAAATCCCGCCACCGACTAACATGCCGATACCCACGACAATAAAGGCCACAGAGAGTAATGGGTTTTTAGGACCTTCTTCGATGATTTCGCCATCGGCATCTGTGGTATTTTTCGAGCTGAAATAGCTGAATACGAGGTAGCCAACAAGCAGTGATAATAAAATCACGCCGTCAATCAGGCTGAGTTCGCCGTCCAATAACAATCCCCAAAACAGCATAGAGGCGAGGATCATCAAGGGGATATCCCGTCTTACCATCTGTGACTGTACTTGAATCGGGCGAATAAGAGCGGTAATCGCCAAAATCAAACCAATGTTGGCAATGTTAGAGCCAATCACGTTACCCAGCGCAATGCCGCTATTGCCTGCTAGTGCTGACTTGACACTCACCGCAAGTTCGGGCGCGCTGGTACCAAAGGCCACAATGGTTAAGCCGATGATGAGTGGCGTAATGCCAAGACGTAGAGCGATGGAGCTCGCGCCACGGACTAAGGCTTCTGCGCCTAAGGTTAAAATGATAAAGCCGCCGATAATTGAAAGTGCAATGAGCATTTTAGACTCTGTTAAACCTAATTAAGTGAATTGATTTAAGGTGTATCACCTTACGCTGACAGGCGCACATGATACGTGTTTTTCAACCGCTTTGACAGAATATGTCATAAAAAAGCACACCGAAAGGTGTGCTTTAGAGGTGAATGTCATTATGTCAGGATTCGATGGGTTATTTTGCAGATAACTCATCTTCCCAGCGTACTTGCGCACCGCGAATACCGTCGACACGCTCGCTAAATGCCTTCTCGAGCACATGACGTTTGATCTTCAGTGTCGGAGTTAACACATCGTTTTCGATGGTCCAAGGCTCGTTCACAACCACAATTGCATCCACATGCTCATGGGACTCTAAATGTGGGTTCACGCTATCGAGGGTCGCTTTTAAAGATGCACGAACTTCCTCGCGGGCTTGTAAGGTCGCGCCCTCGGAAAGTTGTACTAATGCGACGGGATGCGGCAGACCAGAACCAATGACGCAAATCAGCTCCACATGGGGATCCTGCGCGAGCTTACGTTCAATTGGCACTGGGGCGACGTATTTACCCTTAGCGGTTTTAAAGTTGTCCTTCACGCGGCCAGTGATAGTCACACAGCCATCGGCATCGATAGCGCAGAGGTCGCCAGTATGGAAGAAACCATCGGGATCGAAGGCCGCCGCTGTCGCTTCGGGTTGCAGATAATAGGCCGTCATCAGGCCGGGACTCTTCAGCAGCAGTTCGCCGTCTTCACCTTGGCGGATTTGGCAATCCTGCACGGGTTTACCCACAGTGCCGATTTTGCGCACATCGAAGGGATAGTTGATGATGGAGTAAGCACAGTTTTCCGTCATCCCCCAGGCTTCACAAATATCCAAGCCAATGCTGTGGTACCAGTGAATCAGTGAGGGCGGAATAGGCGCAGAACCAGAGCCGAGTAAACGGCAATGGTTGAGTCCTAACCCTTTGTGGATCTTGTGTTTTACTAGGCTGCTAATCAGTGGGATTTTTAGCAATAGATTGAGTTTGCCAACACCAATCTTGTCGATAATGTTCTTCTGGAACAGACTCCACAGCCGCGGAACCGAGAAAAACACCGTCGGTTTAGCGCGCTGCACATCGGCAACGAAGGAGTCTAAGCTTTCGACGAAGGCAACTGTGCTGCCAGAATAAAAAGACGAGCCTTCGATCGCCACACGCTCGGTAATATGCGCTAACGGTAAGTAGGACAATAATCTGTCGTTGCCGTTGGTACGCAGATCGCGCACCACCGCTTGGCAAGTCCAGCCATAGCTGGCAAACGTCTGAATCGCGCCCTTAGGTTGGCCCGTTGAGCCCGAGGTGTAAATCAGGGTCATGGTCTGATCAAGCTCAGGTAACGGCGCTTCAATCAGAGGGTTGCCCATCTTGAGCAGTTGCTCCCACTGATATTGGGCCGGCATGGTCTCATAGGGCATGGCAAGGCGGAGTAATTCGCCGCCAACGCTGGCTTCTTGATCGGCCCAGTGGTCGAGCTTGCCGAGGAAAATCGCTTTGGCACCACTATGTTGCAACACATAGCGGATAGTATCTGTATTGGCGGTGGGGTAGATGGGAACGCTGATATAGCCGCCGTGCATCAAGGCGAGGTCGGTAATAAACCATTCGGCGCAGTTTTTAGAGAGCACGGCAATCTTATCGCCCGGCTCTAAGCCTAAATGGCGCAGTGCACCCGCGAGTTGCTGCACTTTTTCTTGCACTTCATTCCACGTGAAATCAAGGTATTGACCCTTGATGGGCTGGCGCAAATAGATCTCATCCCCACGTGTATTCGCCCAGTGCGCCAACATTTCAACTGGCGTCTTAATCGCATTATCCATAGGCAATTCCCTGTTCTTTATTGTTATTTTAACCCCAACATAGGTGCCCAGTATGGCGAGTTTTGTGAGGCCACGCAAATAGTTTGCAAGATTGTAAAATCTTAAAATTGGCGGACTAGCCTATCGTTTGAGTATGAAATGAAAATGAACTTAATCACAGGTCAGAGCAGGAGCAGTGGGCGTATTAGGCAATAAAAAAGGCGCCTAAGCGCCTCGTAAAATCGGTGGAAGCTTACAGCTCCATCACGCCGTCCATTTCGACTTGTGCATCCTTAGGCAGCTGCTTCACACCGATAGCGGCGCGAGCAGGATAAGGTTGGCTGAAGTAACGGCTCATGATTTCATTCACTTTTGCGAAGTGGCTTAAGTCCGTTAGGAAGATATTGAGCTTAACGATATCGTTGATCGTGCCGCCAGCTGCGGTACAAACGGCCGTTAAGTTTTCAAACACTTGCACAACTTGCGCCTCAAAATCATCGCTCACGATTTGCATTGTGCTTGGCACCAGTGGGATTTGGCCGGATAAATACACTGTGCTGCCGACTTTAACCGCTTGAGAATAAGTGCCAATTGCCGCTGGGGCGTTTTCGGTCGCGATAATGATTTTTTCTGCCATGACGCTCTCTCTAAAGTAATGATCAACGATTACGGGATGTACGCAACACCTCGGGCAGTACCCGGATACGGCGCATCACGTTAGCTAAATGGATCCTGTCCTTCACCGAAATTCGCAGGTTAATCAAGTAAACGCGGCCATCGCGCTCTTCGGTGCTAAGGTTGTGAATGTTCGAACCTTCGGCGGCGATAATCGAGGTGATCTTCGCCAGCGCGCCTTGGTGGTTAACAATTTCCACCCGCAGATTGGCTTGATATTCGACGCCTTCGACATTGTCCCACTGTACGGGAATGTATTTATCTGGCTCGCCTTGGTAACCGCGAATGTTAGCGCAGTTTTCCATGTGGACGACTAGGCCTTTACCTTGGCTCACGTGGGCTATCACCGCATCACCTGGGATGGGGCGGCAGCAGTTAGCGAAGGTTACTAACATGCCTTCGGCGCCACGGATTGGCATCAGGTGAGAATCGCGGCTCTCTTGATTCTCTAAATTATCGCCAATCAAACGTTGGGCGATGACTATGCTCATGGCATTGCCAAGGCCGATGTCGGCGAGTAAGGAATTTAAATTGGCGTGCTTGGTATCGCGCACGACTTTATCAATCTGCTCGGCAGGAATGCTATCGAGTTTGGTTTTACCCAGCGCATGGTTAAGCAAACGGCGGCCAAGGGCGATAGCATCGTCTGCTTTTAGGCTCTTAAGCACTTGGCGGATTTTGGCGCGGGCTTTACCCGTCACCACAAAGTTAAGCCAAGCGGCATTCGGACGCGCGCCTTTGGCGGTAATGATCTCAACGGTTTGGCCGGAGATTAAGGGCTGGCTTAACGGATAAGCTTGGCGGTTAACGCGGGCGCCGACACAGGTATTGCCCACATCGGTGTGGACTTCATAGGCAAAGTCGACGGCGGTGGCGTTAACCGGTAATTCTAAAATGCGACCTTCGGGGGTAAAGACGTAAATCTCTTCGGGGAAGAGTTCGGTTTTAACGTTTTCAACGAATTCGAACGAGGTGCTGGCGCTCTGTTGCAGTTCCAGCAAGCTTTGCATCCACTTACGGGCACGCACTTGCGTGGTAGTGCCTTGACCATCGGCGCCGCCTTTATAAGCCCAGTGGGCCGCAACCCCTTTGTCGGCCATTTGATCCATATCTTCGGTACGAATTTGGATCTCGACGGGCACGCCGTGTGGGCCGAATAATGAGGTATGTAGCGACTGATAACCGTTGGCTTTTGGGATAGCGATATAATCTTTAAAGCGACCCGGACGCGGTTTATACAGGCCGTGCATGGCACCGAGCACGCGGTAGCAAGTATCGATGGAGTCAACGATGACGCGAAAGGCGTAGATATCCATTACCTCTTGGAACTGCAGTTCCTTGCTCTGCATCTTGTTGTAGATGGAGTAGAGGTTTTTCTCGCGGCCTTTCACTTTGCCTTTAATGCCCGCATCGTTTAGGCGAGTTAATACCGCAGCTTCAATGCCTTGAATGAGTTCTTTGCGGTTACCCCGGGCAGCTTTGACCACTTCCTTTAACACCCGATAGCGCATCGGATAATATGCTTGGAAGCCTAAATCCTCTAACTCCGTCTTGATATTGTGAATACCGAGTCGGTTGGCAATCGGCGCGTAAATCTCTAAGGTTTCGCGGGCAATGCGGCGGCGTTTATCGGGGCGCAGTGCACCTAAGGTACGCATGTTGTGGGTGCGGTCGGCAAGCTTGATGAGAATAACGCGGATATCCTGCGTCATCGCCATCATCATTTTACGGAAGTTTTCCGCTTGGGCTTCTTTTTTATCGCGAAATTTCAGCTTGTCGAGCTTAGACACCCCTTCAACCAACTCTGCCACGGCTTCGCCAAATTGTTCGGCTAAGTCCTCTTTGGTGACATAGGTATCTTCGATGGTGTCGTGCAGCAAAGCAGCCATCAGCGTCTCGTGATCGAGACGCATCTCGGCGAGGATGCGGGCAACCGCAACCGGATGGGTAATATAAGGTTCGCCGCTGGTGCGCATTTGCCCTTCATGGGCATCACGCGCAACTTGGTACGCCTGCTTGAGCAATTCTACCTGTTCGGGTTCTAAGTAACCGGAAGCAGACTCCTTTAGACCTTCAAACAGATACAAGTGGCAGCTCTCCTTTACCCAAACAGGTGTGACTCAATTAGACTTATAGTGAACGGCCTTCAGCGATGGCGGCAACCGCTGCGATTTCAGCAGCTTCGCGCTCACGCACGGTTTGACGCTCATCGGCATCTAAAGTGTGAGCATTCACTAAACCTAGTTCGATTTCACGCAGGGCGATAACCGTTGGCTTGTCGTTCATCTCTTCAACCATAGGGTCTTTACCCTGCACGGCGATTTGGCGAGCACGACGCGCCGCAACCAGGATCATATCAAAACGGTTGCCGATTTGTTCTACGGCGTCTTCTACAGTTACGCGAGCCATGTGTTGAAACTCCAGTTTATCTAGGGAAAAAATGACGCAAAATTGTACACTATGGCAGTTAGCCTGCCAACAGATCGTTAAGCATATCATTTTGCGCGTGGATCTGACTAGCACCCGTTAAGCGTTGGCTGCGAATGATCGCCCGCAGATCGGCCAGTGCTGTGTCAAAATCGTCATTGACGATAATAAAATCATATTCTTTATAGTGCGACATTTCAGAAACCGCCTGTGCCATACGGCTGGCGATAACTTCCTGACTGTCTTGGCCACGGCCAGTGAGGCGACGTTCTAGCTCATCCCGTGAGGGCGGTAGAATAAATACACCAATGGCCTCTGGCATCACGGCTTTGACTTGCTGGGCGCCTTGCCAGTCGATATCGAGGAAAACATCGATACCTTGAGTCAAAGTGTGCTCAATGACGTGGCGCGAAGTGCCATAGTAGTTACCGAACACTTCGGCCCACTCGAAAAAGGCATTTTGCTCGATCAGCTCTTTAAATTCTTCAACATTAACAAAATGGTAGTGCTGACCATTCACTTCGCCAGGGCGAGGCGCACGGGTAGTGTGCGACACTGAAACCTGCATGTCGGCGGGTTTGTCTTTCAGCAGCGCCGAAATCAGCGAGGATTTACCAGCACCACTCGGGGCTGAAACAATAAATAAATTTCCGCGTGCGGTCATGAGCAAAATATCCAGTTGGTTAACGCAAGAAGGGCCCAGAAAGCCGAGCATTATACAGATTTTGACCTTAAAAACGCTAGGGCTTGTTAGCCCGCAATTGTTGTCTATTTATGTTTTGCGACAGTTAGCGCTGCCGCTGGTGCATTTTTACGGTTTACTGTGACTCCAAGATCGGATACTGAAAATCTCTGCGTCCCTAAGCCTTGCTGAGCCTGACAATTAAGCCTGATTTAGCTTTAGATGGATATAATCAGCATTTTTGCTTATCTAGCGTCTTATTGCACTGACAATTGCGGCTAAATTCGTTACGCTCGTGCCTATGCGACATTGAGAGTCGTGTGCGCTAGGATTATTTCACTATAAAGGAAGGGTCGTGCTGTTAAAATCTCTTTTCTGCCTTCATGGGCGTGATTCCCGTCCCCGCTTTGTGGCCATCAGTGTTGGTGTGTATTTGGGCATTTCACTGGCTGTCGCCGCGTTTGGGGCGAACTTTTTAATGTATCTTTTAGCGTTGGTGGGCTTACCTTTGCTCGCCCTTACTGCGCTGCGCCGTTTAAATGATGCGGCTAAGCCTAAGGCCTTGGTTGCAGTCTTTATTCTGCCGCTACTGATTTTACTGGCGCTGTATATAGTGGCTGCGCCGCCCGTAGTCGCCATTCTTGGGCTGGTCTTGGGCGCTGGTGCGACCTTTTGGGGCACGCGTTTAACTTCTCCCACCTTAGTGGAGTATCGTTTGGGCTATTATGGTCCAGCTCTAGATATCCCAACCTCGCAGGCCGTTCCCCGTCGCCGAGTCGAGCCCGTATTAACGCCAAGGGCCGCAGCGGCACAAAATGCCAGTGTCTCCCATGCTGCGCCGGATATTCCGGTATCGACAGAGGCTGAAACCTATTCTCATACTGAACCAACGAGTGCTTCCCCCGTTGTGGACGCCGAGTTGGATGCCTTGCGCCAAGATGAACTACGTTTCGATGCGTTAACTAAAATGACGCAAAATCCTGCAGACTTTGTCGTGCAAGATGCGTTACTCGAGGGCCACGCCGATTTTCGTCCTGCCAATCAGAGTCGAGTCGAACAAACCCGCATCGATATCGCCGATGTGGATTTAGCCCAAGTCGATTTACAGGGCGCGGAGTTTAAGCGGGCACCGCTCGACCCTGCCGAGCACAGTGATGAGCCGGTATGGCGTTTCGACCCCGATGAAGATACCTCGGCCTTTAACGATACTGAGCATGCTGAAGAAGTGCGTCGTCGCCGCGCCGAGGCGAAAGAGTCGGGCTCAATGACTGAGTTGTTTAGAGGCGTTGCCGAGTTTTTTGCTCCCTATCGACGTTTTGTTAAGTTGCCCTCTTTACCTAAGCTTGAGCGCCGTTATTGGTTGCCCGTCGGCGGTGGGGTGGGCGCTGTGTTGTTAGTCTTACTGGTATGGGGATTATGGCCTAATAGCGATGAGTCGCAGGCTGAAGAAGCTGCTCCTGTCGTGCCCTCTGCGCCTATTGCTGCAAGCGATCGTGTGACCTTGGATATGCCCGATGGTTTTTCGGTGGCGTTAGAGCAAGATGTGTTAATTATTCGCTGGTTAGGTGAACGTGGTAAGCCGCAACAGCTGTGGTCGATTGCCACGGCCAAGGGCGATAAGAGTTGTAGCGCGCTGGTGTTTAATAATGGCACTGAGTATCGCACTATCAGCGTCGATTTGCTTGCCGATTCGGCAACGGAGGCGCGTTTCACACCGTTGGATACGGCCAATATCATCACAGATCTGGCTCGCCGTGGCAGCATCGGTTTATGTGGTTACAAGTTCAGCCTCAAGGGCAGCCAAGCGGTTTTAGAGCCTAATCGCAATTTTGGTAATTATTTAGCCCGTTAAATCGATAAAATTCTAGTCAGGACTAGAGGGGTAGATTACACTTTTGCTCCTCTTTTTCTCCAATCTTGTTTTAAATGCGCTCGTATAGCCGATTGCGGCGAGGTTCGGGAAAATATCTTTAATACGAACTGAACACTAATCCCACATGAATACAGATTTGACCTTAGTCATTATGGCGGCAGGGCTAGGTAGTCGTTTTGGCGGCGATAAGCAATTGGCCTCCCTCGGTCCTGCGGGCGAACCCATGTTGGTGTTATCGATACAGTCGGCGATCCGCAGCGGATTTAAGCGTGCCGTGCTGGTTATCCGCCCCGAATTGGAAGCGGAACTCCGCGAGCTGTTGATACGCTTTTTGCCGGCGGACTTCGAGTATCACTTCTGTTATCAGTCGCTCACCGATTTGCCCGCCGAAGCGCAGCTTGCGGATGTGAGCCATCGTTTAAAGCCTTGGGGAACGGCTCATGCCCTGTGGTGTGCCCGCGATTGTGTTAATGGGCCAATGGCGGTGATCAATGCCGATGATTTTTACGGCGACAGCGCCTTTGCTTCTTTAGCGAAGGGATTAACCGCAAGGCCCCATGATTGGATGATGGTGGCTTATCCGATTGAGCTGACTTTGTCCGAGCACGGTGGCGTGAATCGTGGCTTATGCCAAGTGGAGCAGGGGCAACTGCTCTCAGTCGCCGAATGGTTGAATATTCAAGCCCAAGATCATGGTTTTATCGGTGAAGGTCCTGAGGGATTGGCACCTCTTCCTTCGCAGTCGCTGGTCTCTATGACCTGTTGGGGCTTCTCGCCAAGCATATTTGATGTTATTAAACGTGAATTAATCGAATTTATCGAACAGCAAGGCCAATTGCCTAAATCTGAATGCTATTTGCCCGCAGTGGTTCAGGCGGGAATTGAGCAAGGTGTGCCCGTGTTTGTCGATGTGGCCAGCGAACCTTGGCTCGGTGTGACCTATCCGCAGGATACTGTCTGGGTAAAGCAAAAATTAATGGAGTTATTGAGTGATAAAACTCATTAGGCAGTCAGTGTTGCCTCATTTTGGAATTGAAGCTGACGAGGCAAAAATCTCAGCGTTAGGGAATGGTCATATTAACGATACCTTGTTAGTGCGTTGGCCCTCGGGTGAATTAGTGCTGCAACGTATTAACACCCAAGTGTTTAAGACGCCGCAGGCATTGGTAAGTAATGCCGATAAGATAAGCCATCATTTATGCGCTAAGGCATTACAACAGCAATATGGTCTTCAAGTGGTGAGTCCGTGCCTTACCCAAGAGGGGGAGCTGGCGATCGACTTAGGTGAGCAGGGATTTTGGCGTGCCATCAGTTACTTGCCCCACAGTTTAAGTATCGAAGTGGTGAAGTCTGAAGCCGAAGCCGAAATGGCGGCTAAGGCCTTTGGTCATTTTGCCTGTGCCTTGAGTGATTTCGATGCAACTCAGCTTGAGGATGTGATCCCGCAGTTCCACCATTTGCCGGGACGGATGGAAATGCTGCGCCAAGCGGTGCAACAGGATAAAGCCAAGCGGTTGGATTTATGCCGTAACTGGGTCGATTACGCCCTGTCACAGCAGAGTTTATTAGATGCGCTGGCCGAGATTTCGCCACAGCTCCCACTGCGTATTTGCCATAACGACACTAAAATCAACAATATGCTGTTTGATAAGCGCGACATGTCGAGCATGGCAATTATCGACCTCGATACGTGCATGAAAGGGCATTTGATGTATGACTTTGGCGATATGGTGCGTACCTTCTGTTCGCCCGAAGCCGAAGATTCGACCGCCCTTGATAATGTTAAAGTGCGCCAATCAATCTTTGCCGCCATTTGTCGTGGTTATTTGAGTGAGTTGGGCGAGGTGTTAACTGAGGTTGAAAAACGTAGCCTCTGGCTCGGGGCGCGAGTGATTTGCCTGATGATCGGCGTGCGTTTTTTAACGGATTATCTCAATGGCGACGTGTATTTCCATGTGCACCGTGAAGGCCACAATTTGGATAGGGCTGCGAATCAATTTACCTTGTATCAAAGTCTGTTAGATCAAGAAGCCGAGTTAAAGGCTTGCTTTTAGCTTTAATCAAACGCCCCATTTGGGGCGTTTTGTTTTTGGCTTATATACGACATAATTGCAACATCAAAACCCTTTAGTCTCATATGGATTTGGCTTGGAATGGGCACCCTCGAAGCTCCCTCTGCATTAACGTGTTCGCGCCGTAGCGCTAGAAATCTCTGGTTAAGATGCACCCTGCGTCGCTCGCAGCAGGAAGCCGTGGCTTCGTCAATGATGACGGCGACGAGCGATAACTTTTTCAATGCCTACGCAATTTTTCTCGGTGCCAGTCTTGCACAAATGGGCTTTGTTACCGGTTTGCCACAGCTTTTTGGGGCGATGTCGCAGCTGGTTTCGGTCTGGTTAGCGAGTCACTTTTCCCGCCGTAGTTTTATCGTCTACTGCGCAGCTTTGCAGGCGTTGGTGGTATTGGGAATGGGCGCGTTAGCGGCCTTCCGTCCCGAACATGCGGTATGGATATTTATCGCGCTCGCCGTGGGATACCATGGGTTTATTAATCTTATCCAACCCCATTGGCGCGCTTGGATGGGGTCTATCGTGCCCGAACGTCGCCGTGGCGCCTTCTTTGCGGCGCGTACCCGCTTAACCATGGGCGCATCCTTAAGTGTATTTTTTGTGGGCGGTGGCATTCTTACCCTTACTGATTCGCTGCAAATGGCCTGGCTAGGCTTTACCTTGTTGTTTTCGATAGCGGCTATGGGACGTTTTGTCTCGGCTTGGTTGTTATTGCAAATGCACGACCCGGATCCGCGCGAAGCCAAGCAGCGGGGCGTATTTATCCAAACTATCCGCAATTTTCGCGGAGCATGGAAGGATAAAACCTTCCGCCAATACAGCCTATTTGTGGCCAGTATGCAGGCGATGGTAGCCATCTCGGCGCCGTTTTTCGCCGTATATATGCTGGAAGACTTGAAGTTTAGCTACATTGAATTTGTGCTAGCCAGTGTGGCATCGATAGCCACCCAGTTTGTGACGCTGAAGTTTTGGGGACGATTTAGCGATCAATTCGGCAATCGTTTGGTGATGATTATTACCAGTTGCATGATCCCAAGCTTGCCGTTGTTATGGCTGTTTTCCGATAACTATCTGTATATTCTCCTCATTCAGGCGTTCTCGGGCCTAGCGTGGAGCGGCTTTACCTTAAGTACCGCCAATTACCTTTATGATATTCGTCCCTTTCGCAGTGATTTTGCCACCTACGCGGCGCTGCAAGCGTCACTCAGCGCTGGGTTGGTGTTTGTGGGGGCCATGGTCGGTGGAACGATAGCCTCCCATGCGGCGGACTTTTTAGTCTGGTCGGGTTGGAATACCTGGCTCAGTAGCCCGATTTTTGTGGTGTTTTTGGTGTCGACCATACTGCGCGCATTCGTGACGCTGTGGTTTATTCCGCGCTCGGTCGAACCTAAAGTCAGGCCTAGGCCGCAGTTGCTGCAACTTATCTTCCGTATCCGCGGTTTTAACGCGATTTCGGGCGTGAGTCTCGACTGGTTAACTGTGGTAAAACGCCGAAATACCCCTGACTAGCTTTCCCAACCGTTGAGTTTTAAAGCTTATAATCGAAGAACTTACGTTTTTCCGGCCCCGAGGCATTAGCGCTGATCTTATTCGGATGTTTATATTCATCCCAACTGGCGACATTGCGGCCGACATTGAGCTTAGGAAAGTTCTGTTGGTTTTCGGCGTTGGCTAATCCGATAAATGCTAATAGCTGGCCGAGGACGCCTTGCTGACTCACATCGACTGATAAGAAGTCATCTCGGCCGGCAAAATAGTCGAACACGCTTTGTTTATGGCGCAGATAACAATCGATAAGATGTTGTGCATCTTGCGGGTTTTCAACTACACCTACGCCAAAGCTATGTCGAAAACTGCGTTTCATAATCGGGTGGAATCGGCCGGTTTGTGCATCTAAATGTGGCAGCATTCGACTGAGTAACATCTGCATCGACGGCACCCAAGACTCTAGCTCTCGGTCAAGATAGACAAACTTGGCTTTGGGGAATAATCCATCCAACTGTTTGAAATCGCTAAAACAAGGCGCATCGGAAATCGCATCCGCCTGCATAAAGGCTTCTTTGGTAAACGCCATATGCGCCACTTTTAAGCCTTGCTCCAATAAGGCCACGCTCACGCTCGTCGTCCCAGTGCGGGGCAAACCAATAAAAATAACCTTATGTTTTTGCTCGGCAATCACCGACTCATGCTTAACTGCACTCGGCTCGATTGTACTTGGCCTAGTGTCATTTGATTTAGTCGAATCGCACTGTGGCTGATTGAGCTGCACATCTTCACTATGGTTATGCCCTTGAGAATCGGGAAGGGTGGCAATAGTTGCGTTATCAGGCATGGATTTGGCTCGGCATTCTTGTCAGCGTGGTCGCGATGGGTAGGTAAATTGGGGTTTAACATTAGCGTTTTATCAACGTTGGCAGTATATCGCAGTGCACAGGTTTTGGCAGCGCAAAGCTGGCGTTGCGTCGGTATTGCGTTGTAGAGGCAATCAACAGCATAAATTCCTTTATGCTAGAAGCAGTTGGGCAAGGTGAGGCGATTACTTGTATTATTTGGCTCATTTAGTGAGGCGAATAGGTTTGTTAATCGCCTCATTGTGTGAGTAGAATAGGCTTGTTATTTGACTCGTGGGGTAAGATATGTGGATTTGGCAGCAAGCCGATTGGCCTAAGTTTCATTGGAATACCAGCAGCATTGATGCCTTGCTGCGTCAGGTTTATTTCAATCAGGGCCAGCTGCTTGGCAAGCAAATGCTAAGTCACGACGACAGCCTGTTAACGTCAGCGGCTGCACTCGACACCTTACTCGCTAACATTATCCACTCCAGTGCCATTGAAGGTGAAAAGCTCAATGCGGCTTCGGTGCGCTCATCCTTGGCTAAGAAACTCGGTGTGTCCGAAGACAAACCGTATCCGACCACGGCACAAACCGATGGCTTGGCCGACATTATGCTCGATGCCTTAATAAATTTAGATACAGAGTTAACCCTTGAGCGGATATTAGGTTGGCATAAACAGTTATTTCCCCAGGGTGATACGCTGTTTAACCCCGTTATTGGTGGAGCGCTACGTGGCGATACGCCTATGCAAGTTGTCTCAGGCCGGATTGATAAACCAAGGGTGCATTTTGAGGCCCCCTCTCGAGCCACTTTGGACGCTGAACTCTCACAGTTTATCGAATGGTTTAATGCATCAAGGCAAGATCTGGGTATAGATCCGCTTATCCGTGCGGCGATAACTCACCTTTGGTTTGTAACTCTGCATCCGCTTGATGATGGTAATGGGCGCATTACGCGTTTATTGACTGATTTAGCTTTGGCGCAAGCGGAAAAACGCTCGATTTGTTTTTACGCTATGTCGGTCAGTATTCTGGCCCGTCGCCAAGCCTACTATGACATTTTAGAGTCCACTCAAAGGGGCGATGTCGATATTACTCCTTGGTTAGTATGGTTTTTTGAAACCCTCAATAATTGCTTACTCAATGCGATGGCAGAGGTGAACAAGACTCTGCGGAAAACGCAGTATTGGCAAAATTTCGATCAATCCTTATTGAGCCAAGAGCAAGCCAAAGTGCTCAATCGGATGTTAGATGGCGATTTTGAATTAGGGATGAATAGTAGCCAGTATCAAAAGGTCGCTAAGGTGAGCCGCGCCACCGCCACCCGTCACCTTGCGCAAATGGTCGAGCAAGGCTTTTTAGTGAAAGCCGACGCCGGCGGCCGAAGTACAAGGTACTTATTGCCGAATAGAGCAGTAGATGGATTCAGCGCCAATAATCATTTTGCATTTTGTGAGTGATTACTCTGTGTGATGTTATGTCCAAATCATTATGTGCTAGATATTGAATGTGACTCATAGTCCGTAGACGTATTGTCTACAAGTAAAGATCATCATGAAAACTCTTAGCAGGATTATTCATGGAAGATCATTTGCTTACCTCATTTGGTACTCATCTAAAAAGTTTGCGACTTGAGAGATCGTTTTCGCAGGAGCAGCTCGCATTAAAAGCTGACATGGACAGAACCTATGTCAGCGGTATTGAACGTGGTCAGCGTAATGTGAGTTTGATTAATATATTCAAGCTCGCTAAAGCCTTAGATATTCCCGCGAAACAACTTCTAGATTTTACCGTTGAGGGATCATTATGACTCAGCGAGCATTTTATTCGGCGAGTTTTAAAGATTTTCTATCAGCAGAGCCCGATGCGATTACCGGACAGATATCACGTTTCCATACTCAGCATTTATTGCATTCACAAACCCGCGCTTGGTTGACTGAAATTGAAGTTCTCAAACGCTCCTTGACCGAGAGTGTTGAGCAAGAAGGGCATATTTTCATCGAGTTTATGATCCCACGAATGGGACGACGTGCCGATGTCGTGATGATATTTAAAGGGATTGTTTTTGTAGTAGAGTTTAAAGTGGGCGCAACAGCATTTACCGCTGCGGATATAAGGCAAACTCATGGATATGCCTTAGATTTAAAGAACTTTCATCGTGGTAGCCATGATAAATATCTAATTCCTCTGCTGGTCGCCACCAAAGCGACCAGCCAATCGGAAAATCCAGTATTCGCAGGCGATAATGTTGCTTCGACCTTGTGTATTTCGCCCTGTGAATTGTTTTCAAGAATGCGCCTAATCGCTGAGCGGTTGAATCAAGCTCCTTTTGATCCAAACTTGTGGGCTGATTCAGGTTATTTGCCGACGCCAACCATTATCGAAGCGGCACAAGCGCTATATGCGTCGCACGATGTCGAAGATATTGCTCGTAGTGAAGCGGATACACAAAATCTTGGGCAAACGAGCCAGCAATTACTTCATTTAATTCACGATGCTCGGATCAATAAGCGAAAAATAATTTGTTTCGTTACCGGCGTTCCGGGAGCGGGTAAAACCCTTGTAGGGCTTAATATTGCGAGTATTCACGCAAACAGGGAAGAGAATGAGTATTCTGTTTTCCTCAGTGGTAATGGCCCCTTGGTGGCGGTATTACAGGAAGCCTTGGCTAGGGATAGATCTTCTAGAACTGGTGATTCTATCAGCGCAACTAGAAAGGAGACTGAATCATTTATTCAAAATATCCATCGCTTTAGAGATGAATACCTGCATGGTGGCGTGCCGCCTGAAAAAGTGGCCATATTTGATGAGGCTCAACGGGCGTGGGATAAAGAGCAGGCAAGCGATTTTATGCGTCGTAAGCGAGGTATTGTCGACTTTGATAAATCAGAGCCTGAATTTTTCATCGAAGTAATGGACCGTCGTCAAGACTGGGCGTTTATTATTGCGCTAGTTGGTGGTGGACAGGAGATTAATAAAGGTGAGGCAGGGCTAGCTGGTTGGTTGGATGCGCTTAAGGCCAAGTTCTTAGATTGGGATGTCTATTTTTCCACTGCTTTATTGTCCGGTGAGTATGTTTCGCTAGGGGTAGATCTGAATGCGGTTTCAAGGGCGAATGTCTTACCTAACTTACATCTTGCCACATCCATGCGGTCTTTCCGTGCTGAAAATTTGTCCAGTTTTATTCATTACTTGGTTGCTGGGCAATGCGGGCTTGCTCTTAGCATTTATAAAGATCTAGAGCATGTCTACCCTATCAAAGTCACTCGGGATATAGCTAAAGCTAAAGCTTGGGTTAATCTTCACAAACGAGCCAATGAGTCTATGGGGCTGCTTGCTTCTTCTAACGGCATTAGGCTTAAAGCTGAGGGTATTTTCGTTAAGAACGAGATAGACCCTGCTAAGTGGTTTTTAAGTGGTGCTGAAGATATTCGTTCTGCCGAATTTTTAGAGGATGTTGCTACTGAATTTGATGTACAAGGACTAGAGCTAGACTGGTGTGTTGTGGCTTGGGATGCAGATTACCGTTTCAATGCTCAAGCATTTGAGCATTGGCAGTTTGTAGGAACAAAATGGCAAAAACGAAGCCAATTAGTTCGGCAAAAATACCTTGAAAATGCTTATCGCGTATTGTTGACGCGGGCTCGTCAGGGCATGGTGATATTCGTTCCTAAAGGCGATAAATCAGATGAGACTCGAAATCCCAATTTTTATGATAATACTTATAAGTATTTGATAGATTGCGGGATTGGTGTGGTTTAGTAAAAGAAAGGGTCGGAATTGTTCGACCCTTTGGGTTATTTTGAAACGAAAAAACTAATAAATTCATCAAGGTCGCTAAAGACCTTGATTTGTTTGTCTTGAATATTTCTTGCAGCAGTTTTTATCCAGTCAAAAGCTTTTTGTTTATAGCCTTTCCCACCTAGTAAAATGACTAAATTGTACTCTGGCGCGAGGCGAAGAGACTCTAGGAAAAAAGGAAATTTTTGATCGACAGAACCGCTTTGCTCTTGCTTGTGAGCTTCAATTCGGACAGCTCCTAGTGTTTGATGTTGTACTAAGAAGGCTGCCTTTCGAATTCCACCATACATATCTGTATAAGGCGCACTTTTAAGGAACTCGTTTTGAGATGGAACACCTTGTGCTTCACGGAAGCCTAGCGCTACAAGGGATTGTTCTACTTGATCACAAAATTTCTGATTGGATAACATGCTTGCTTCATATTTACCTGAGTCTACTTCAGGTAAATCTTCAAAAAGTGATTCTTGGTTCATTCTCCATCCTTGGTTATTAAATCGCCCTTTAATCTAGCATTGAGAGTGGCTGATTTTCAATCAGTTAGATCAACTACTCAAAATTGTTCTATCACTTTGAAATTTATCCAAACTTGCCACTCGCCAACTTCTCCATTAAAAACTCAATCAAAACCGTCACTTTGGTTGGGAGGTATTTTCGCTGCGGATATACGGCATAAATACCGTGTTCGGGGAGTGGAAAGTCAGTCAGTATCGTTTGTAAGCGCCCTGCCTGTAGATCGGGCTCAACAATAAAGCGTGGTAGGTTGGCGATGCCAAGACCATCGAGACAGGCTCGATGAATGGCATCGCTATTATTCACTTGATAGTTGCCTTTGGGTTGGATGCGTTGCATGCCATTGGGACTGTGGAAGCTCCATTCCACACCGTCTTGAAAGTAACTGTAAAACAAGCAGTTGTGTTGAGTTAGCTCGTTAGGAACTATGGGTAAACCGTGCTGAGCTAGATATGCGGGTGACGCGCAAATCACGCTCAAACAAGGGGCAATTTTGCGGGCGATAAGGTTGGAGTCGGGAAGCTCGCCAATTCGAATGGCCAGATCGAAGCCGCCTGCGATTAAATCAGTGGTCTTATCATCCATTTGCATTTGCAGCTGAATATCGGGGTAACGTTTTAAAAACTCAGCGATTAAAGGTGCAATATACAAGCGGCCAAACACCATAGGCACGGAAATTCGCAGATTGCCTTTAGGCGTTTGCTGCAGCTCGGAGATTGCATCCAATCCTTCTTGGGTAAGCAGCACTGCGGGGCGAATATATTCGAAATAGCGCGCGCCAGCATCCGTCAGGCTCAAACTGCGAGTGGTACGTTGTAATAGTTGAATTCCTAAGTGTTGCTCCAGTTGCGTAATACGCTTGCTGATGGCCGATTTGCTCAGCCCAAGTTTTTGTCCTGCGGCGGAAAAGCTACCGCATTCCACTACAGTGACAAAAATGGGCAGGGCAGAAAAATGATCCATTAAAGGGCTCCAATGTTGTGGCTGTGAGTTTTTATGCTCAGGCCGATCAGCGGCGATGATAACCCGTTTTGGAGCTCCTCTCTGGAAACAGGTGCCTAATCTAATTACTGTTGAGATATGCTCAACAATGGGTTTCATGTATGCGGTATTATCAATCTTAAACCAAGATAGTAGACTATTTTGCAACTAAAAACCTATTCCCTTGGAGTTGAAGGCGCTAAAGCATTATTGGCAGATAGACTTGCTAACTATGCTCTGTTTTTCGTGTGCCTTCGCGTTAGATTTTGGGTGTTGTATAGTACTGTGCTGCTTGTCTTGACGGATTAAGCCGTGCCTTTAGTGTGTTGTTAGGAGTCGTATGTCATCTTTAATCCCGAATCATGCTGCCGCTTTACCCTATACTTGGGTGCTTTTCGATGCAGATGAAACTCTCTTTTATTTCGATGCTTTCGAAGGGCTTAAGCGAATGTTTTCAGGCTTTGGCGTCGATTTTACTCGGGCCGATTTCGAAGAATATCAAAGTGTAAACAAGCCGTTATGGGTTGCGTATCAGGATGGCAAGATCAGCGCCGCCGAACTGCAAACCATACGTTTCGAGCCATGGGCGGCAAAGCTTGCGCTGACACCGCAAACCTTAAACAGTGCATTTTTAACGGCGATGGCCGAGATTTGTGCGCCTTTGCCCGGCGCCCGAGAATTACTGGCCGCGCTGCAGGGAAAAGCCAAAATGGGGATCATCACCAATGGTTTTACCGAGTTGCAAACAGTGCGTTTAGAGCGTACTGGTTTACAGCATCATTTTGATATTTTAGTGATTTCAGAAAAAGTGGGCATGGCTAAACCCGATGTCGGTATCTTTGAATATGCCCTCGAGTTGATGGGCCAGCCAGCGCGCGAACAAGTGTTGATGGTGGGCGATAACCCACATTCAGATATTCAAGGCGGCATCAACGCGGGATTCCACACCTGTTGGTATAACGTCCATGGACACGCTGTCCCCGCAGGTATTCGCCCGCACTTTCAAGTCGCCTCCCACCATGAGTTACAGCAGAAACTCATGCCATTACTCGGTTAGCCTCCAAAAACCAAAAGCCCTTAAAAAGGGCTTTTGGTTTTAGATAACACAAGCAACATTATTCAACGTTTTGGATCTGCTCGCGCATTTGTTCGATGAGTACTTTAAGTTCGACGGCGGCGGCGGTGATTTCGGTGCTGATGGATTTTGAGGCGAGGGTGTTAGATTCGCGGTTAAATTCCTGCATCATAAAATCTAAGCGACGGCCTTCGCTGCCACCTTTTTTGAGGATGCGGCGCGCTTCGGTGACATGGGCTTCGAGTCTGTCCATCTCTTCGGCCACATCTTGTTTTTGTGCTAACAGGATCATCTCCTGCTCGATGCGGGCCGGGTCGAGTTCGCCTTTGATTTCAGCAAGGCGGTTAGTGAGTTTATCGCGCTGATATTCCATCACTTTAGGCATGTGCTCGCGCACGATAGCGATTTGTTCTTCGACGCCTTCTAAACGGCTTGACAGCATGTCTTTAATCGCAGCACCTTCGCGGCCACGGGCTTCGATAAACTGGTCTATCGCTAAATCGAAAGCCGTTAATAGCTCGGCGCCAATGGCATCCATATCTTGCTCTGAACTTGAGAGCACGCCTGGCCAGCGTAAAATGTCAGTTAGGCTGACTTCGCCTTGGCCGGCTTCTTGTTTTAACCAGCTGGCAGCATCGAGCAACTGCTTAGCTAACCCTTGGTTTAATTTGAGTTCATTATTGCTGTTGTCGGCTAGCTCGTAGCGTAAATTGACCTCGACTTTACCGCGGCTTAGGCGTTTACGCAGACGGTCGCGCAGTACGGGTTCGAAGCTGCGGAATTGTTCTGGCAGACGTAGGTAAGTTTCGAGATAACGCTGGTTGACTGAGCGAATTTCCCAAGAGGCAGTGCCCCATTGTGCTTTGTGCTCGATGCGAGCGTAGGCTGTCATGCTTTGGATCATGGGATTGTCCTAATGGTTGAATCGTCATATTGATAGGCGATTATAGAGTCAATGGCTTTAGGATTAAAGGCATACAGTATACTGCGAAGGGGAAGCTTGCATTGTAAATGGCGGAGTTTGCCAGAGAATTGCCCTAGGCATGGCATCCTCAGGCACAAATCCCTATAATATGCAGCCAAAATCGGTCAATGACTCAGAATACAGGAATCTCGCATGCGTCCAAGTAACAGAACGCCAGCACAAACACGTCCCATCACTATCACTCGCCAGTTTACGGCCCATGCCGAAGGTTCTGTGTTAGTTGAGTTTGGCGAAACCAAAGTGCTTTGTACCGCCAGTTTTACTGAGGGTGTGCCACGTTTCCTTAAAGGTCAGGGGCAAGGCTGGGTGACGGCGGAATACGGTATGTTGCCACGTTCAACCCACAGCCGTATGGACCGTGAAGCGGCTCGCGGCAAGCAATCTGGCCGTACTCAAGAGATCCAGCGTCTGATTGGCCGTGCGCTGCGTGCTTGCGTCGATATGAAAGCCCTTGGTGAAAACACTATCGTTATCGATTGTGATGTGATCCAAGCCGATGGCGGTACTCGCACCGCATCTATCACAGGTGCCTGTGTGGCTCTTGTGGATGCACTGAACTGGGCCCGTGGTAAGGGCATTATCAAGTCTAACCCGCTGAAGTTTTTGATTGCAGCGGTCAGCGTAGGTATCTACAACGGTGAAGCCATCAGCGATCTCGAATATGTGGAAGACAGCGCGGCCGAAACCGATATGAACGTAGTCATGACGGAAACCGGTAAGATTATTGAAATCCAAGGTACGGCCGAAGGTGAGCCGTTTAGCCATGAAGAATTGATTGAGCTACTCGGATTGGCGAAGAACAGTATTCGTGAAATCGTCGATGTGCAGAAAGCCGCATTAAATTAATTGTTGTTGATAAGAAGCCCCGTTATGGGGCTTTTTATTAAATCAATATTGCTATAACCCAATAAAAATAGAACGTTAAAGTCGTAAGGAGAGATTGTGAAAGCCTATCAACGTGAGTTTATTGAATTTGCCCTAGAGCGTCAGGTACTGCGATTCGGTGAGTTTACCCTTAAATCGGGCCGTATCAGTCCTTATTTCTTTAATGCGGGTTTATTCAATACTGGACGAGACCTTGCGCGTTTAGGACGTTTTTATGCGGCGGCGTTAGTGGATTCAGGCATAGAGTACGATCTGCTGTTTGGCCCTGCCTACAAAGGTATTCCGATTGCGACCACGACTGCGGTGGCCTTGTGCGAACACCATGATATCGATATTCCCTACTGCTTTAACCGTAAAGAGAAAAAAGATCACGGTGAAGGCGGCAGCTTAGTCGGTAGCGAGCTTAAAGGTCGGGTAATGCTGGTGGACGATGTGATCACCGCAGGTACGGCGATTCGTGAGTCGATGGAAATCATCGAGGCCCATCAGGCACAGCTGGCAGGCGTATTAATCGCGCTGGATAGACAAGAGAAGGGCAAGGGCGAACTGTCGGCCATTCAAGAGGTTGAGCGTGATTTTGGCTGCGGTATTGTGGCGATCATCAAACTTGCGGATCTGATCAGCTATCTGTCAGAAAAACCGGGTATGGAAGCGCAATTGGCAGCGGTAAGCCAGTACCGCGAGCAGTATGGCATCGAGGCCTAATAAGGCTTAAGTGGGTTATAAACCGCTAAAACAAAAACGCTGCGATTCATCAAGAATGGCAGCGTTTTTTTATGCATTGATTAAATCTAACAGCTTATTTGGATTGATTTAAAAACTCGGCACGGGTGGCGGGGTTAGATTTAAAAATCCCCCCTAGGGCGGTGGTCGTGGTGGAGCTGGTGGAGTCCATCACGCCGCGGGATTTGACGCAGTAATGCACCGCATCCATTTTTACGGCCACGTCTTTGGTTTCGAGCAGCGTTTGCAAGGCAACTAACACTTGCTGAGTTAAACGCTCTTGCACCTGTGGACGCTGGGAGAAGAAACGTACTATGCGGTTAATCTTTGATAAACCGATAATTTTTTTACGTGGGATATAAGCGATTGTTGCTGTGCCATCGATAGTGACTAAGTGGTGCTCACAGGTACTGGTCAGGCTGATGTCCTGCACGCGCACCATCTCATCGAAGCCCATTTTGTTATCAATGACAGTGATCTTCGGGAAGTTCTCATAGTCTAAGCCGGAGAAAATTTCGTCGACATACATTTTGGCAATGCGGCGTGGAGTATCGGCAAGACTGTCGTCGGAAAGATCCAGTGACATTAGCGTCAGGATTTCCCTCATATGGAATTCAATCTTGTCCTTACGCTCTTCAGGCGTAAACACATTGGGGAGCATGGGGGTTTCAAGTCCGCGTTCTTGTAGGGCGGCTTGTACTTTTACTGCTGCTTCACTTAATGCCATCTTATCCTCCACTACTACAGTAGCGGCTATCACTGAAAACCTAGCACCCTAAACTGAGTTTATACAATGGGTGAACTCAGGTACAAATCGACTGGTTCTTATCTGGGTAAGAACAAGGTGGGGGAGAATAGCGCGAATTGCGGATAATTCATACCAAAAAACGCTCACGCTGAAGATGAAAAAGCCGATAGTCCTTATCGATTATCGGCTCCTTGAGGCGCTAAAACATCATTATCTTGATGAAGAGAATAGGGCGTGTCGACGTTTCAGGGTTATTTTTGCAGCAATGTGGCTGGCTTGTATGCAAGGCAAAGTCCGTGCAGTGTAGTTATTCTACATAAACGGACGATAACGCGGCAGAAAAGCCAGCCAAATGCTGCCCGAAGGGTTCGTCTGGCAAGCCCTTGCTCTTTGTCACTCGTCATTTGAGTAGAATAACTACACATCATTCCTCGTTTCGCGAGCACGTGATTGCCTGAACGAACAAAATTTAATCTCGAAACGTCAACACGCCCTAGTTATTTTAGTGAGTACTAAAGTTTCAGGTTGGTTTTTAAGAAGCTAAGCATCTGATCGTAATACTTGGCTCTATGGCTATCATCATAAAAACCATGGCCTTCGTTATCCATCACCAGTTTTTGATAGGGATAATTATGGGCCTTGAGGGCTTTTTCGAGTGATTCAAGCTGCTCAATCGGCGCTCGCTCATCGTCACCGCCGTGCACCAGTAAGAGGTTCGCTTTTAATTTAGCTACGTTCTCAGAGGGAGACATGGCTTTTAGGATGGCTTTATCTTGGCCAAGTACGTCCTTAAGATAGCTTGTGCCTGAACGTGTTCTGGCGACGTCACCTTCATCAAACATCAACTCCAGATCATACACACCAGCAAACCCAACCGCGCATTTAAACATATCGGGCGCCAATACGGCGCTTTGTAGTGCGCTATAGCCGCCAAAGCTACCCCCTGCGATACACACCCGTTCCTTATCGGCAAAGCCTTGGTCAATCACATATTGAGTAGCATCGATAATATCGTGCTGAATATCCGAGCCCCATTTTTGATAGCCAGCTTGCTCGAAACGCTCGCCATAACCCCCTGAGCCACGGAAATTTACCTGCAACACCGCCATACCATTTTGAGCAAGTAGTTGGTTTTGTGAGTCAAACCCCCACCAGTCACGAACACCATGGGGGCCACCATGGGGATTGACGACCAGAGGTAAATTTTTGGCTTCTTTTCCATTGGGTAAGGTTAAGTAGCCATGGATTTTCTGGCCATCGCGGTTGGTGAAGCTAATAGGTTTAACCTCTGCCATTTTTTCTGGGTCGAGCCATTTACGGGCGGCTGCTAGATACTCTAGCTTGAGCTTTTTCGTATCGAACAAATAGTAATCACCTGGATTGCGATCGTTAAATGCAATCACCACCAATTGTTCGCCATTACGGGTTTCGCTGACGATTTGCACTTGATGCCCCGGCAGGGCCGCGAGTAAATCCTTAAGCAGTTTGGCATGGTTATCGTTGCTATCGACAAAGGCATAACTGGGGTAGCCATTTTCAAACTCAACGGCATAGAGCTGTTTGTTTGTGCCATTGATCCAGAAGTTGCTCGGATCGACTACTTCATCTTGAATGATTTCCGCTTTATCGCCTGTTTCGAGATTGATGCGATAGACACCTAAGGTTTCATTACCCACGCGGCCTGCGGCATAAATGCTATTTTTATTATCGGCGAAGGAGATAGGCGTAAAATCACTTAAGCCAAGGTTGAGTTTGTCGGTGTTTACCCATTCGCCATCTTTGCGGTAAAAGACTTTAGTAATGTTTTTGCCATCTTCCCCAGCCACAAAGCGGACTTCACCCTCATGGTCAGTCATAAAGCGTGCTCGGCCAATGGGAGAGCCTGTAATCCGCTTACGCGTGCCGTTAAATAGATCTACGCGGTAGACATCCTGTAGCAGTTCAAAGTTTAAGTTCGATTCATTATTCCAAGGAATCGCATTGACCAGCATATAACGCTCGTCATCAGGCAGAGGATCGAGAATAAAGGCGGTGGCGCGCATTGGGGTGTTTTTCTTGATATTCGAGCCGGTTTGTTGCTCGCCGCTGTTATAGCCGAATAGGTACGCCTTGCGAGAACCATCGGCGTTGACCGCCATTAATTCGCCGTAGTATTGGGGTACATCGGTCCAGCCCTTAAGATATTCTTTTGCCAGTACAATGCGCTCGCTATTAGCCCATTCATAGGTGCCTACCTGCGCGTTGCTCGGGAAGCGAATTGCGTTAAGCAATTTTTTGGTTTGGGCATCGAGTACTAAGAGGACATTCTTGCCTTCCACGCTGGTGATTGCACTTAAGTATTTGCCGGTAGGCGAGATTTTTACGTTAGAGTACTCGTTACCGCGACTGAATAATTGGGATTGTGACAGGGCATTTGTCGCCGAGGTTTCGGCCGCTAATGTGCTGAAAGGTATAATAGGCAAGCAAATTACGGCCAATGCAGCAAATGGCAAAGATTTCATCTGACATCCTTGTAATATTATTGTGGTTTTTGTTTTGTAAATGTTTACTCGAGATTAAAACAAAAGAAATACCGATACAAGGAGTAGGGGATAAAAGAAAGGACGGTGATTACCGTCCTTTGTATTGAAAAATCATTAGCTTTGTAACAGCTGATGCTGAATAAAGCGCCACTGTTCATCGAAGTGTTGTGTCGGTTTTAGTTTAAACTCACTACGCACAAATTGAGCAATTCGCCCTTCGGCGAAGGCTAACAGCAAATTAGCTAAAATAGCCTCATCTAAATTAAAGCCTTTGCCTTCACGCAGGGTTTTTTCCCGCAGGATTTGCTTGAGTTGGGTTTCAATTTTAGCAAATAGGGTGCTGATACGACTGCGTAGACGCTCGTTTTCACCTAAGAGTGCATCGCCATTGAGTACCCGAGAGATCCCAGGGTTGCGCTCGGCGAAAATCAACAGCAGTTGTAGCACTAATTGGCAACGTTTCATGGTGTCTTTTTCATCGTCCATGATGATGTTGATGCGGGAGAGTAATGACTCTTCAATAAACTCAATTAACCCTTCAAACATTCGCGCCTTACTCGGAAAGTGGCGATAGAGTGCCGCTTCCGATACACCGACCTCAGAGGCGAGTTTCGCGGTGGTAATACGTTGTCCTGGGCTGGTTTCTAGCATTTGCGCTAGGCATTGCAGTATGTGTTCACGACGATTAATTTTTGGGCTTACAGCCATTGCAGTATCCTTGCTCAATATCGATGCTGGTTATTTAGTGCCAGAATGGCCAAATCCACCTTCACCACGATCTGAGCTGTCGAACTCATCAACGAGTTTGAATTGTGCTTGTACCACAGGAACAAACACCAGTTGTGCGAGACGATCACCAATTTCTAAAGTGAATGGGGTATCGCTGCGGTTCCAGCAAGAGACCATCAAGGGACCTTGATAATCTGAATCGATAAGCCCAACCAGATTTCCGAGTACGATACCGTGTTTATGGCCAAGGCCTGAACGGGGCAGGATCACGGCGGCAAGGCCTGGGTCTGCCACGTGGATGGCGATGCCAGTAGGGATTAACTGAGTCTCACCCGGGGCTATCGTCATTGTGGTATCTATCATGGCACGAAGATCCATTCCCGCGCTGCCTGGTGTGGCGTAGGCGGGCAGGGGAAATTCAGAGCCAATACGGGAATCGAGGATCTTTAATTCAATCGGTGTTTTCATTTATTTTGTTTTTTCTTTCACTATCAACGAAAGTAATTGCCGAGCCAACGTGAGCTTATCGGTAGCAGGCAAATCTTGACTACCCTGCGGCCAGAATACACGCAGGGCATTGGCATCGGCATTAAAGCCAAGACCAGCAACGGATACATCGTTTGCGGCGATCATATTCAAATTTTTACGTTTGAGTTTATCGCGGGCGTAGGCTTCTACATCATGGGTTTCGGCGGCAAATCCCACCACAAAAGGACGGTTTGCCAAGCTTGCGACCGTCGCTAAGATATCAGGATTCCTCACCAGCGCAAGTTGCATTTCTTCGGCGGACTTTTTGATCTTACAGTCCGCAATATCGCTGACGCGATAGTCGGCAACCGCCGCGCAGCCGATAAAAATATCTTTTTTATCAACATTATCCATCACAACATCGAGCATGTTTTGCGCCGATTCAACATTGATTCGCGTCACCCCTTCTGGCGTGGCTAAATTTACTGGTCCTGCGACCAAGGTCACAGCGGCGCCCATCTCGGCGGCGGCTTTCGCTAAGGCGAATCCCATCTTGCCTGAGCTGTGATTAGAGATATAACGCACTGGATCAATTGCTTCGCGGGTTGGCCCTGCGGTAATGAGCACCGACTGGCCTGCTAGGGGCTGTGAGGAGACATCTTTTGTTGCAAAAAAGTCTGTTGCCAGCTCGGCAATCTCAAGCGGTTCGAGCATACGGCCGGGGCCGACTTCGCCGCAGGCTTGGCTGCCACTGGCGGGGCCCCACAGGGTATAACCACGGCCTTGTAAACTGGTTAAATTGGCTTGAGTGGCCGCATTGCGATACATCTGCTGATTCATCGCGGGGCACAGGGCTATCGGCGCTTCGGTCGCAAGGCAAGTGGTGGTGATAAGCTCATCCGCCATGCCCGCATTAATACGTGCCAGCAAATTCGCGGTGGCAGGGGCGATAATTACTAAATCCGCCCAGCGCGCCAGCTCGATATGACCCATTGCCGCTTCGGCAGCGGGATCGAGTAAACTTGATGCCACGGGATGGCCTGATAAGGCTTGCAGAGTGAGTGGGGTAATAAATTCCATGGCGCTCTGGCTCATCACCACACGCACATCAAAGCCGCGTTCTTTTAAGCGGCGCACTAAATCCGCACTTTTGTAGGCCGCAATGCCGCCACCAATACCCAGTAGGACGTTTTTCGTTATCAGGCTCACAGACATCATCCGAGATTGAAATAATGTTGCCAACCATACCACAAAGCGACTAATTGGCGTGACTGTCCCAGTTCAAAAAATCTCGTCCATACTTGTCTAAAGTAAAAATTCGCGCTGACAGGGAGGTCGTATGGCGATTAAGGATTGGCCCGAGGGTGAAGGCCCACGGGATAAATTATTAGTAAAAGGCGCCGCCCATCTCTCGGATGCAGAATTACTGGCCGTTTTACTGCGAAATGGGTTGAGTGGATTGAATGCGGTCGACCTTGCACGCTCACTGATCCATGAATTTGGTGGATTAAGAAGCTTACTTTGCGCACCAAAGCATCAGGTGTGTCGACTTCCGGGCGTGGGACCTGTAAAATACGCCCAGCTTCAAGCCGCGGCTGAATTAGCGAGGCGTGTGGCACAAGAAAACCTGCAGAGAGGTCAGGTTTTGACAAATCCCGATTTAACTCGGGATTATTTAATGAGACAATTAGCTGACCGCTCCTATGAAGTGTTCGCAATTTTGCTGCTGGATAGCCAGCATAGAGTGATTCAATTCGTCGAATTATTCCGCGGAACAATAGATTCAGCTTCGGTGTATCCACGTGAAGTGGTGAGCCTAGTGCTGGAGAAAAAGGCTGCTGCCGTCATAGTGTGTCACAATCATCCGTCTGGTATTGCCGAGCCCAGTCAGGCTGACAGACGAATAACTGAGCGATTAAAAAATGCGTTAGCAACCATAGACGTATCCTTACTGGACCATATGGTTGTTGGTGATCGAGAGATAGTTTCCTTCGCGGAACGAGGCTGGATTAATTAATCTAACGCTTGATCTTACCTCTATGATCGTGTATAAAATGCGCCCTCTTTGTGCCTCGGGCGACGGCCATACGAGGTACATTAATGCTCGAGCGTTAAAATTGTTTTTTGGAGAAGACTGACATGTCAAGAGTATGCCAAGTTACTGGCAAGAAGCCGATGGTTGGTAACAACCGTTCGCACGCAAAAAACGCGACCCGTCGTCGTTTTTTACCTAACCTGCAAAACCACCGTTTCTGGTTAGAAGAAGAAAAACGTTTCGTACAGTTACGTGTATCTACTAAAGGTATCCGTCTGATCGATAAGAAAGGTATTGAAGTTGTTGTTGCTGAACTTCGTGCCCGTGGCGAGAAGGTGTAATAGATCATGGCTAAAGCTAAAGGTAATCGTGAGAAGATCAAATTAGTTTCTACAGCTAAAACTGGTCACTTCTACACAACTGAAAAAAACAAGCGTAACATGCCAGAAAAAATGGAAATCAAAAAATTTGATCCAGTTATTCGTCAGCACGTTATCTACAAAGAAGCAAAAATCAAGTAATCCTTGTTTAGTGTTTCGAGAAAAGCCCCTTATCTAAGGGGCTTTTTTTTTGGTCTTTTTCCGGCTTCTCGTCATCAAGTTGAGATAAATCTGTCCCATACTCGGCCAGTGCTGCGAAATCGCATTTGGTTAAAAAAATGTGATCATTTATCAAAAATGCAATTTTTTGAAAATATAAGCACTTTATTGTATTAAAACTGCATTTTAATGAGAATAAATTCTTTATTGGTGAATTAAAATGCAATACTATACGCGTGATTTAGTCATTCATTCCTGGTGTGCCATATCGGCTTTGCCAGCTCAAATATGAGGTGTAAACAACGCGTGCGTACCACTGAACTGGTTGATGGATTTCGTCATTCTGCCCCTTACGTCAATGCCCATAGAGGGAAAACCTTTGTGGTGATGTTGGGTGGCGAGGCTTTAGCACAAAATCAATTTCGCGGCATATTAAATGACGTGGCCCTGTTACACAGTTTAGGCATTAAAGTGGTGTTAGTGTATGGCGCGAGGCCGCAAATCGATGCGGCATTAGCGGCCAATGGGATTGAACCCGCCTACCACGAAGGTGTACGTATCACCGATGAAGACTCACTCAAAGTGATTAAGCAGGTTGCGGGTGCATTGCAGTTTGATATCACCGCACGTTTATCGATGAGTCTAAGTAATACGCCGATGCAAGGCGCGCAAATTAACTTAGTCAGCGGTAACTTTGTGATCGCCCAGCCTCTTGGTGTCGACAACGGGGTGGATTTTTGTTTAAGCGGTAAAGTACGCCGTATCGATACACAAGGGCTTAAGCGTCAGCTCGATAATCACTGTATCGTGTTGATGGGGCCGATTGCCGCATCCGTTACTGGCGAAAGCTTTAACCTCACGGCCGAAGAGATTGCCACTCAGGTTGCGATTAAGCTTAAGGCCGACAAGATGATCGGCTTTAGTTCGCAAAACGGCATCCTCGATCGCAATGGCGATGTGATTGCCGAATTAATGCCAAATGATGCGCAAAACATTCTGACGAAGCTCGCTGAGCAAGGTTCGGCCTGTATTGGTACTATGGCCTTCCTCAAGGCGAGTATTGATGCATGCCGCAATGGTGTGCCCCGTTGTCATTTGGTCAGTTACCTCGATGACGGTGCCTTGCTGCAGGAGTTGTTCTCCCGTGAAGGCATAGGCACGCAAATCGTGACTGAAAGCGCTGAGCGTCTGCGCCGGGCATCGATTAGCGATATTGGCGGTGTACTGAACTTAATTCGTCCTCTGGAAGAACAGGGCATTTTAGTGCGTCGAAGCCGTGAGCAGCTTGAGATTGAAATCGAGCAGTTTATGTTGATTGAGCGTGATGGCTTAGTCATTGGCTGCGCGGCCCTGTACCCCTTTGAAGAGGATAACGCCGGCGAGTTTGCCTGTTTGGTGGTGCATCCAGATTATCGCGATGCGGATAGGGGCAGTCTGCTGCTGAAAAATATCATCGGTCAGGCGCGTAGCCGTGGTTATTCGCGTTTGTTTGCCCTTACTACCCGCAGCATTCACTGGTTCTTAGAACATGGCTTTGTGATCGAAGATGTGGAAGCCTTACCGCAGAAGAAAAAGCAGCTGTATAACTATCAGCGCCGCTCTAAAATTCTCGCCCTCGATCTTTAAGCTTTTAACGCTTGATAAGATGCCAGCCTAGCGCTGGCATTTTTGTTGACATAATATGTCTTTGTTGGCAGATTAAGCTTTTCTTCCTTAAGGACTGCCCACCATGGTGACTCAGCTTTTCTCCCTCGCACCTCTGACTCAAACTTCAATTTTAAGCTTTATTATCTTGTTGTTAGGGTTAGCTGGCGTACTGTGGATGTTGTGGGTCAAACCTATGCCGAAAGTGGCTAAATCGGCGAGCTTAGGCATCTTGTTAGTGATGATTGGTGGATTTTCTTGGGTGTTTTATCAATCCCATAATGCTGAAATCGCGCTAACCGACACCGAGCTAAAACTCGATATTCCCTTTTATAAAGTGCAATTAGCGCGTTCCGAACTGTTAGTCGAGCAGGCGCGTCTTATCGACTTGAAGCAGGAGGCGGATTTAGCGCCAAGCTTTAAAACCAATGGCATAGGTATGCCAGGGTTTCAACTCGGCTGGTTTAATCTGAAGGGTAAGGGCAAGGCATTTGTGGCCGTGACGGATAAATCCGAGCTAGTGTTAGTGCCAACCACGCGAGGCTACAATCTGTTATTGTCAGTGCCCGAGGGCGAGAAGTTTATCAGCCAGCTACAAAAATAGCTGGTTAAGTAGATGCTCACTTAACCACTATTTTTGCAACTGTCGGTAGCGGCGTGATCTCATCACGCCGTTTTGCGCTTATATGCCATATCGAAGGTGAACACCAACAGGGCGCTCCAGATAAAGCCGAAGGTGATGCTCTTCTCGGCATCGAAGGGTTCATTGAATAAGGTTACCGCGAGGATAAACATAATACTCGGGCCGATATATTGGAAAAAGCCGAGCATAGACAATGGAATACGTACCGCTGCACCGGCAAAACACAATAGTGGAATCGTGGTAACAATCCCGGCTGCCATCAACAATAAATTAAGGTGCCAATCGTTGGTCAGCATATTCGCCGTGGCGCTATCTAAGGTCGAGACCAGATAAACCAATGCGACCGGTAGCAGGATGGCGGTTTCGACTAGCAGACCCGATTTGGCATCCACATTGACCTTTTTACGCAGCAGAGCATACACCCCGAAGGTACCCGCTAAGGCGAGGGAGACTATGGGGATTGAGCCGAATGAGACTAATTGGATCAGCACGCCAGCACTCGCCAGCGCGACGGCAAACCATTGCAACTTACGTAATCTTTCACCTAAAAACAGCATGCCGAGCAGCACATTCAGTAGGGGGTTAATAAAGTAACCCAAGCTGGCATCGAGCATATGATCGTTATTCACAGCCCAGATAAAAATCAACCAGTTGGCCGCAATTAATAGGGAGGTGATGGTGAGTACGAGTAGCTGTTTGGGCTGTTTAAACAGCTGGCGAAGTTTTCCAAAGCCACCGATAAACAGCATGATGATCACCATAAACACAAATGACCAGATCACTCGATGCAATAAAATTTCGGTCGCCGAAACATGGTGGAGTAGTTTGAAATATAAGGGCGCAAATCCCCACATACAGTAAGCACTGACGGCAAGTAGGATCCCTTTGCGGTATTCGTTATCAGGCATGAGACATCTTCGAAGGACAACAGGACGGCGATTGTAGGAGGCTATGGGAATTGACTCAAGGTGTGTGCGGTCGCCTTTTTCGTTACAGGATGTCTCTAATGGCGAGTGCTTAACAAAAAGAAGAGGGGAAACACCTGAATAATCAAGGCGTTTCCCTTTAGCTTATCGATGGTGAATGCGGTAAAAATTTTCTAAAAAACGAGGTGTGACAACGGACTAGCCAACCATATAAGTGCCTGTGCCGAAGGCGATATGAGTTCCTTGCTCGTTGTGAAGCTCCATACGACACACTGAGACGCGATTGCCGGCACGGATCACGCTGCCCGTGCCAGTGAAAACCTGTCCACGCCCGGGGCGCAGGTAATCGACGCGCATATCGATTGTGCCTAAGGTTTGCAGCCGTTGCTGTAACTCTTCAACCGTCCAATCATCACGGCTAGCGACCAGTCCGGCAAAGGCGGTGAGCCCGCCTACCACGTCGAGCACTGTGGCGGTGACACCACCGTGGAGAATTTGTTGATGAATATTGCCAATGAGCTCTGGCTTCATATTGATCACCACTTCGACGCCATCTATGTCGTAGCGCTTGATATCCAGACCCAATAAATTATGAAATGGCACGTGCTGGTCAAACACTTCGGCAACACGTTTGAGTACTTCGGCTTGAATTGGGTTTGTCATGCTGTTCGTCCTTGTAGGCTGTAGGGCTTCTTAGAATAGGGTCGAAGTGTGCGTAATGGCATTCGACTTAGAGCAATTAATCTACAGCCAAGCCTATGGCTAATGCAACTTAAGCCTTTGTGTGAGCAAATCGTCTTAGGCGTTGTGATGAGTCGTGGTAGCACTCTAAGCCTATCCTCTGGTTGTTAGCGTGGGTCAGTTTGGACAAGATGGCGCAAGACAGGAGCGATTCTGTCCTTTAGAATAGGCGCCCTTACTTTTTAGCTAGAAGATCCATGGAAACTCAGTTACTCGACATACATGATGATCCGCTGTCACACCGCCTAGCGCAGGTGTTTGGTTACCGTGACTTTAGGGACGGTCAGCGCGAGGTTATCGAACGTGTATGCAGTGGTGAGGACTGCCTTGTGATCATGCCCACCGGCGGCGGTAAGAGTCTGTGTTACCAGTTGCCCGCACTGCTGATGCCTGGCATCACTATCGTGGTATCACCGCTGATTTCATTGATGAAAGATCAGGTCGACAGCCTGTTGCAGACGGGGGTCAATGCCGCCTATTTAAACTCATCGCAGCCGCGGGAACAAAGTTTAGAGGTGCTTAGGCAGTTGCATCGAGGCGAGCTAAAACTGTTGTATGTGTCTCCTGAGCGGTTACTGACAGCCGATTTTATCGAGCGCATGCGCTCCCTGCCACTAGCCATGTTTGCCATTGACGAGGCGCACTGCATCAGTCAATGGGGACACGATTTTCGTCCCGAATATGCGGCCCTTGGCCAGTTAAAGCAGTTATTTCCCCATGTGCCTATGATGGCGCTCACCGCCACAGCGGATCAGGCAACACGGCAAAATATTTGCGAGCGCCTAGGGATTAATCCTTTTAAATTATTATCGAGTTTCGATCGACCCAATATTCGCTATACGGTTGCCGAAAAACTCAATGCCGCCAATCAATTACGACAGTTTTTACTGCAGCAAAATGGCAGTAGTGGCATTGTCTACTGCAGCAGTCGACGCCGTGTGGATGAGGTGGCAGAAAGACTCACCCTGCAAGGGTTTCATGCTAAGGCATACCATGCGGGCATGACGCCACAAGAGCGCGGTGAAGTGCAGGATAGCTTCCTTAAAGATCAAATTGATATTGTCGTTGCTACTGTTGCCTTTGGCATGGGGATTAACAAATCCAACGTGCGCTTTGTGGTGCATTACGATATCCCTAAGAGCATCGAAGCCTATTACCAAGAAACCGGCCGAGCGGGCCGCGATGGACTCGAGGCCGAAGCCTTTATGCTGTTCGACCCCGCCGATATTGGTCGGGTGCGCCATCTTATCGAACAGTCTGAGCCTGGGCCGCAGCAGCAGGTGGATTTCCATAAACTCAATACCATGGCTGCATTTGCTGAGGCGCAAACCTGTCGCCGTCAAGTGTTGCTGCATTACTTCGATGAAAGCGCGTTAGAGCCCTGCGGCAACTGCGATATTTGTCTCGACCCACCTAAACGTTATAACGGCACCGAGGATGCGCAGAAGGTGCTTTCTTGCATTTATCGGCTCGGGCAACGCTTTGGTATCAATCACTTGATTGAAGTATTGCGTGGCTCCAAGGGCGCCGCAATTGTCGACCGAGGGCACGATAAACTCAGCACTTGGGGGATAGGCAAAGACAAAAGCCATGAATATTGGTTGAGTGTTATTCGTCAGCTCATCCATTTGGGGCTGGCGAGCCAAGATATTACTCGGGGCTCATCCATCACCTTAAATCCTTCGGCAAGACCGATCCTTAAGGGCGAGGTGGCGCTAATGTTGGCAGAGCCGCGCATTCAACTGACGAACATTAAGCGCAAAGTCACTCAGTCGCGGGCGCCGCTGAATTACGACCGCAAACTGTTTGCGAGGCTAAAAGCCCTACGTCGCACGATTGCCGAGGAGCAGGACGTACCGCCTTATTTGGTGTTTAACGATGCGACCTTAGCGGAAATGGCGGCCATGATGCCTACCAGTCCCGGTGAGATGCTGGCCGTTAACGGGGTCGGTGAGCGCAAACTCAGCCGATTTGGCGACGATTTCCTCGATGAGATAGCCGCTTATTTAGCGGGGGAATAATCGCTTTGCGGATCACTCACCTTGAGTTTGCCTAACTGGTTAATGCTGGCGCGTTTCACCAGAGAATCCAAAGTATCAAACTGCTGCATCACCGCAATTCCAATGTTCACCTTGTGCGTACCCTGCCACATTTGGATGGTCGGCGTTATCTGGCTAACGACCTTCTGTGCGCCGACTGCAGAGGTATAGGGCAGCACAATAACGATGTCATCTATCGAATAACGCAGCAGTGTGTCCTGCTCACGTAGCTTGTCTTGCAGCTTATCTAGTAAGGGGGGCAGGTCGACTTGGCGTATTTGACTGGCATTAAACAGCAATAATGACAGCGGATAAGCCCCTTGTTTGGCACTGTGCAGTGTCAGCTCAAGTTGCTCCAGTGGAGGAAGATCAGGGGAGGTCGTATCGGACGCTGGCGCGCGGTTATTTTGTTTATCGATGAAATACCAGATCGCGCCCCCGAGAAGCCCCATAGCGACTAAAAATAGTGTGCTGTAGGCCCAGTCGACATTGAGTTCACTCAACAATGAGACATTATGGTGTTGTTGTTCATCGTCGTTGAGTTGCTGTAAACCTTGCTGATTTAACCTGGCTTTGAACTGCAAAATCCGAGTGTTATTCATCGACTCGTTGGCCTGCTCCGCGGCATCGAAACGCTTTTGGACAAACTCATAGGCGAGTTTGTAGTTGCCGTGAGTTTGGTAATAATCGCTTAAAATGCCATAAAACCATTTGAGATCAGAGTATTGTCTTAGTGCTTCTGCTTGTTCGATAGCGGAATCCATCAGTGTCAGTGCGGCGTCATCTCTATGCTGAGCAAAGCGAACCTGAGCTAACAAACGGGTCGAGCGCATCATAGCGACCCGCTGGTTTTGTTGCTTAAAGGTATTCATCGCAATCGAGATATATTCTTCGGCCGTGTCGATTTTCCCTTTATCGAGGGCGATCGATGCCAAAATGGCATAGCTATACGCGAGTTCGAGTGGCGAACCTATTTCTGGCAGCAGAGTTTTGGCTTGTTTTTCTAATTGGTCGCTGTAATCGCGTTCGCCATTATCCAACGCGATACGAGCGGCGTTGCGCAGCAGTACATGCCGTACTTTTCCTTTAGCATCTTCGCTTTTTAATGCCAGCCTAGTGTAATACATGGCTTGTGGAAAATCGTTGGTAGCATGGAGCAAGTTCCCCATAGCAGCATAGATATAGGCCTGTGGCGGCCACACCCAATTTTGTGTTTGCGAATTGATATCGGGATAGATGTCAATAGCGATACGTAGATCTTCGATGGCGGAGGAAAAGTTATCCGTATTGGTATCGAGTTGGCCCCTGAGCCTGAGTGCATCGATGAGTGCTTGGGGTTGCTGATAACGTCTGGCCAGGGTAATAGCTGAGTCGAGTAGGGGTAAGGCTTCTTGAATGTTGTCGTAGTTCAGATTGGCATCTGCCTGACAATTCAGAAAATAGGGGCGTGCCTGATCGAGTTTTAGCTGTTTAGCACTGGCCTCGCCGAGCTGGGCAAGGTTGATTGCGGCTTCATTTTCCCCTAGTTGCAACAAACTTTGGCATTTGAGCATGCTAAGGCGGAGTCTATTAATATCATTATATTTATCAGTTTCTTGCAGTTTTTCTAAAGCGGTGATTTGCGCAAATGCCTTAGTGGGATACTGGTAAACTTGCTCAGTGAGCGCATCCAAATCTAACTGGTCGTTAGCACTGACCCATAAAGGGCAAAGCCATAACAACAGGCTTAGCGCTAAGACACGAAAATCCATTTTTTGCTCCATACCCTAAATTGATTCAACTATCCGTAACCGCGGGCGAGGATTATAACGTGTATCAAGGTTTTTTTGCATAAAAAATGATTTTTTTGTTTAAATTTTGAGTTGTCGCATTTTGTAGATTTTTCTCTACCAACAAGGGATTAATCGGGTTAAGTGTGACGGTTAATCCCCCTGTTTTGCTATTTTGCAGCAAATAACTCGTAGAACATGAAAAAAATTGGGGTTGACACACTTAGGCAAGCGAGTTAAATATTAACCGTCCTCATTTTGAGCCAATAGAATAAATATTTAATTTAAATGAATAGAATTAGCAGCAAACTCGACCTCCTCCTTCTCTCTCTCGCGCCACAAACGCGGAGGTCTTAGTGTTGCTCGCTCGATAGATAGGCAAAGCATTCACAAACCCCGCACCAATGTTGCGGGGTTTTTTTGTATCTGAATACGGCAAAAGTTAAATAATGAACGGTGACGTTCCATGGAGAAACGAGATGTCTAACAGAGTAATTATATTTGATACCACCTTACGTGATGGCGAGCAGGCGTTAGCGGCAAGCCTGTCGGTCAAAGAAAAGTTACAGATTGCCATGGCGTTAGAACGTCTCGGTGTGGATGTGATGGAAGTGGGGTTCCCTGTGTCGTCACCCGGTGATTTTGAGTCGGTACAGACCATTGCCCGTACCATCAAAAATAGCCGTGTGTGCGCCTTATCCCGCGCCTTGGAAAAGGATATCGATGCCGCCGCGCAGGCATTGTCCGTTGCCGAACAGTTCCGTATTCATACCTTTATCTCCACATCCACCATCCATGTGGAGAGCAAGTTAAAGCGCTCATTCGAGCAAGTGTTGGAGATGGCGGTGGGCGCGGTGAAATATGCCCGTAGGTTTACTGATGATGTGGAGTTTTCCTGCGAAGATGCGGGACGCACGCCAATCGATAACCTATGCCGTATGGTGGAAGCGGCGATTCATGCGGGGGCTCGCACCATCAATATCCCAGATACTGTGGGTTACACAGTGCCAAGCGAGTTTGGGGGCATTATTCAAACCCTGTTTAATCGCGTACCGAATATCGACCAAGCCATTATTTCGGTTCACTGCCACGATGACTTAGGCATGTCGGTAGCCAATTCGATTACTGCCGTGCAGCATGGCGCTCGCCAAATCGAATGTACCATGAACGGTATTGGTGAGCGTGCGGGTAACTGCTCCCTCGAAGAAATCGCGATGATCTTAGCGACGCGTAAGAATCTGCTGGGAGTTGAAACTGGGATCAATGCTAAGGAGATCCACCGCACGTCGAATCTAGTCAGCCAGTTGTGCAATATGCCGATTCAGTCGAATAAGGCGATTGTGGGCGCCAATGCCTTTACTCACTCTTCGGGTATTCACCAAGATGGCATGTTAAAGGCGCAAAATACCTATGAAATCATGACGCCAGAGAGTATCGGCCTAAACCGTAACAACCTGAATATGACCTCGCGCTCCGGCCGCCATGTGATTAAGCATCGCATGGAGGAAATGGGCTACAGTGAGCAGGATTACAATCTGGACGCCCTGTACGAACAGTTTTTACATTTGGCCGATAAAAAGGGCCAAGTCTTCGATTACGACTTAGAAGCCTTAGCCTTTATGGAAGCACAAGCGGCGGAAGATAACTTCTATCAATTACAGCAGTTAGTGGTGCAGTCCGACTCCACCGAAGGCGTTGCCACGGCAACAGTGCGCATCGATGTCGGCGGTGAAATTAAAACCGAAGCCGCGACTGGTAATGGTCCCGTCGATGCCGCCTATAACGCCATTGCCCGTGCGACGGACCGTCGTATCGATATCATCAGCTATAAATTGGGCGCCAAGGGCGAGGGACAAAATGCCTTGGGTCAAGTCGACATTACCGCGGTTTACCATGAGCAAAATTTCCACGGTGTCGGGTTAGCGACCGACGTGGTTGAGGCATCAGCCCGTGCGTTAGTGCACGTGATGAACCTCACATGCCGCGCCGATAAGGTCGCAGATTACAAACAGAATATGCATAAAAACAGAGAGCTGGGCGGCGTATAGCCCAAGCGATATCGAGCATAAAGTTTTCACATTGAAGGAGTGAGCGGGCGTATGAGTTATCAAATTGCAGTATTAGCCGGGGATGGTATTGGGCCAGAAGTGATGGCCGAGGCGCGTAAGGTGTTAAAGGCGGTTGAGGCACGTTTTGGTCTTAATATTGAATACACTGAATATGATGTCGGCGGTATCGCCATCGACAATCATGGTTGTCCATTGCCTGAGGCAACACTGAAGGGCTGCGAGGCGGCCGATGCCATTCTGTTCGGCTCTGTCGGTGGCCCTAAATGGGAGAAACTGCCGCCCAATGAACAGCCCGAGCGTGGTGCTCTGTTGCCGCTACGGGGTCACTTCGAACTGTTTTGTAACCTGCGCCCAGCTAAATTGCATAATGGTTTAGAACATATGTCACCGCTGCGCAGCGATATTTCCGCTAGAGGCTTCGATGTTCTCTGCGTGCGTGAGTTAACGGGTGGGATCTACTTTGGTAAACCTAAGGGGCGCCAAGGTGAAGGTGAGAGCGAAGAAGCCTTCGATACCATGCGTTATAGCCGCCGTGAGATTGCCCGTATCGCCCGCATAGCCTTTGAAGCCGCCCGCGGCCGCCGTAAAAAAGTCACTTCGGTCGACAAGGCAAACGTCTTAGCTTGCTCAGTACTGTGGCGCCAAGTGGTAGAAGAAGTGGCGGTGGACTTCCCCGATGTTGAACTGGAACACATCTATATCGACAACGCGACTATGCAGTTGCTGCGCCGCCCCGATGAGTTTGACGTCATGCTGTGCTCTAACTTGTTTGGCGACATTCTATCGGACGAAATCGCCATGTTGACCGGCTCCATGGGCTTGTTGTCTTCGGCGAGCATGAATAGCACTGGCTTTGGTTTGTTTGAACCCGCTGGTGGCAGCGCGCCGGATATCGCGGGTAAGGGCATCGCTAACCCGATTGCACAAATTCTGTCGGCGGCACTGATGCTGCGCCACAGCTTAAAGCAAGAAGAGGCGGCAAGCGCGATCGAACGTGCAGTAAGTAAAGCGCTGAATTCTGGCTATTTAACCGGTGAGCTATTAAGTAGCGACCAACGCCATAAGGCCAAATCGACAGTCGAAATGGGCGACTTTATCGCCGATGCAGTTAAGGCAGGTGTGTAATGACGACTCCTTCAACATCAATCGCTCCGAAAACCCTGTATCAAAAAGTGTGGGATGCCCACGTTGTGGCCACCCCAGAGGGCGAAGCGCCGATCATTTATGTCGACAGACATTTGGTTCATGAAGTGACATCGCCTCAAGCCTTTAGTGGCTTAAAAGTGGCGGGACGTAAGTTACGCGCCCCAGAAAAAACCTTCGCGACCATGGATCACAACACGTCAACACGCAGTGCCAGTCTCGATGCCTTAAGCCCGATGGCACGCACTCAGGTCGAGACCTTGGCACAAAACTGTAAAGACTTCGGCGTGCGCTTATATGACATTCACCATCCTAATCAAGGGATTGTGCATGTGATGGGGCCTGAGCTTGGCATTACCTTACCCGGCACTGTCATTGTGTGCGGTGATTCCCATACGGCGACTCACGGTGCCTTTGGCGCCTTGGCTTTCGGTATCGGCACTTCCGAGGTGGAACATGTACTGGCGACGCAAACCCTGCGCCAATTAAAAGCCAAGACCATGAAAATCGAAGTTCGTGGTCAGGTCACCGATGGCGTCACCGCGAAAGATATCGTACTGGCGATTATCGGTAAGATTGGTATGGATGGCGGTACTGGCTATGTAGTTGAGTTTTGTGGTGAGGCCATTGAAGCGCTGTCGATGGAAGGGCGCATGACTGTCTGCAATATGGCGATTGAAATGGGCGCTAAGGCGGGCATGGTTGCGCCGGATCAAACCACTTTCGATTACCTAGAAGGTCGTGAGTTTGCACCAAAGGGCGAAGATTGGGCAGAGGCCGTCGCCGCCTGGAAGGCGCTGAAAACCGATGTTGGCGCTGAGTTTGATGCCACCGTCGTGTTGGATGCGGCCGATATCGCGCCACAATTGACTTGGGGCACCAACCCCGGACAAGTGGTTGCCATCGATGCGCCTGTGCCTAATCCTGCCGATGAGGCAAATCCAACGATTCGCGCCAGCATGGAAAAAGCGCTGGATTATATCGGCTTGACCGCAGGCACGCCGATGACAGACGTCGCGATTAATAAAGTCTTTATTGGTTCTTGCACTAACTCGCGGATTGAAGATTTACGCAGCGCGGCGAAACAGGCCAAAGGGCGTAAAGTGGCGTCGGGTGTTACGGCAATCGTAGTACCTGGCTCTGGCCAAGTGAAGGCGCAGGCCGAGGCAGAAGGTTTAGATAAAATTTTTATCGAGGCCGGATTTGAATGGCGTTTACCGGGCTGTTCTATGTGTTTGGCGATGAACGATGACAGGTTAGAAGCGGGCGATCGCTGCGCCTCGACCAGTAACCGTAACTTCGAAGGGCGCCAAGGTCGTGGTAGTCGCACCCATTTGGTGAGTCCAGCGATGGCGGCTGCGGCGGCAATTGCAGGGCATTTTGTCGATATCCGTAAACCTTACTAACCGTAATCCCAAGAGGAGAAGTTAATGCAACCTTTTACTAGCCATACCGGGCTTGCGGTCATGATCGACAGCGCCAATATCGATACCGATCAAATTATCCCAAAGCAATTTTTATCTAAGGTGACGCGGGATGGATTCGGTGTGCACTTATTCCACGACTGGCGTTATCTCGATGATGCCGGGGATGTGCCTAATCCTGATTTCACTCTAAACAAACCTCGCTACAGCGGTGCGTCGATTCTGCTGGCACAGGAAAACTTCGGCTGTGGCTCTAGCCGTGAGCATGCACCATGGGCACTGGCGGATTTTGGCCTGCGCGCCATTATTGCCCCGAGCTTTGCCGATATTTTTTATGGAAACTCCATCAACAACGGTTTGTTGCCGGTGAAGTTAAGTGCGAACGAAGTGCGTCAGTTAATGGATGAGGTGGCGAGCGAAGAAGGCGCACAAATCACTGTGGACTTAACGACTTGCAAGGTGACATCGCCTTCGGGAGCTGAGTTTAATTTTACACTGGCCGAGTCGGCGCGACATAAATTGCTGAATGGCTTAGATGCCATTGGATTGACCTTGTCCCACGGGACGCAGATAGGTGAGTACGAAGCAAACATTCCTAGCTGGCGCCGCTAAGCATTCGGCGAACACTTGTACCTTAACGTAAGTTAATCTTAAACGCCTAGTTCGAAAACTAGGCGTTTTTGTTATCCACGTTTAATTGCCTAACAATAATGTATTGTATTTATTGGATTAAAGTAAGGCTGGCATTCCTTGTGTCGCAATCAAAATAAATCATAGTGATTTATGCTGAATTTTAATGATTAAAATGGCTTACAAGTGTTTATAGTGTATTTTGACATTAATTATTTGTTTTTAAATTTATTTTTCAGTTTTTATTATCTGCATTAAAATATGCTCAGCAAATAGTTTGCTAGATTTTTGCTGGATTTTCTTGTTTTAAAAGTGATTTGTCTCACTAAAAATATTGAATGTCTTTTAATAACTAGTTTTTTTATCTGTTTTATTCCCGCTTGTTGCAAACATCTTCTGCATCGGTAAACTCCCCTGCATTCAATCTGGAGTGTTTGCTCTATTTTGTGTGAACGCCATTGTGACCAAGTTACTGGCACAGATAACAATAATATTTTCTGAGAATAACAATGCAAAAACGTCTTCTGACTTTGGCTGTGACTACAGCCTTATTAAGCACAACGACTCAAGTCCATGCAGCGGGTTTCCAACTGGCCGAATACTCAGCGACTGGCTTAGGCCGCGCCTTCGCCGGTGAAGCCGCAATTGCCGATAACGCTTCAGTTCAGGGGCGCAACCCAGCGATGCTGACCTATTTAGAAGGTCGTCAGCTGTCTGCTGGTGGTATCTATGTTATGCCTAACGTGGATGTTAAAGGTGATGTGAGCCTAAGCTCGCCATTACTTGGCCCAAATCCAATCGTGATGAACGGCGATGCCATCGATGTGGCTGATGATGCATTAGTGCCTAACTTCTACTATTCCAATCAGTTAAATGACCAATGGACTTGGGGTCTGGCCGTTAACTCTAACTATGGTCTGTCAACCGAGTTACCTAAAACTCACGCCGCGGCGATTTTTGGTAATAAAACTGCCGTTACTACAGTTGAGTTCAACCCTAACATCGCTTACCGCGTGAATGATGCTGTCAGCGTTGGTGGTGGTGTACGTATCGTTTATGGTGAAGGTGAAATCGGTGCTTCTTTACCTGGCTGGGTAGATAGCATCAAACCCAGTTTACCTGCACAAGTATCTGCAATGTTACCGCCGGGTGGCACTGAGCTGAAAAGCATGAAGGGCGACGACATTGGCTACGGTTGGCAACTCGGGACTAGCTGGCAAATCAACCCAGCCAACCGCGTGGGTTTAGCCTATCACAGCGGCGTTAAGTTTGAGTTAGATGGTCACGCTTCTGGTGTGATTTACGATGGTGGCCAAAATCTGTCGATTGAAGGTTATATTCCACTTGAACTGCCTGCGTTTGCCGAGCTGTCGTCTTATCACCAATTAACGGATAATTGGGCAATGCATGCCAGCGTTAACTGGACCGATTGGAGCGTATTCGATCAGTTAGTGGCTTACTTCCCTGGTGAAGTTAAACCAAAGGGCGGCTTAGAATCTGACTTAGTGAAAGAAGAAAACTTTGAAGATAACTGGCGCTTTGCCTTAGGTACGACCTACCAAGTGAACAATGAATGGTTAGTGCGTGCGGGTGTGGCCTTAGACAAAACGGCTGCAGCCGATGAGTGGCGTACCACGACTATCCCTGACTCAGACCGTCTGTGGTTCTCTGTCGGTGCTGGTTATCAGGCGACTAAAAACCTGAATGTTGATTTCGCACTGACCTATATCCGTGCTACTGGTGATGCGCCAATCAACGAGCAGCAAAATCTGCTAAACCTCGCCACAGTAAGCTTCAACGGTGAAGCGAGCGGTGATGTTTGGTTAGCCGGTATCCAAATGAGCTACAAGATGTAAGCATCCAGCTCGATGAAAAAGCCCTGAATCTTCAGGGCTTTTTTGTGCCTAACAGCACGTGGCCTGATACGCATTTGCCCGATGTTGGCTGGTCATGGCGGCCAATTGGGAATATATTCAGAGCATAATCAATGGAGCATTATGTTCTGCGCCATATCAATTGGGTGCAGGGTAAATAGGATAGGCGTGTGCAGAAAAAATATGTAGTGGCTTTAGACCAAGGCACAACCAGCTCACGGGCGATTGTGTTTGACCACGATGCCAATATTGTCAGTGTGTCACAGCGGGAGTTTACCCAGCTTTATCCAAACCCCGGCTGGGTGGAGCATGATCCAATGGAGATCTGGGCGAGCCAAAGTTCGGTGTTAATCGAATCCCTCGCCAGAGCGGGTATTCACAGCGATGAAGTGGCGGCCATTGGTATCACCAATCAGCGCGAAACCACCATTATCTGGGAAAAGGCCACAGGCAAGCCCGTCTACAATGCCATTGTGTGGCAGTGTCGCCGTAGCTCAGAAATCTGTGAGCAACTCAAGGCGCAAGGCTTAGAAGATTATGTGCGGGAGAATACGGGACTCCTGCTCGACCCTTATTTTTCAGGCACTAAGATCAAATGGATCCTCGATAATGTGCCGGATGCGCGCGCGAAGGCCAAACGAGGCGAACTCTTATTCGGCACGGTCGATACTTGGTTGCTGTGGAAACTCACCGAAGGCAAAGTGCATGTGACCGATCCCACCAATGCCGCCCGCACGCTGCTGTTTAATATTCACAGCCTAAGTTGGGACACAACACTGCTCGAGGCGCTCGATATTCCTGCGGCCATGTTGCCCGAGGTGAAACCTTCCTGCAGTGTCTATGGTACAACCCGTATTGCTGGTGAGGGCAGTGAAATTCCACTCGCGGGGATCGCGGGCGATCAACAGGCGGCGCTCTTTGGTCAGCTTTGTGTTGAGCCGGGAATGGCCAAAAACACTTATGGCACTGGCTGCTTTTTATTAATGAATACAGGCAATAAAGCCGTACGTTCATCCCATGGATTATTAACCACAGTAGCGGTAGGCGCCCAAGGTGAAGTGAACTACGCCCTCGAAGGATCTGTATTTATGGGCGGCGCGACGATTCAATGGTTGCGGGATGAGCTGGGATTGATTCGCGATGCCAGCGATACCGAATATTTTGCCTCTAAAGTTGCGGATACCAATGGCGTGTATTTAGTGCCAGCCTTTGTCGGACTTGGCGCTCCCTATTGGGATCCTAATGCCCGTGGCGCACTGTTTGGGTTAACGCGTGGCGCCAACCGTAATCATATTATCCGCGCGGCGTTGGAGTCGATTGCCTACCAGAGTAAGGATTTGCTCGATGCCATGATTAAGGACAGTGGTGAGCGGCTTAAATCCCTTAAGGTCGATGGCGGCGCGGTTGCTAATGACTTCCTCATGCAATTTCAAGCGGATATCACCGACGTTGAAGTCCTAAGGCCGAGCGTGTGTGAGACCACTGCGCTTGGCGCAGCCTTTTTAGCAGGTCTTGCGGTTGGTTTTTGGACCTCAGTGACCGAACTTGAGCATAAGGCCTGTATCGATAAACACTTCAAACCGAATATTGATGCGAGTCAAAGGGAGTTGTTATATGCGGGCTGGCAAGATGCGGTGGCTAGAACCCGTTCTTAGTTTCTTTTAGGTTTGAAACACATAAGGCGCACCCTGAGGTTGCGCCTTATTCATTTAATCGCAGTAAGTTAAACTTCGATGTCGATGATGTGCTTGCTGGACGATTGTGCTGTGTCAGCGGTATCGTCAGTGACTTCGAGCACCACACCTTCTTTTAAATCTTGCTGTTTGTCCGATGCGCGGCGCTTTTTATTACGACTGGCGTTGTCGTTTTTGCGCCTTTCCCTGACTTTAACATCTAGCGTTGGGGGCAATTGTGACTGCGGGGTTTCATGGCTATCGGGCGCATTAGCAGTCGCACCGCTCACCTGATCGACGACCCGTTTGGGGGTTAATACGGGTTTTACTGGCTGTGCCAGCATAGCGTAAAGACTGTCCAATCCACTCATAGCGCCTCCTTGGTTTATGACCACTTAACCTTTTATCGGCGGGAACTGCTTAATATTTAGACTATACGCCGATTTAAGCCTGTGCGCGACACTCTCTAGTGCTTGGACTGTGGCCAATATCTGTGCTGGGCTTTGGTGACTAACTCCAGTTTGCTAGGATGCGCCTCGTGTTGGCAGCTTAGGCGAATACCTTGTGCTAGCTCAGCGGCGGTGAGTTTATCCAGATCATAATCATTGGGGCTGGGCGCCTGCTCGACAAACCTGAGTTTACACAGGCCGCAGCGTCCGCCACCACCGCATTGGGTTCTTAATCTTTCGCTCTCTCGATTAATGCTTTCTAAATAGCTGCCACTAAGGTCAGACAATTCGGTAAGAAGCTGAGCGTCTTGAGTAAAAAGCGTCAGTTTTCCTATGGCGGTTTTGCGCCTCAAGAACGGCAGCGATAACTGACCTTGATGGAATTTATGCCCAAGGATGTAAATCCCCGAAAGACCTAACAACAGCGCGGCAATGCTGACAACTTGTACCAATAAGTGATTAAAACCAATGCCATTATGGGGAGCGTAATCCATAAAATGCAGCATAAAGAGCAGATCCTTGAGATCCGATTGGCGATTTTGGTGGGCCAGAACCGCCCCCGAAGCGGTATCGATATAAATCCGCGTTCCAACTTCGTCCGCGGCTGTCAGCATAGCAATTGGGCCACTGGCGTCGAATGGCGTTTCGTGGGTGAGGATTTGCGGTGCGCTGAGTTCACCTGAGCCTGAGTAACTCTGTTTGGCAATAGCGAGTATCTCGGCATCACTCAAGGATAGCGGTTGGAGTGAGTCCGCCCAAAACCAGCGAGTTTGTTGAGTTGTGGTGAGCGCATATACGCCGCGTTCGAGCACTGAGGTTAGCTTAAGTTCGATAATGCCTTCTGCTTGATATTGTTGCTGCAGACTAGCAGTGGGGGCGAGTGCAGTGGTGGGACTCGCGGTTTTATGCGTGGTGCGATATGGGTTTGCATCCAGAAATTGCTCGTCAATCAGGTTAAAGGCGAGTCCTGTCACGACCCAAATTAATAATTGCAGGCCAACGATAAGTCCCAGCCACTTATGTACGGTTTGCAATACTAGGCTAATGGGATGTTTGGTGACATTGGTGCAGGTATGGCGAAGTGTCGGGAGGCTCATACTCGCTCCTCACGATGTTTGGCTCTAAAACTGATATAAGTCAATGTGATACCAAAGAGTGCCGTCAACAAGGTGAGACAGCTCATCAGTGTGAGTAAAGGATTATTTACATTCTCTCGGGTCTCGTAGTCCATGATGTGCAGCATCCACATCACATCGAAGAGTCGCCAATAATCATGGCGGACTGTGACGAGCTGTCCGGTTATTGCTGAAACATAAAGCGTCGAATGCATGGCATCGTCTAACGCCAGTTGCCAAACGGGGAGTGCGCGAGCAGGGATTTCACTCGGAGCGTTCTGCTCAATGAATGTCGAGCCGATAAATTTAGCCTGACCCGTATAGACTCGCTGTGCGGCGTCGAGCGCCTGTTGTTTATCGAGCAGCGGTAATACTTTACCCGTCTCACTGCTAAAGCGCTGCAATTTTCCCGCGACATTAGCGCGATAGTAGAGTCTGCCTTGATTCGCGTACAAACTGATATCCGTTGCGTCGGGATGTGCTTTGATAAAGTCAGTAAAGCTGAAGGCGGGAGCATCTACTTGATACATAGCCGTGTTTGCTTTGTTTACCAGTGGCTTACCGCGAATAAATTCGATATCCATCCACACCATATAAGCGCCGGTGGCTAACCAAAGCAGCAATTGAATCGCGGTAAGCAGCGCAAACCACTTGTGCCAGGTTCGGATTTGAGTAGCTTTCATAGCGTTATTCTTTGAGTTAGTCCCGCGGGAGTTTTGATCTTCCTCGCAATCGTGAAATAAAGGCATCCCTAAATTGCAGAATAAATCCGCAACTGAAAATAAAATTTCAGCGATTTATGCTGGAAATTGACGCTCTATAAGCCAATGCGAATGTAAAAAATGAGTCTATTTTGTTGCCCCTTGTGAGTCCAGTGTGATTTTTCACTCGGGAAAATCCCATATTTACAGAAACCCTATGGCAAATATTTCATTGCAACTCCCTGAAAGCAAAAGGCTGCTGCTTTTTTGTTCGCTTTATATTCCCGTGGTTTTCGCCGTTTAGCCGATTTTCAGCTGATCTTTTTGTCAAAACTTTGTCGCTAAGTGATGGGCTCAACATGCTGCTAACCCGCTTGCCGACTGGCTTTATAAAAGGATCCCATCCCTTGACAATGCTTGTCTACTATCCCTAAACTTAGCATTTGTGGGAAATAGTGGATATTTGTGGATCAAAAATCAAAGGATAGGATGAATTAGCGTGTTTCGTGGAGCCAGTGCTATCAACTTAGATACAAAGGGACGGATCGCTATTCCAGTGCGATACCGCGAACCTTTGCAGCTAGAGCACCAAGGCCGCATCGTCATCACAGTCGATATTCAATCTGCGTGTTTACTCCTTTATCCCCTCCACGAGTGGGAATTGATCGAAGCTAAGTTACTCAAGCTTTCAGATACCGACAAAACCCAACGGTCCCTTAAGCGCATGTTGCTGGGTTATGCCCATGAGGTAGAACTCGATGGCAACGGGCGCATATTACTGCCACCGCCGCTAAGGCAATACGCCAATTTAGATAAGCGCATCATGCTGGTGGGACAGTTAAACAAGTTTGAGCTGTGGGACGAGCAAGCTTGGCTGCAGCAAATTGATGAGTGTCAGGAAACGATTCGAAGCGAGGAGCTCGCGAATAACGAGCGTCTGGCGGATTTTTCACTCTAACGAGTCGCATAACTAAATAAGAAGAGAGTAATGAGTCAAGAATTTGCCCATTTATCCGTTCTGCTCGAAGAAACGGTAGGCGGTTTGAACATCAAAGACGATGGCATCTATATCGATGGCACGTTCGGCCGCGGTGGTCATTCAAGACAAGTACTGCAAAAATTGGGTGAAAATGGACGTCTGATTGCGATCGATCGTGACCCTCAAGCCATTGAAGCGGCTAAACAATTCGCCGATGATCCCCGTTTTCAAATTGTACATGGCGGTTTTGGCCAGTTAGCAGATTACGTCGAAGAGCTTGGTCTGGTTGGCAAGATTGATGGTGTGTTACTCGACTTAGGCGTGTCTTCTCCGCAGCTCGATGATGCCGAACGTGGCTTTAGTTTCCTGCGCGATGGTCCGCTCGATATGCGCATGGACAATAGCCAAGGCGAAACGGCGGCTCAGTGGTTAGCGCGCGCCGAAATTGAAGACATGGCGTGGGTATTCAAAACCTATGGTGAAGAGAAAAACGCGCGCCATATTGCCCGTTGTATTGCGGCTGACCGTGATAAAACCCCGTTTTTACGCACCAAAGATTTAGCCGATTTAATTGCGCGGATCACTAAAAATAAAGAGCGCAACAAACACCCTGCTACTCGGGTGTTTCAGGCGATCCGTATCTATATCAACAGTGAATTAGATCAAATTGATCAAGCGCTTGAAGGTGCATTAACCGTACTGGCGCCACAGGGACGTTTATCGATTATCAGCTTCCATTCACTGGAAGATCGCATCGTAAAACGTTTTATTCGTCGCCATAGCCAAGGTGAGAGCGTGCCCCACGGTCTGCCAATCACCGAAGATCAAATTAACAAGTCGCGTAAATTGCGCGCCATTGGTAAGGCGATTATGCCTTCCGATGAGGAAATTGAACGCAATGCCAGAGCGCGTAGCTCAGTGTTACGCATTGCCGAGCGATTAGATTACTAGAGGGCAAACAAAGTGAGTAAGCCCTCATTAAATCTGCCACGGATAGTATTAAACGACCTGTGGCAACACAAATGGATCTTGTTACTCGCACTGCTCGTGCTCAGTAATGCTGTGGCTGTGGTCTATACCAGCCATGTGAGCCGTAAGCTCACCACCCAATGGGATCAGCTGCTGCAGGAGCGTGACAGATTAGATATCGAGTGGCGCAATTTATTATTGGAAGAGCAATCCCAGACCGAGCACAGCCGGATCACGCGGATTGCATCAAAGGATCTCAACATGAGTCGACCCTTACCCAGCGAAGAAGTTGTGGTAAAGGTGCCGTGAACATAGGGAAGATATGACTAGGCAAGCAAAAACCAAACAGGCCAGCAAAAAGCAAAAGCCACAATTGATCCACTGGCGTTTATACGTCGTGGTTGGCTTTGTATTTGCGATGTTTTCGAGCCTTGTGGGTCGTGCTGCTTATATCCAAATTATCGAGCCCGATAAGCTGCGCCATGAGAGCGACATGCGTACATTACGTACCACAAGTCGTGAGGTGCAGCGTGGCTTAATCACCGACCGTAACGGCGATATGCTGGCGGTGAGTGTGCCGGTGCGTGCGGTGTGGGCCGATCCTAAACAAGTCAATGATAATAATGGTTTTACTGATATGCGCCGCTGGCAAGCATTGGCGGACGTATTGCACGAACCCGTGGAAGATGTGCTCGACAAGGTGCGCAGTAATCCAACCAAACGTTTTACCTACCTTAAACGTCAAGTCACGCCTGCGGTGGCAGACTATATCACTCAGCTTAAATTGCCTGGGGTGTTTTTAAAGTCCGAGTCACGCCGTTACTATCCTGGTGGTGAGATCACCGCCCAGCTTATCGGCATTACCAATATCGACGATGTCGGTATTGAAGGGGTCGAAAACGCTTACAACAGTTGGCTTACTGGTACACCGTCTAAACAAAAAGTGCGTAAATCCCGCGATGGGCATGTGGTTGAGCGCCTCGATATCGTTCAGGAGGGCGAGAGTCCAAACGATCTAGTCTTGAGTATCGACCAACGTATTCAACAACTTGCCTACCGCGAATTAAAGCGCACGACTGAGATGAACCAAGCGACCTCTGGCTCGATCGTGGTGCTCGATATTCATACTGGCGAAGTCTTAGCCATGGTGAATACGCCATCCTATAACCCCAACTCGCGCGACAACCTGCAAACCTTCAGAATGCGTAACCGCGCGATGACGGACACTTTTGAACCCGGCTCGACCATTAAACCTTTTGTGGTTGCTGCGGCGTTAGAAGCGGGCACGGTCAAGTCTACCGATGTGATCCCAACGTCTCCGGGCTGGATGCGTTTAGGCGGCCGCCAAGTACGTGACGCAACTAACTACGGCGACATGACGCTGGCACGTATTCTGGCGAAATCCAGTAACGTGGGGATCAGTAAACTCGCCTTGTCTATTCCAGTGCAGCAGTTATTAGGCACTTATCAATCTATGGGTTTAGGCAGCTTCTCGGGGATTAACCTCACGGGTGAAAGCGCCGGTTTGATCCAAGATCGCCACCGTTGGTCTGATTTTGAGCGCGCCACTTTATCTTTCGGCTACGGCCTAACGGCGACCACGCTACAACTGGCGCGGATGTACGCCACTTTAGGCAATGGCGGCACTTTATATCCGGTATCGATTTTAAAACTGAAAAAGCCGCCCGAAGGTGAGCGCGTGATCTCACAAGAGGTTGCTCACGATGTGCTGCAAATGATGGTGGGTGTGACCGAAAAAGGTGGTACAGGTACGCTTGCGCATATCGATGGCTACCCCGTTGCGGGTAAGTCTGGCACCAGCCGTAAGGCGGTAGCTGGCGGTTATGGTGATGATTATGTTGCGTTATTTGCTGGTGTCGCGCCGGTGAATAATCCCAAACTCGCGATTGTTGTCGTGGTGAACGAGCCGAAAGGCGATCTCTATTATGGTGGTTCAGTGGCAGGGCCGGCATTCGCTAAGGTGATGTCAGGCGCACTGCAAATGTTAAATGTCGAACCCATTTCCGATAAAGAACAGGTGCAATTGGCGGGACTCGCCGGGAGAACTGAATGATGTTGTTAAGGGATCTATTAGCGCCTTGGTTCCCCTACGCGGGCGAACAAACCTTCTTAGATTTGACTTTAGATAGCCGCGCAATACGTCGCGGCGATGTGTTTTTAGCACTGCCCGGCCATAAGGTCGATGGTCGTCAATTTATCGATAAGGCCTTAGCCCAAGGTGCGACTGCGGTGTTAGTGCATACGGATAGCATTGAAGAGCAGGGCAAGGTTATTGCGACTGAGCAAGGCGTACAGATTTATTTCTATCAGTTAGCGAAGCTAGTGTCTGCGGTCGCCGCAGTGCGTTATCCCGTTGTCCAAGGTCAGTCCATGGGCATTGTCGGGATCACCGGCACCAACGGTAAAACCTCGACTAGCCAACTGTGCGCGCAATTAGTGACCTTGCTTGAGGGTAAAGCGGCTGTGATGGGCACGCTCGGTAATGGCCTGTGGGGCGAGTTAGTCGATAGCGGCAATACGACCGCCGATGCCATTACCCTGATGCGCCAGCTACATGAGTTTGCAGACAAAGGCGTTAATACCTGCGCGATGGAAGTCTCAAGTCATGGTTTAGTCCAAGGCCGAGTTGATGCTGTGCCCTTCGATGTGGCGGTATTCACTAACCTGACCCGTGATCACTTGGACTACCACGGCGATATGGAAAACTATGCTGCGGCCAAGCAAATGCTGTTTCGTTTCGACGCCCTGCGTCACGGCTTAGTGAATCTTGATGATCCCGTGGGTGCCGCTTGGTTATCCGAGCTGGCAAATGTCCCCGCGAAGATGTGGGGCTTTAGCATTGAAGCGCATCCCGAGGCGGCGTTTTACACTAAGAATGCCCAATTTAACGATCAAGGCGTGCAGGCAACATTAGTCTGGCCCGAGGGCGAAATCGACATTCGTTCTCCTTTATTAGGCGCCTTTAACCTCTCGAATTTACTCGCTGCTTTATCTGCCTTGTATTTACAGGGCATGGATATGCGTGCCCTGGCCGCCAAAGTGCCTTATTTAGTGCCCGTGGCTGGCCGCATGGAACGTTTTACTACCGCGGACAACATCACCTTAGTCGTCGATTATGCTCACACCCCGGATGCGATTGAGCAGGCGCTGAATGCCCTGCGCCGTCACTGCGCGGGCGAGTTGTGGTGCGTGTTTGGCTGCGGCGGCGACCGTGATAAGGGTAAACGCCCGCTGATGGGACAAGCGGCGGAGCAATGCGCCGATCGCATTATGGTGACTAGCGACAATGCCCGCAGCGAAGATCCTAACCAAATTATTACCGATATTATCCAAGGGCTGACTCACCCAGAGCGTGCGCTGACCGAGGTTGACCGTGTGGCTGCGATTAAACGCGTCGTGGCACAGGCTAAACCTGGGGATGTGATTCTGCTTGCGGGCAAAGGCCATGAAACTTACCAAGAGGCGGCAGGTGTGCGTCATGACTATGATGAGCGCGCCCTGGCACGTCAGTTATCGGAGCAAAGCCAATGATCCCAATTTCCCTCGAGGCGCTGAGCCAACACTTAAGTGCGCATCGAGTCGGTGACGATGTCACCATCAAAGCATTAAGCAGCGATAGCCGTAAAATCGGCCCAGCGACCCTGTTTGTCGCCTTAAAGGGCGAGCGTTTCGACGGCCACGATTTTGCGGCCACGGCAATTGAAAATGGTGCGGTTGCACTGCTGGTTGAACGTCAATTGGCCTTCGATGTGCCGCAGCTGATTGTTGCCGATTGCCAAAAAGCCATGGGCGCGATTGGCGCTTATGTACGTGACCAAGTGGATCCCATTTGTGTGGCCTTAACTGGCTCCAATGGCAAAACCAGCGTGAAAGAAATGATCGCCACAATTTTATCGGCGAAGCATCAAGTGCTTTACACCGCTGGTAATTTTAATAATGAAATCGGTGTGCCACTCACCTTGCTGCGCTTAACGCCCGAGGATAAATACGGGGTGTTTGAGCTTGGCGCTAACCATAAAGGTGAGATTGATTACACCTCGAGTTTGGTGCGTCCTCACGTAGCGTTAGTCAATAACGTTGGCAGCGCCCACTTAGAAGGCTTTGGTTCACAGGCGGGTGTCGCCCAGGCCAAATCGGAAATCTACAACCATCTGCAACAAGGCGGCACGGCAATTATCAATGCCGATGATGCCTTTGCCGATGTGATGCGGGTGAAAGCGAAACAATATAAGCAATTAAGCTTCTCCCAGCAGGAAGGTGCAGCTAAACGTCAAATCGATGTGATTGCGACTGGCCACAAAGCCAATAGCGAAGGTTGCTATCGTTTTATCCTCAATTACGCGGGAGAGTCCTGCGAAGTGACTCTGCCCCTCGCGGGTCGTCACCAAGTCAGCAACGCGCTGGCTGCGGCAAGTGTTTGTATAGCATTGGGATTAAGCCTGAAGGAAATCGCCGATGGCTTGAGCCAGTTGACCCCTGTTAAGGGGCGTATGCAACCCACTCAATTAGGACGCGTTCGCTTAATCGATGATAGCTATAACGCCAATCCCGTGTCAGTGGGTGCGGCTATCGCTTGGTTAAAGGAAATTTCTGAAAATCGCTGTTTGGTACTGGGAGATTTGGGCGAATTAGGCGACAATGCGCCCCTTTTACACGCTGAACTGGGACAACTGGCAAAGCAACAGGGCATTGACGCTCTGTTCTGTACCGGCACCTTAACTCAGCACACTAGCCAAGCTTTCGGGGCGGAGCACCATGACAGCGTGGCGACGTTAGTAGAAAAACTCATAAAACACATCAACCAGTTGCCGGGACAGGTGACGGTTTTAGTTAAAGGTTCACGTAGTGCCGCAATGGAGCGGGTCGTGGATGGCCTAACAGTAGCCTTCGGGCGTGGGGAGTTAGTGTAGATGCTGGTGTATCTGGCCGAGTATTTAACCCGTTTTCATACTGGGTTTAACGTATTTTCCTATGTGACATTTCGAGCCATTTTAGGCTTGTTAACCGCATTAATGTTTAGTTTATGGTGGGGTCCTAAACTGATTGAGCGTTTGCAGTTAATGCAGATTGGTCAAGTCGTGCGTAACGACGGGCCAGAGTCGCATTTCAGTAAACGCGGTACGCCGACTATGGGCGGCCTGATGATTTTAGGCGCCATCTTTATCAGTGTGCTGTTGTGGGGCGATCTCGGTAGCCGTTATGTGTGGGTGATGCTGTTTGTATTGGGCAGCTTCGGCATGATTGGTTTTATTGATGATTACCGCAAAGTCGTGCGTAAAGATACTAAGGGACTGATCGCGCGTTGGAAGTATATTCTGCAATCCTTAGCGGCGTTGATCATTGCTTTCTTCCTCTACACCACAGCGTCTAACCCGGGTGAAACCCAGTTAGTCGTGCCTTTCTTTAAGGACGTGATGCCACAGCTTGGTGCTGTGTTTATCGTGTTGGCTTACTTTACTATCGTGGGGTCGAGCAACGCGGTGAACCTAACCGATGGTCTCGACGGTTTGGCGATTATGCCAACTGTGATGGTGGCCGCGGCATTCGCCTTGATTGCGTATCTGTCTGGCCATGCTCAGTTTGCTAATTACCTGCACATTCCGCATTTACCTGGTTCGGGTGAGCTAGTGATCGTTTGTACTGCGATTGTGGGCGCAGGCCTAGGCTTTTTATGGTTTAACACTTATCCAGCACAGGTCTTCATGGGCGATGTGGGCTCGCTGTCTTTAGGTGCGGCCTTAGGCGCGATTGCGGTTCTGGTTCGCCAAGAAATCCTATTAGTGATTATGGGCGGTGTGTTTGTTATGGAAACTGTGTCTGTGATCCTGCAGGTCGGTTCTTACAAATTACGTGGCCAGCGCATTTTCCGCATGGCGCCTATCCATCACCACTATGAGTTAAAGGGTTGGCCTGAACCACGCGTGATTGTCCGCTTTTGGATTATCTCGATTTTCTTAGTGTTACTCGGCTTAGCCACGTTGAAGTTAAGGTAATCGCTCATGCAAAGTCAGTATTCACACATAGTGTTAGGTTTGGGTGCCACCGGGCTCTCGGTAGTGCGCTATTTGTGTGGAAAAGGGATCACCCCCTTGGTGATGGATAGTCGTCGCCAACCTCCCGGTGCGGACACCCTTGCCAGCGCATTCCCTGAGGTGCAGCTGATTGCCGGCGGATTTGATTGCCGTTACTTAGTGCAAGCAAAGCAAATCATTATCAGCCCAGGTATTGCGATTGATACGCCTGAGGTGCGCGCTGCACTGGATATGGGGATTGAAGTCATTGGCGATGTAGAGCTATTTGCCCGTGAGATTGCCGACCGTAAACCTTGTGTGATTGGGATTACTGGCTCAAATGGTAAGTCAACCGTTACCACCTTAGTGGGTGAAATGCTGCGTGAAGCCGGCATGGCGGTGGCCGTGGGCGGCAACATTGGCATTCCGGCGCTCGATCTGCTGACGGAAAATGCCGATATTTTTGTGCTTGAGCTGTCGAGCTTCCAGCTCGAAACCACCCATAGCTTGAACTGCGTGGCGTCGACCTGCTTGAACGTGACCGAAGATCATATGGACAGATACAGCGATATGGATGCCTATCGCAAGGCTAAGCTGCGTCTGTACCATCAAAGCCGCTCCATCATCTTTAACCGTGATGATGCGCTGACTATCCCGACTGAGCCGATGAACCAAAACAGCTTTGGTTTAGCGCCGCCAGAGGGCGACGAGTGGGGCATTTGTGATAGCAAGATTTACCACGGTCACAGTGAAATTATGCCGATCACCGAAGTATCGCTGATTGGTAGTCATAACCATGCCAACTTACTCGCTGCAATGGCTTTGGTCTACGCGGTGGGTGTGGATAAGCAAGTCATGGCTAAAGTGGCTCGTACCTTTACTGGTCTTTCTCATCGCTGTGAAGTGGTCGGCGTGAAAGCGGGCGTGACCTATGTGAACGATTCGAAGGCGACCAATGTTGGCGCCACTGTCGCGGCGCTCGATGGGTTAAGCGACCACTTAGGTGACATTATTTTGATTGCCGGTGGTGATGGTAAGGGCGCGGATTTCAGTCCATTGGTCGAGCCGTTAACTAAAGTGACACACCTCATCACCTTAGGTCGCGATGGCAATAAGATAGCCGCCTTAAAGGAAGGGGCCATCAAGGTGGACTCTATGGCTGCTGCAGTGGCTAAGGCCGCCGAGTTAGCCACCTCGGGCGATATCGTACTCCTATCGCCAGCCTGTGCGAGCCTAGATATGTACAGCAACTTTATGGCTCGTGGGGATGATTTTAGAAGCCAAGTGGAGCAACTCGATGGCGAGTGATGCAAGACAGCTCAGCCTGTTTGGGCGAGTGCTGAACGCACTGCCTAACTGGCAACGTGATAACGAGGTGCCGGGCGTGCAATTGTACGACCGGGCTTTGCTCACGGCCGTGCTGTCTTTGATTGGCTTTGGTTTTGTCATGGTAATGTCGGCTTCTATGCCAGAGGCGCAAACCTTGACGGGCAATCCCTTCCATTTTATGACCCGCCATGTGGGTTATCTGTTGGGATGCTTAGTGATTGCCGCTTTTGTGCTGAGGGTCGAGATGCAAACTTGGCAGCGGATGAGCCCCATCATGTTGCTAGGCGTGTTTTTGATGTTACTGGCGGTGCTTGTTGTCGGAACCACTGTAAACGGTGCGACCCGTTGGTTATCCATAGGCCCCATCCGTATTCAGGTGGCCGAGGTCGCTAAGTTTGCGTTCTCTGTGTATATGGCGGGCTATCTAGTGCGTCGGCATCAGGAAGTGCGTGAAAATGCTAAGGGCTTCTATAAGCCGATTGCAGTATTTGCGATCTACGCGATTTTGATTCTGATGCAGCCCGACTTAGGTACCGTGGTGGTGTTATTCGTCGGCACCGTGGGGCTGTTGTTCCTCGCGGGCGCGCGTCTGTTGGACTTCTTTGCGCTGATTTTTGCCGGGGTGCTGGCGTTCGTGGCATTGGTTCTACTCGAGCCTTACCGTATGCGCCGGGTGACCTCGTTTTTAGATCCTTGGCAGGATCCGTTCGGCAGTGGTTATCAGTTAACGCAATCGCTGATGGCCTATGGTCGGGGTGATTGGTTTGGTCAGGGCCTAGGTAACAGTATTCAAAAGTTGGAATACCTCCCCGAGGCACATACCGACTTTATCTTTGCCGTGATCGGTGAAGAGTTAGGTTTTATCGGCATTATCGCTGTGTTATCCGTGCTGCTGTTTGTGGCATTGAGGGCCATTCGCCTCGGCAATTTATGTCTGGCGATGGACAAAGCCTTCGAAGGTTATCTGGCCTATGCCATCGGGATTTGGATCTGTTTCCAGACCGTCGTTAATGTGGGCGCAAGCATTGGTATGTTACCAACTAAAGGGTTAACACTGCCCTTTGTAAGTTACGGCGGTAGTAGTCTATGGGTCATGACGGCGGCGGCAATGACATTGCTGCGCATCGATTATGAGCGGCGCATGAGTTTAGTTCAGGCCGTGCAAGGGAGATTGAAGTAATGACCGACGCGGGTAAACGTATTTTAGTCATGGCAGGCGGCACGGGTGGACATGTGTTCCCGGCGCTCGCGGTGGCAAAATATCTAGCGCAGCAAGGTTGGCAAGTACGTTGGTTAGGCACCGCCGACCGCATGGAGGCGCGCTTAGTGCCTCAGTATGGCTTCGATATCGATTTTATCGACATCAAGGGCGTGCGTGGCAATGGTTTAGTACGTAAATTGGCGGCGCCTTTTAAAGTGGTGCGCTCGATTCTGCAAGCCAAGGCCGTTATTGCCGAGTTCAAACCTGATGTGGTGCTGGGCATGGGCGGATTCGCCAGTGGTCCGGGTGGTGTGGCGGCGAAATTAGCGGGCGTGCCCTTAGTGCTGCACGAGCAAAATGCCATTCCGGGAATGACCAACAAGTTACTCTCGCGAATTGCGAATCAAGTACTGTGCGCCTTTAAAAATACCTTCACTCAGGTGAAGGCCAAGGTGGTGGGTAATCCCATCCGTCGCGAGCTTATTGCTTTAGGTGCCGAACCTAAGCAAGCCGCAGATGATGCCTTAAAAGTTTTAGTGGTGGGTGGCAGTTTAGGCGCCAAAGTTTTTAACGACTTAATGCCAGAAGTGGTCGCCGCGCTGAGTAAGCAGCAGTCGATTACGGTTTGGCATCAAGTGGGTAAGGATAATCTGACGGGCGTTAAGTCGGCTTATCAACAGCAAGGACAAGAGGGCGGCGTTAACGTTGCCGAATTTATTGATGACATGGAAGCCGCCTATCGCTGGGCGGATGTGGTATTGTGCCGTGCCGGCGCGCTGACGGTATCCGAGTTAGCGGCGGTGGGACTACCGAGTATTCTGGTGCCTTATCCCCATGCTGTGGATGATCATCAGACCCGTAACGCCCAAGTATTGGTTGAGGCTGGCGCCGCTTTCCTATTGCCGCAGGCCATCTTGGACGTGAATAAGCTGGTGAGTAAATTACAGTTACTCGCCAATGACAGAGCAGAATTAGCCCAAATGGGCCAAAGAGCGAGAGATGTTGCCGTGTTGGATGCGACCGAGCAGGTGGCCCAAGTGTGTATTGCTCTCGCCGAGAAAGGATAGGTATGACTAAGACAGAAAGATACTTACAGCTAAGAAGTATGATCCCAGAAATGCGCCGGATTAAGCGTATTCATTTCGTCGGCATTGGCGGCGCGGGCATGGGCGGGATCGCTGAAGTATTAGTAAACGAAGGTTATGTCGTCAGCGGTTCAGACATCGCGCAAAACGCCGTGACTGACAGACTCTGCCTGCTGGGCGCGAAAATCCATATCGGCCATGGTGCCGATAACGTGCAGCAAGCCGATGTGGTTGTGGTCTCGACTGCGATTAATCCTGAGAACCCAGAGATTATTGCGGCGAAGGAATTGCGTATTCCTATCGTGCGCCGCGCCGAGATGTTGGCCGAGTTGATGCGTTATCGCCATGGTGTGGCGATTGCGGGGACTCACGGTAAAACCACAACTACCAGTTTGATTGCTAGTTTGTATGGTCAAGCGGGGCGCGATCCTACTTTCGTGATCGGTGGCTTGCTCAACAGCGCAGGCACCAATGCCCGCTTAGGCACGAGTCGTTATCTGATTGCCGAAGCCGACGAGAGTGATGCCAGCTTCCTGCACCTGCAACCTATGGTCAGCGTGGTGACGAATATTGAAGCCGACCACATGGACACCTACGGTGGGGATTTTGAAAAGCTCAAATCGACCTTCGTGGACTTTTTACATAACCTGCCATTCTATGGCGTGGCTGTGGTGTGTATCGACGATGCGGTGGTGCGCGAGATTATGCCGCGTATTGGTCGCCACATGATCACCTATGGCTTCAGTGACGATGCCGATGTGCAGGCGCTCAATTTCCATCAGCAGGGCCACCAATGCCGCTTTACCGTCAGACGTAAAGGCAAAGAAGATTTAGATCTGCTGCTTAACCTGCCGGGTCAGCACAATGTATTAAATGCGCTCGCGGCGATTGCCGTGGCGACAGAAGATGACATTGATGATAGCGCCATCATTCAAGCCTTGGCTGAATTCCAGGGGATTGGTCGTCGTTTCCAACACTTAGGCAAGTTCGCGACGCCAAAGGGCGAAGTGATGTTAGTGGACGACTATGGTCATCACCCCAGCGAAGTGGCGGCGACCATTAAAGCGGCGCGTGCTGGCTGGCCTGACAAACGCTTAGTCATGGCCTATCAGCCACACAGATATACTCGTACCCGTGACTTGTACGAAGACTTTATTGAAGTGTTATCTCAAGTGGATTGCTTGTTGTTGCTCGAGGTGTATAGCGCGGGTGAAGCGCCGATCCCCGGTGCCGATGGCCGTGCACTGTGCCGCTCGATTCGTTTGCGCGGGCAGTTAGATCCCATCTTTATCGCCAGCCCAGATCAGTTAGCCGAGGTGCTACCCGATGTGTTGCAGGAGGGGGATTTATTGTTGACCCAAGGTGCGGGTAATATAGGCGCCCTGTCGCGCCAGCTAGCCGCCTCTGAATTGGGCTTTAGCACTGCCGCGACAACCGAGGTAAAACCTTGATGTATTGCGGGACAACTCGGGTTTAAAGGAAATTTTGACCCGAGGCTTTAGCTCTATATAATGGCCGATTTTCTGTGGTTTTTAGTAGTGTCGTTGAAAGGTGGAAACAAACGTGTCTTGGAGTGATAAGAGGCGACACTGGTGGGCGAGGATGTCACAGGTTAATTGGTACCTGTGGAGCGGAATTGGGTTTTTATGGTTAGTCATTGGGAGTTTTGTCTTTGGTGGCTACCAACTGCATAAGTTTTTAAATGATGCCAGCACGCTGCCCATTGAGGCGGTGGCCATCAAAGGTGAACGGACTTACACCACAGATAGAGATATACAAATTGCACTACAGGATTTAATGCAGCGGAGTTTTTTCAGCGCAGACATCACCTTAGTGCAACAGGCGTTAGAAGCCTTACCTTGGGTGTATCGCGCGTCGGTGAGGCGTGAATGGCCAGCGAAACTCAGGGTGTATTTACAGGAGCAACAACCGGTCGCCCATTGGAATGGTACCGCTTGGCTCAATGTGCATGGTGAGGTGTTTGAAGCGCCATCGCATCCTGAGCTAGAGCATCTGCCTTATTTATCTGGGCCAGATGATATGGGGACCGAAGTGTTAACCGCCTACGCGCAGGTTAACTCGCTACTGAAGATTAATGGCTTTACCTTGGCCAATTTGAGTTTGACACCACGTCATGCGTGGCACGCGACACTGGGTAACGGTATTGTTTTAGACCTAGGTCGAGAAGATAAAATGGCAAGGATACAAAGGTTTATCACTGTTTATCCGTTACTGGCGAAACAAGATAAACCGATTGCCAGAGTGGATTTGCGCTACGACACAGGGTTGGCCGTAGGCTGGGGCGATGCACAAACAAGAGAGCCGATAATTAATGACCAAAAACCAAGATAGAAATCTGATCGTCGGATTGGACATAGGAACCTCTAAAGTCGCAGTGATCATAGGCGAAGTTCTGCCCGATGGCGAAATCAGCATAGTCGGCCTTGGTAACCACCCTTCAAGGGGCATGGATAAGGGTGGCGTTAACGATTTAGACTCCATCGTGCGCAGTGTGCAACGCGCGCTCGATCAAGCGGAATTAATGGCAGACTGCCAAGTATCATCGGTTTACCTGAGCATTTCCGGTAAACATATCGCCTGCCAAAACGAAAATGGCATGGTGTCGATTAACGATGAGGAAGTGACGCAGGAAGACGTCGACAACGTGATCCACACCGCTCGCTCGGTGAAGATCCCGACCGAACGTCGCATTCTGCATGTGTTACCACAGGAATATGCGATTGACGTACAAGACGGCATTCGCAGCCCTATCGGCATGTCAGGCATGCGGATGGAAGCCAAGGTACACATAGTGACCTGCGCCAACGATATGGCGAAGAATATCACTAAGAGTGTTGAACGCTGTGGCTTGAAGGTTGATGACTTAGTGTTCTCTGGCATTGCGTCGGCGGATGCGGTATTAACCTTCGATGAAAAAGACTTAGGTGTGTGTATCGTCGATATCGGCGGTGGCACGACGGATATCGCCGTGTACACCAATGGTGCACTGCGTCATTGCGCGGTTGTGCCAGTTGCGGGTAACCAAGTGACCAACGATATCGCGAAGATTTTCCGCACACCCTCGTCACATGCTGAACAAATTAAAGTGCAGTTCGCCTGTGCGCGCAGCTCCATGGTGAGCCGCGAAGACAGTATCGAAGTGCCTTCGGTGGGTGGTCGCCCATCGCGCAGCATGTCGCGCCACACTTTGGCTGAAGTGGTTGAGCCGAGATATCAAGAGCTGTTTGAGCTAGTGCTCAAGGAGCTGAAAGACAGTGGTTTAGAAGATCAAATCGCCGCAGGTATCGTGTTAACAGGCGGTACTGCGTCGATTCAAGGCGTGGTGGACATTGCGGAGGCAACCTTTGGGATGCCAGTTCGCGTCGCCTCACCATTGCCAGTTAAAGGGTTATACGAATACGTGGATCAGTCTATTTACTCCACTGGAGTTGGATTGCTCCATTACGGTGCAAGACGGGTGCTTGAGCGTCAATTCGAGCGTCCTGAGCGTCAAGGGGTTACCAGTGCTTGGAATCGGGTCCAAAGCTGGTTTAAGGGTGAATTTTAATAACGCAGGCAACACGGAGATCAGACAATGTTTGAGATCATGGACACTCACTCAGACGACGCGGTGATTAAAGTCATCGGCGTTGGCGGCGGCGGCGGTAATGCTGTCGAACATATGGTCAAACACAACATTGAAGGTGTTGAGTTTGTCGTTACCAACACAGACGCACAGGCGCTACGTAAATCAGGCGCTGGCTCAACGATTCAATTAGGTCGCGATGTCACTAAAGGTCTTGGCGCTGGCGCCAACCCAGAAGTGGGTCGTGCCGCAGCGGAAGAAGACCGCGAAAACATTCGTGCAGCGATCAAAGGCTCAGACATGATCTTTATCGCAGCCGGTATGGGCGGTGGTACTGGTACAGGTGCTGCGCCAGTCGTTGCTCAAATCGCTCGCGAAGAAGGCATCTTAACGGTTGCTGTCGTGACTAAGCCTTTCCCTTTCGAAGGCAAGAAGCGTATGGCTTATGCCGAGCAAGGTATTAGCGAGCTGGCCAAGCACGTGGATTCGTTAATCACTATCCCTAACGAAAAATTATTAAAAGTATTGGGCCGCGGTACGTCATTACTCGATGCATTTGCCGCAGCGAATAACGTGTTACTCGGTGCAGTACAAGGTATTGCCGAGCTTATCACTCGCCCAGGTCTGATTAACGTCGACTTTGCGGACGTGAAAACCGTTATGTCTGAAATGGGTAATGCCATGATGGGTACCGGTGTTGCGCGTGGTGAAGACCGTGCGGAAGAAGCGGCCGAAGCGGCTGTTGCCAGCCCATTATTAGAAGACATCGACTTAGCCGGTGCCCGTGGTGTGTTAGTTAACATTACCGCAGGTATGGACATGAGCATCGAAGAATTCGAAACCGTGGGTAACCATGTTAAAGCTTACGCTTCTGACAACGCGACAGTCGTTGTAGGTGCGGTGATCGACCCAGAAATGAGCGACGAGCTGCGTGTTACAGTGGTTGCAACTGGTATTGGTGCTGAAAAGCGTCCTGATATTCAACTGGTTTCTAAGCCAGCACCACGTCCAGAGCCAGTAGTTGTGGAACCAAAAGTAGAAGCTTATGTCGAAGAAGCAACTCATGTGAGCTATGCGGCGCCAAAGGGTAACGTGTTACCTGCATCGCCAGCACCGGCTCCAGCACCAGCACCTTCAACAAAGCATGAATTGGATTACTTAGATATCCCAGCGTTTTTGCGTAAGCAAGCTGACTAAAACAGGTATTTGAGTCCAGCGTGTTGGGTGGTGCCTTGCTCTGCGAGGCTGTACCACCCAATGACTACATTTGTATGACATGGTCAACTTATGTTACCATGTAGTACCTATGTGGTCGTTTTGCCGCCGCTGTGTGTGCAAATATTAGGCTTAATTATAGAAATCTAAACGGGTAACTGAATGATATTTCAAAGAACTGTTCAAAAAATGGTGAAGGCTACTGGAGTCGGTTTGCACTCTGGGAATAAGGTCACCTTGAGCATTATGCCCGCACCAGTCAATACAGGGATCGTACTCGTGCGTACCGACATGAATCCTGCCGTTGCTATTCCAGCAAAGGCGGAACAAGTTCGCGAAACCACTATGTGCACGGCACTTGTCAATGACGAAGGTATTCGTATTTCGACTATTGAGCATTTATTTGCAGCCTTAGCGGGTTTAGGCATTGATAACGCCGTAATCGAAGTGGACGCGCCTGAAATCCCAATCATGGATGGCAGTGCGAGCCCATTTGTCTTCTTACTTCAGTCTGCAGGTATTAAAGAGCAGGCTGCGCCTAAGAAGTACTTAAAGATTAAACGCCCTGTGCGTGTTGAAGACGGTGATAAGTGGGCCGAGCTGAAGCCGTTCAAAGGCTTTAGAGTCAACTTCAAAATTGACTTTGCTCACCCTGAAATTGCTCGTAGTCAGCAGCACGTGGTGATGGACTTCTCTACTTCTGCTTTTGTTAAAGACATTAGCCGTGCCCGTACTTTTGGTTTTATGCGTGATATTGAGTATCTGCGTGCGAACAACCTAGCATTAGGTGGCAGCATGGAAAACGCGGTTGTACTTGATGAATATCGCGTCCTCAACCCCGACGGCCTGCGTTATGAGGATGAGTTCGTTAAGCACAAAATTTTAGATGCGTTTGGTGATCTCTACGTGGCAGGACACGCCATTCTTGGTGAGTTTACTGCCTATAAAACGGGTCATGCACTGAATAACCAATTAGTGCGAGCCTTATTGGCACAGCAGGATGCATGGGAGCTGGTGAGCTTTGAGAAAGAAGCCGATGTTCCCGTCAGCTTTACTGTGCCTGGTGGCGCGGTTTACGCTTAATAGCGCTTGATCTTTACTTATTACGGCTGGCCAATGTGGCCAGCCGTTTTAGTTTTTCGCCTAGTGTTCCGCTCACATTTTCTGCAAGCGCAGCAATATGTTCTGCCGCAGCTGGACTGAGTTGCTTGTGCGCCTGTTTCGGCTTTGCGTCATACAATGCTAATCTCGGGTTGACTTTAACTTCAATTGCGGTAAGGATTGGGAGCGTTTCTGCTTGAAGCTGCGCTAGTAGTTTCGGCTTTTGGAAATTAATTCGTGCGGCCCATGCTGCCGAAGTGGTTTCAACCACAAGAACACCCTGGCGGAAATTAGCGACTTTCAGCTGCTCCGCAACAGGACCTGCGACAATCTGCTTCACATGCTGATCCAGATATAAAAGTAGTTCCGCTTTCTCAGCTATATCGGGCAATGTGCCTGACAGATGTAGTAATTGGCTGAGATCCTGAGGGGGCTTTTTCATATGATAATAAGATGGCTGAATTAGGCTATGAGTGTAACAGTATTTATTCAAGGTCGGAATGGCGTCACGCGCTGGCAACCCAGTAAACGCTGGTTGCTCCTTCCCATGCTATTGTTGGCTACTGGTGCCGGTATTTATCAACACAACTCTGCTAAATTTGAAAATCAGCAAGCCAGTGTCGATAACGATCGGATCCAACGCGAACAACAAAAGAAGCAAGTCTTAGAACTAAAGAGTGCCACAGAGTCACAGCTAGCCATGCTTGCGACCCATGTCGCGCGCATGCAAGCCAAAATCACCCGTCTCGAGGCCTTAGGTCAACAAGTCGCTAAACAAAATAAATTGGATGAAGACTTTGATTTCTCCTCTGAAGTGGGTGTGGGTGGCTTGAGCGAATTAGGCTCGAATATCGAACTTGGTCAGCTTATCGATGATATGGATAAACTGGCGTCACGAATTGACAACAATAATGTTCAACTATCACTACTTGAAACAGTGTCATCTAACCACCATATAGATGCTGAACGTTATGTATCAGGGCTCCCACTCGATAAAGGTTGGTTATCGTCGCCCTACGGATTACGTAATGACCCTTTTAACGGTCGTCGAACCATGCATAAAGGGATCGATTTTACCGGTCGAGAAGGGGCTAAAGTTGTCGCGACTGCTGCAGGCGTGGTGACTTGGGCTGGGAATATGTTTGGCTATGGCGAATTGGTCGAAATCGACCATGGTAACGGTTTACGTACACGCTATGGTCATAATAAAGCTTTGTCAGTAGCTGTAGGTGATGTGGTCGCGAAAGGCGAAACCATCGCCAGTATGGGAAGCACTGGGCGCTCAACAGGGGCTCATGTGCATTATGAAGTGTTGCGTGGCGGACAGCAGATAGATCCACAGAAGTTTGTCTACCGCAAGGCAGGTTAATTGAAACATTGGCTTCTAGTTTCCATCATGGACTTGGCCTACAGAAAATAAGTGATTCAGATGTTTGGTAAATTACTGACAAAAGTATTTGGTAGTCGCAACGACCGTACCCTAAAAGGGTTACAAAAAGTAGTTAATAAGATTAATGCGCTTGAAGCCGATTATGAAAAATTAACCGATGAACAGCTTAAGGCGAAAACCGCCGAGTTCCGCGAGCTTTTAGCGGCCGGAGCTTCGTTAGAGAGCATTATGGCGGAAGCCTTCGCGACCGTGCGTGAAGCATCGAAGCGGGTGTTCGAGATGCGTCACTTCGATGTGCAGTTACTCGGCGGTATGGTGCTCGACAGTAACCGCATCGCAGAAATGCGTACTGGTGAAGGTAAAACCTTAACCGCAACTCTGCCAGCCTATTTAAATGCCTTAACCGGTAAAGGCGTTCACGTTATTACCGTCAACGACTACTTAGCCCGTCGTGACGCGGAAAATAACCGCCCACTGTTCGAATTCTTAGGCTTAACTGTCGGCATTAACGTCGCAGGTTTGGGGCAGCAGGCGAAAAAAGACGCCTACAACGCCGATATTACCTATGGTACCAACAACGAATTTGGTTTCGACTATCTGCGCGACAACATGGCGTTCTCGCCACAAGAGCGTGTTCAACGTCCATTGCACTATGCTCTGATCGACGAAGTCGACTCAATCCTTATCGACGAAGCGCGTACGCCACTGATTATCTCTGGTGCTGCGGAAGACAGCTCTGAGCTATACATCAAGATCAACACGCTTATCCCGAATCTTATCCGTCAAGATAAAGAAGACTCAGAAGAGTATGTGGGTGAGGGTGACTACAGCATCGATGAAAAAGCCAAACAAGTGCACTTCACCGAGCGTGGCCAAGAGAAGGTTGAGAACCTGTTGATTGAACGCGGCATGTTAGCCGAAGGCGACTCACTCTACTCAGCGGCAAACATTTCTCTGCTGCACCATGTGAACGCGGCGCTGCGTGCTCATACCCTGTTTGAACGTGATGTTGACTATATCGTTCAAGATGGCGAAGTGATCATCGTTGACGAACACACTGGTCGTACTATGCCTGGCCGTCGTTGGTCAGAAGGCCTACATCAAGCCGTTGAAGCCAAAGAAGGCGTTCGTATCCAAAACGAAAACCAAACCCTGGCATCGATTACCTTCCAAAACTACTTCCGTTTATATGAGAAGTTAGCGGGTATGACAGGTACGGCCGATACCGAGGCGTTCGAGTTCCAACACATCTATGGTTTAGATACTGTGGTTGTGCCTACGAACCGTCCAATGGTTCGTAAGGATATGGCCGATCTGGTTTACCTCACGGCTAATGAAAAATACCAAGCGATCATTAAAGACATTAAAGATTGCCGTGAACGTGGTCAGCCAGTATTGGTGGGTACGGTTTCCATCGAACAGTCTGAACTGTTAGCGCGTTTGATGGTGAAGGAGAAGATCCCGCACCAAGTGCTTAACGCTAAGTTCCACGAAAAAGAAGCCGAAATTGTTGCTCAAGCGGGTCGTACTGGCGCTGTAACTATTGCGACTAACATGGCGGGTCGTGGTACCGACATCGTGTTAGGCGGCAACTGGAATATGGAAATCGAAGCCCTCGAGAATCCAACTGCTGAGCAAAAAGCTAAAATCAAGGCTGACTGGCAAGAGCGCCACGATACCGTGGTCGCCGCTGGTGGTTTACACATTTTAGGTACTGAGCGCCACGAATCTCGCCGTATCGATAACCAGCTACGTGGTCGTGCGGGTCGTCAAGGTGATGCAGGTTCTTCACGTTTCTACCTTTCTATGGAAGATAGCTTAATGCGCATCTTCGCCTCGGATCGTGTCTCTGGCATGATGAAGAAACTGGGGATGGAAGAAGGCGAAGCAATCGAGCATCCATGGGTTTCCCGTGCGATTGAAAACGCTCAGCGTAAAGTGGAAGCGCGTAACTTTGATATTCGTAAGCAACTGCTCGAATTTGACGACGTCGCAAACGACCAACGTCAAGTGGTTTACGCACAGCGCAACGAGTTGATGGATGCCGAAAGTATCGAAGACACCATCAAAAACATCCAAGACGATGTGATCAGTGCGGTGATCGATCAATACATTCCACCACAATCAGTGGAAGAGTTATGGGATGTGCCAGGATTAGAGCAACGTTTACAGCAAGAATTTATGCTGAAACTGCCAATCCAAGAATGGCTAGATAAAGAAGACGACTTACACGAAGAAACATTGCGTGAGCGTATCATCACTTCTTGGTCTGATGCGTATAAAGCAAAAGAAGAAATGGTCGGTGCGCCAGTACTGCGCCAGTTTGAAAAAGCCGTGATGCTACAAACCCTCGATGGTCTGTGGAAAGAACACTTAGCGGCAATGGATCACTTACGCCAAGGTATCCACTTACGTGGTTACGCGCAGAAGAATCCAAAGCAAGAATATAAGCGCGAGTCGTTTGAGTTATTCCAACAACTGCTGAACACCTTGAAACACGACGTCATCAGTGTGCTGTCGAAAGTACAAGTTCAAGCTCAGTCAGACGTAGAAGAGATGGAAGCTCGTCGTCGTGAAGAAGATGCCAAGATCCAACGCGACTATCAGCACGCAGCAGCCGAAGCCTTAGTGGGTGGTGATGATGATAGCGACGAGATGATGGCTCACACGCCAATGATCCGCGATGGCGATAAAGTGGGTCGTAACGATCCATGTCCTTGTGGCTCAGGCCGTAAGTATAAGCAGTGTCACGGCAAGCTAAGCTAATTCAATACGTGAACTCATTTTAAAAGGCGACTGTAATAGTCGCCTTTTTCATACCTGCTGCTTTATAAGTGCTTTAACTCTTCACCGACCATAAAACCCTTCGGCTATAAATCCTAATCAGTATCGCTGCACTAAAATTAACCGCTTTTATCTGTTTTGTGGATAAGTTTGAGGATAAATAGTGGGTATTTTGTGACTAACTGAAACTATTGAAAAAAGATCAAAAAAACCGAAAAAAGCCCTTGCACAAAAAGTTCTGCTGCCTATAATGCGCATCCACTGACACGGCAGACAGCGATACGCAGTTGCAAGTGCCAGTTCATCGAGTAATTCACTCCTCGATGAGCGAAAAGAAAGTTGCAAAAACTACTTGACGCAAAAACGGGAATGCGTAGAATACGCAGCCCTGACCCGCTGAAATCACTTACGATAAGGCGATGGTCGACGCTCTTTAACAATTTATCAAGCAAATCTGTGTGGACACTCACAGGTGTTGAGTTAATCGAAATTACTCTGCCGTTTGGCGAGTAATCAAAAAATTAAATCAATGAATGAGTGTTCATAGCAATATGTACAACG
>NZ_JAKILE010000016.1:0-144575 GCF_023283775.1 Shewanella seohaensis
AAAGCTCTGGTCTGCGGTTAAGCCATCAACATCCGTTGCTCGTAACGCTACCGAATGACTGCCGACGTTAGCATTAGTTGGCGTACCACTCAGCACGCCCGTCGCCGCATTGAAGTTCAGCCAGCTTGGCAGTATCACGGCGCTTAAGGTCAGACTGTCGCCCACGTCGCTGTCCGTCGCCACCAAGGTGTAGCTATAAGCCGCATCTTGAGTGGCACTCGTAATTGCTGTTGAGCTGATGGTCGGTGCATCGTTGACGTTAATCACTCTCAGATCAAAGGGAGGAAGACTGGCAGACAGTGAACCATCTGACACACTGATCACAATACCGTTAATCACACCCACATCTTGATTAGAAGGTGTGCCAGATAAAGCTCCCGTTGCGCTATTAAAGGTCAGCCATGAAATAGTCTGATTAATACTAAACGTTAGACTATCTCCAAGGGAATCAGTCGCTACTGGCGCGAAGTTATATAACGCACCTTGGTTAACGGTTAACGTTGGTGTGCCATTAATGACTGGTGCGCCATTGGGTTTTACTGTGTTACTTGCCGCTGAAGCACTACCTAAACCAGCCGAATTTGTCGCAGCTACAGTAAATGAATAGGAAGTACCGTTGGTTAATCCCGTAATAGTGATGGGTGAAGAAGCACCCGATGCGGTAATACCACCAGGAGTAGAGACTAAGGTATATCCCGTAACTGCTGTACCACCACTAAATCCTGGAGCGGTAAAACTCACCGAGGCTTGAGCATCACCCGCTGTCGCCGTGCCAATGACTGGCGCACCAGGAACAACAGCATTCACTGTAAAGGAACGACTAACTTGAGTCGCTGGTAAATAACTGGCGTTACCAGACTGATCTGCATTAATAGTACAAGTTCCCGCAGTGACGAATGTCACAGCACCAAGGCTTGTGATCGTACAGACACCAGTTGTGGATGAAGTAAAGGTAGGTAACAAACCAGAATCAGAAGTCGCACTAAACATTGGTGACGCACCAAAGTTCTGCGCACCGGGGTTATTGAAAGTAATGGTCTGAGTCGCTTTGGGGGTTATCGAGTTGGATGCTGCTGATGCAGGGCCCGTACCCGCAGAGTTATCGGCGGCCACAGTAAAGGTATAAGCTTGGCCATTTGTTAAACCCGTAATCACAGTTGGGGAACCGGCCACATTCACAGGTGCCACGTCAGGGGGACTTGTTGTAACTCTATAACCAGTAATTGTAGTGCCGCCAGTATTGGCTGGCGCAACAAAGGCAACGCTCGCTTGGGTATCGCCCGCAGTAGCCACCACGCTGGTTGGAGCCCCGGCAACAATGGCATTCACAGTAAAGCTACGAATTACCTGAGCTGCAGCTAGGTAACTGCTATCACCCGCCTGATCCGCATTGATGGTACAGGTTCCGACAGTGAGGAAGGTTAATACACCCACACTGGTAACTGTACAAACACCGGTTGTAGAAGACGTAAACGTAACATTCAGTCCTGATGTCGCTGAAGCGCCACCATTTACAACCCTCAAATCCGGCGTGGTACCAAAGTTTTGTGAACCTGGGTTGGCAAAGGTAATCGTCTGCGGCGATGCAGGAACTACTGCATTGGTAGCGACAGAAGCGGCACCTGTCCCGACAGAGTTAGTCGCCGTCACCGTGAAAGTATAGGAAACACCATTAGTCAGGCCAGTCACTGTAATGGGTGATGATGAACCTACCTCTGAAAGCCCACCGGGGTTAGCTGTCACGGTATAACCATTGGGGCTAATAGCTGCTCCCCCCGTACTGGCTGGAGCAGTAAATGTCACAGTCGCTTGCTGGTCACCGGCGGTTGCGGTACCGATGGTCGGTGCACCGGGAACCACCGCATTCACCGTAAAGCTACGGGTTACTGTACTCGCCGCATTGGTTGATGAATTACCTGCCTGGTCTGCATCAATCGTACAAGTACCCGCACTCACAAAGGTCAATGCACCACCGGAAGAGATAGTACAAACACCAGTGGTAGACGAGGTGAAGCTGACCGTTAGCCCAGAGCTAGAAGTCGCCGTCAAGGTTGGCGTAGCGCCAAAGTTATAGTTGGCCGGTTGGGTAAAGGTAATAGTCTGATCGGCCTTGGGGGTTACCGAGTTGGAGGCCGCCGAGGCAGAGCCAGTCCCAATGCCATTGGTTGCGGTTACCGTGAATGTATAAGCCGTACCGTTAGTCAATCCAGTCACGGTAATAGTACAAGCCCCCGGGCCAGCACAATTTCCTATCGCCCCTCCAGGATTAGCTGTTGCGGTGTAAGTGGTAATAGCCGAACCACCATTACTACCAGGAGCGGTGAAGGTCACGTTTGCTTGACCATCCCCCGCTGTTGCCGTACCTATCGTAGGTGCACTTGGTGCAGTAGGAATTGCGACCGTGTGGGTTGTACCGCTGCTATAGGCAGCAGGACCTGAATTACCAGCGGCATCTGAAATATTGGTGGAACCATTCAGGTTGAGCTTTATCGTACCATTGCCAGTAATACCACTCACCGTCACTGTCACACTGGATCCCGAACTGGAAGAAACACTGGCAATAGTGCCCGATGCGCCACCGGTAGTGCCCAAGGTAAAGTCATCAGTAGATATATTGTTGACTGTTTCGCTGAAATTTACAGTGAAATCAACACTGACATCGGTTGATACTGCGCCACCCGATGGTGACGTACTGGTCACCGAAGGTGTTACACCATCGACCACCAACGCTTTATTAGCACCCAACGAGTTGGCAGCACCCGGTGTTGCCAATGTCAGCGTTGCGTTGTTGCTAGCGGCGTCACGAATGGTACCACTGTTTAACGCCAGTGCACTGGTTGATACGTAGTCCAAATCGCTGCTATTGTCGCCCGCCTGAACGGTGTAGCTGAAGGTCAAGCTACTGGTTCCACTGCCACTGGTATAATTAACGGCACGATCTGTAGTGCCGGTCTCCAGGGTTAATTGCGGCGTACCAGTGACATTGACCACTTCACTAAAGTTAACTTGGATACTGATGCTATCACCCACTTTATAAGTGCCATTGGCTGTACTGGCTGTCACGGAAGAAACGGTGGGAGCAGTGCTATCAACCAGAACACTGGCTGTGGAACCGACAGAATTCAAGGTGAGCGTCATGTCATTGTTAGCGGCATCTTTCATGGTTCCGCCGTTCAAACCAAGCGCACCTATGGTAATACCGTCAGAATCAACCAAACCACTCTCAACCGTGTAACTAAAAACCAGCGCCGAGCTTCCAGAGCCCGACGAATAGGTTGCGTATTTGGTTGTGGCGCCAATGGTCAAGGCGATGCGGGGGGTTCCACCACCCGTGTTCACTATGACGTTTTCGCTCGTGTTAACAGTGAAGCTCAGTGATTGCCCGGTGATATAAGTTGCATTCGAAGGAACACTTACGCTGGTGACAGCGGGTGGTGTGGAGTCAATATCCGAGAAGTCTATTTGATCCATCATAACCGCAAGGGGTTTACCGTCGGCTGAAGTGAATCTAACTTGATCAATACCAGTCCACGCGCTACCGAACGTCAATAAACCCGCGTTGGCTGAATTACCAGAACTGGACTCTTCTGCTGGCGTTGTTTGGCGATCATAAACAATAGCTGCATTACCCACGCCATAGGTTCCATCGGCGGTAAATGTTACAGTGGCACTCACTACTAAGCTACCGTTGTTATAGCCCGTGACAGTATACACCTCTGCAGTTAGAGAACTCCCGCCCCAGACTTCTGCTCTTAGCGATTCGAGCTTGAAGTCATTAGCGTTGCTAACAGAAGCAAATTGAAAGTAGGTACCAGAGCTATTATACCAAGCCGAAGTAATACCATTTCCGCTGCCTAAAGTGGGCAAGTTACCTGTAATATTGCCTATTGTATCAACACGAATGACCTCAGCGGTAGTGTCAGCTGAGTAGATGACGCCATTAAAAGTAATTGATGGATTGTTCTGCTGGGCGCTTTCTTGTGGCGTTATCGCATCGAAATTTTGGTCTGGGGGTGCAGCAGCAAAGACTAAATTTGCCCACATACATGATGAAATTAACAGACTCCATTTGATGTTACGTAAAGTCATGGTGCTAAATCCCATAATTTAGTAAAACTTCAAAAATATCCAAAATAGCGGACGCCACTTACCTTGCAGCTAAAATGACCATTTCAAATAATTCACGTAACAAAAAAAACGATTAGCAACCAACATAACAAACATTTTTCTAGACATATACTTTTCATGTTAAGCTCTTATCAGTTAATCATTAATGGATAACTTGTGAGTTGTTCACAGATTATTTATCCATTTACCATTTTTGAAGAGCATCACAATGATGATGCTCCTATTATAAAAACCGACATGGCATCAATTACGCGTTGGATAAAGACCTTCCAACGCAATAATAAAATTCATCCCCAGATACGGGTTTCTGATTGAAAATGGCTGACTTCCACCTGCAAGCTGCACAATAAAATTTGCATTTATCGGATTTGCGAGGGAAACAGGATCGTTCAGCTCATCTGACCAAATTGCGGCAGCAGGTGACCCACCCGCGGCAGATGCACCCAAAATATTGTTAGTTGCTGAAGGTGTCGTTGATGCATTCGATCCGGTACCCGCTACTTGTAACGAGCCAGAGCCTGCCTTAGTAACCTGGTGGCTATGTGCAGGCATCTGATTGATTGTCAGCGTTACACTTTCAACGCCACCCGCTTCACCAAGCATATAATTGCTAGTGTCAAGGCTCTGACCTATATGCACAGGAACACGCCCTTGTAAATTAGGCAGCGCAAAAGTCGTTTGGCCATTGCCACCATAGGTAGTGCCTAGAATCGAAAAAAGTGCGGTATGTTGCGAGACGGACAATAATTGCCCATTACAAAAGGCCCAACCACGGGGAGCGAAATTCCCAGCGAACATAGAGATTTGACCGATAAATGGCTCTGACATTGTATTTCTCCTTAAATAACGATTTTGTCTATGTAACGTCTTTTAATGGTTTAATTACTCACGACAATTAATCGACAGCGAGTTCCTTCTGCTGATTACAACATCATCCACATCACACATTGGGGAGGTTATTATGCAACACAATTAAAACAGCTTAGTTACAACTAAACATATCTGAAAAATCGGCAAACACAATTAGGCAGAAATAATTTTGTGTAAATTATCAGCCAACGTTTAAGGCCATCGCATTGACTCATAGGTTTCGGAACGGCTTTGAAACTGAAATCCATGCCGTAAATAGAGTGATTTAGCCTGAGTATTTTCACTCTCTACTGATAAATGAACAGGCAACTGACGTTGTGTCGCCTCAAGCTTGACCGCCTCCAATATCGTAGAGCCTAAACCACGACCTCGCATGCTTGGCGTAATAATAAAATCAACAAGATGAACTCTCTGCTCATTAATATCTAGCATCAGTTTGCCGACCGCTTGTTGCTGATAAAACAAAATGTAGCTGATGGCATTTGGATATTGTTCCCGATAGGAGACTTGCTGCAGCCGATATTGTTGCTCCAACATGTTCTGTGCGATATCAAGGGGTAAACCAAGCTCATAGAAGAAGGTTTTAGTCGAATAAAAAAGCTCTGCCATAAATAGGTTATCGTTTGCGTTGGCAGGCTTAATACTCAAGCCAGTGAATGGATTTAACTCAGCTAGCATCATGGTTTTATCTCGATCTAAAGGTTGCAACAGTTGCTCATAAGCATTCAATAACTGCTGCCATGAGAGTGTTTGTGATTCATTCAATGGGATAGATTGCGTGGGTACCTTGGGCGTAAACAATTGTCCTTGTCGCTTAACATCAAAGCGCCAGTGCTGTTGCCAATGCTCGATATCTTCTGCGGCTAACGGCCAGTCTAGAATGGCCGAAAGTGCACTGGGTTTAAGCACATTTAATTGTTGATAATCCATTAAAATGCAACGACTTGATTGATAAAGTGCAGCAGTTTGCTGGGCAAAACCATACAACACACCCATTCGAAATGCGTCTACACTAGGCTCACTTTCCGTAAGCGCTAATGAATGGGGAAATACAGCCTTCACCCGCCCCGCCATATGCATCCCAGCCTCTCGTTGATGCGAAGCCAAAATATCTCTGGGGTGGCGCATCAGACATAGCACTCGACTATTAGGATAAAGTTCGAGCAACATGGGCCAACAGGCTAAATCCCAGGCATTCCACTTGATCACTAGCTCACGCTCATCAAGCCTCAACCGCCCTTGTAGCCTTAAACATAAATCCACCAGCAGCGGTGTTAAGGTCGAAGGCCAAGCATCATGGTGCATCACATCGCTGCAGAGCATAGATTCGGATAACACTCGGCAAGTTTTGAGTAGGGAGAAACTGCTAGAAACCAGTGTTGAGCCACAACGAGACCAATGGAAAATCATCAAATTAGGATTGATCGCGGGCAAACTTTCACGTTGGGATAATAAGGGTTCGAGCAAAGTTTGAGGTTGGATAAAACTGGCCAGTAAACCACGACGAGCATCGCTGATATCGTCCTCCAAGAAAGGTTTTGATAACCGCTGAAAGACAGGAACCCAACTTATTGTTTTGGTTTGAGCATGATAACGAGAAGGAAACCAAACTTGGCTAAAGCGTGCTAAATCCGGAATGAAACCTTGTTGCTGCAAGGCAATAAATGCCAACATCTGCTCTAAATTTAGCTCGGGCCAATTGAGGAAGTCGGCCATCAAAGCAATAAAATGCTCAACATCGTTAGCTTGATGCAGCAAAATCAGCATTTGCGGTTGATGCAACAGTTGCCAATAGCGTTGCTGCTGTTCATGAATATCAATCATTAGCTGGCCATTGGGTAGAAGTTAATGTACTGCACCATGCGGGGTAGCACGCCTCGATTTGGCGTCGGTCCATGGGGCAAGGCGTGGTGCCAAATGATTAAATCCCCAGCGTTTGCGGCAATGGGTTTAATGGGCCACTCCTCCCAACGCTGTTGCTGCAACTCAATATCAGTCTTGTTTTGTTCTTGTAGCCAGGTTTCTATTTTGAGGTGAAAACCGGGAACACAGCAAAATGCCCCCTGTTCAGCAGGGGTATCCGTCAGATAAATCAATCCTTGCGTTCCAAAGGGCACGGGTAGTTGCAGTGGCATATCCCAATGCATATTTGGGCCAGGAAACTGCCAAGTGGGCGTTTCAGGAGGATTAAAACTCACTCTATCAGTCGTCATCACTAAATCAGTACGCTGCCATAATTGTTCAAAGACTTGGCGGATTAGCGGTGTTTGCCGATTGGCATCGAGGATGGGATGACGAAATAACTGCAGCATGATTTTCTGCATCAACTCATGGGACTGGTACCAAGTTGATGGATCATTTTCATTCGCACCAAGCTGTTGCCAAATCACTGCTCGACTCACCGCACATTGCGCTTTTGACAACACTTGCGGGATGACTAAATAACCTTCCCGTTGCCAAAAGGCGAGTTGGGCATCGGTAAGCACTTGAGGTAAAGCGTTACCATAAACTAACTCGGTATTGCCGCTTTCTGGCTCAGCTTGGGATAAGGCACGCAATCGCTGATTGATGCCAACGATATCCGCCGTAGTCAGCTTAGTTTGCCTTTGAACGAAGGCGATAAAATCAGTTTGTTTGTCATATTGATAGAGCGCCTTCATCCCAGGTTCTAATCCAATACCGCACAGATCCAGCAGCGCTTTATCTAGGTTCCATTCTCCCTCTGCCACCTCATTGGTTTGTCCACGCTTTTGCAACTGAATTTTTTGCCATAGTCGCTGCAAGTGATAAATGCCCAAACAACTCAAATCCTCACTGCCAACAAGCGCCAATTTATGCCGCTGATATTGGAAGATAAAATCGGGATATGTTCCCAGCTCGTAACGGAAGTCCACCCTGCTAAGAGGTTTAAGCCACAAGGATTTTTTATATTGGGAGAGGGTTAATTGTGATTGGTTTTCAAGTAATTGATGTTCGCCATAAACCCTGATTTGCGTCGTCAATTTTAGGTTTATGGATTGAGGAGCATAATGAGGTAACAATAAGCTCCCCACTAACCCACTCCAGTCGCCTTGAGCGAGCAAGCGGGCGTGGGCTAAATCGAGGCAGAATAAAGGGCCCAAATAAATGGGCGGCCGATCTTTTAGCTCGAGCCATGCATCCAACTCAATCGACTCAGGGATCAAACATCCATCCTCAGATAAAAAATGCTGTAGATGGCTAAAAATCTGTACCTGCGGTTCCTGTTGCAGCAGGTGTTTCATGGTTTCAGAAATAATCAGATCAAAGGCTTGTGTTGATGCTGGCTGCCAACGCGTAGCGTCAGCACAGATAAGCGCATCGACACGATCCGCTACGCCGAAATACGTCAGCAGTTTTTCCACACTCTCCAATGATGCTTGATGAATGTCGAGTAAGGTTACTCGCACTTGCTTTGCCGTATATAGCGGTAATAAGGCTAAGATTAGCCAAGCAAAAGGCCCTGTTCCGGCATAGAGTATGTGCACAGGTTGGTTCGAGTTAGCTTTAAGTTTGTCTTGTATCGCTTGATAAATTCCCTGAATAAACACTCTGCTACGCTCCGGGTCTTCTGCACATTGCGCCGCAGTTGTTGGTGATACCGCCTTGCCAAAAGGGGTCATGCTGGCCTCTGTATCGAGAAACAACGCCGGATGCAGCTCTAACCCTGTCAATTGGCATAACTGCGCCAGCATAGGATCGATAAGCCGCTTTGCCTCGCCCGCTGAGTGCGATTGCAGTAGCGCCTGAGCAAACAGCTTTAATCTTAGAAACGCCTCGTGCTGCCCTGCATTAGGCTTTGATCTTGGCATCATGGATAAGCTCCTTTAACCACGAGTTGACTTCACAATCGATCACCAAATTTATTCTGGCCTCCACGCCTTTGTTTGCGACCCAATGGGTTTGGTCGGCATTGATATACCACAGCTCCCCCGCTTGCATAGGCACTCGCTTATCGTCCACATAAAAATACAGTTGGGCGTGAGTTTGAATGGGAAGATGCAATCTTGCTTCGCCTTGCTCTAGGGATAAGCCTTGATCCCTATGGGGCTTGATTTCGGCGCCAGCGTGTAAACGCATTAAACGTACCGATTTAACCCGGCAAGCAAGGGATTGAATAAACTGCAGCAGCGCAGGGCTCGACTCCAATGAGGGCAAGTTATCCCAATCTGTCGCGGCACTAATGGAAAAGGCTTGCAAAATAGGGTGCGCGACTCGATATTCCTCGGCGCAGCGCAGGGCCAACACATCCCAACCGCCCTGAGAGCCCGCGTGATAATCACGCTGGTTAATGTGTGGTAACCACTCATGCTGCAACAAAGTCGTGAGTTCTTGCTGTAAACTAGTGATATTCGGAGCTTGGGTAAGTAAGGCGAATGAGCAGATATCCATATCCAAGTGTCTCATTTTTAGACAAAAACGAATTAATCAAGCCTAGCACAAAGTGTCATGCTGACAAGATAAGCTGATCTACAAGCCGACCTAACCACACAGGACATCCCATGTTTGACTGGAAGAAGATTGATACTGTACTGCTCGATATGGATGGCACCCTGCTCGACCTGCACTTTGATAACCATTTTTGGTTGAGTCTGGTGCCGCAGGAACTGAGCAAGCAGCGGGGATTAAGCCAGAGCCAGGCACAACAACTGGTGGAACAAGCCTACGGCAGAGTCGCGGGTACGTTAGACTGGTATTGCCTCGATTATTGGCAGTCCGAGCTGCAGCTCGACATTATGGGGCTTCACCGTAACTTAGTTGACCGCATTCAGCTGCGCCAAGACAGTATGCCTTTTCTCGATGCCCTCTCCGCCGCGGGGAAAAAACGTATCTTAGTCACCAATGCCCACCCTAAGAGTCTTGCGCTTAAGCTAGAACACACTGAACTTGCTAGCGGCTTAGATGCGATGATTTCGAGTCACGAAACGGGTTATCCCAAGGAACACCCTCAATTTTGGCAAACGCTATTTGAAAAATTCGCCCTAGTGCCAGAGCGCTGCCTGTTTATTGATGATAGCGAGCCTATTTTGAATGCTGCGCGCTTAGCGGGCGTGGGGCATCAGCTCGGGATCAGCAATCCCGATAGCCAAAAACCTGCCAAAGCCTTCAATGATTTTCCGGCCATTAGCGACTATCGCCTGCTGTTTGCCGATCTGGCGGGTTAATCCCTTAAAATACAAAAGGCACCCTAAGGTGCCTTTATCGAATCATGCACGAGCTTTTCTAAGATTAAAGCCCTGGAATACGGCCTTGATAAACTACTGGGAAGTAACCATCGCTACCACGCTTGCCGAGCATACCGAGGGATTTACGCATATCTTCTGGCTGTTCGTTGGTTTCTTTAATTTTAGCGGCAACCTTGACCATATTGCCTTCGTCTAGTTGTAACGTGCCGATAATCCCCAACTGGTTTTTACTCTCATCGGTGGCAAGCTGGGCTTTACCCTCAACACAACTCAGCCCCAGTTCGATATTACCCAGTGGATAATTGCCGAATTGGTTCTTCACATTGGTTTGATTTAAAAACAACTTACCCGATAACTGCTCGCACCAAGGTTTACCTTGCTCTAGGGTTTCGACCAGCAGGCTGACTTCACCGTTAATTTCGGTTCTAAAGGGCAGTTTAGCATTGCCAATTAAGAAGCTATCGGGCGCCTCAAAACGCAATCCTTGAGCGCTGATACCGCCCATAGACCAAGTGATTAACCCTTTAGCACTCACTGGGGTTGCACGGTTACCCACTTGAAAATCCAGCTTCACTTTACCTAAAAACAACGCCCAAGGGCTCAGCTCCCAACGAACTTGTTCCAATTGGCGTTGCTGCAGATTTAAGGTTTCGATGCTGCCAGACCAAATACTGCCACTCACGCCAGAAATTCCGACATTTGCAGGCAATGGCGCGAGGCGCACAGCAACACTGGCGGGAAATAGCGCCAGTAAAAACACTAAATAAACCAGTACACCTATAATGATTTTTTTTATCAAACTCACAGCTACACCTTAACCTATTGCGCTAGTTGGATACGTCTTACTTTGACATAGCCAGGCGCGTCGGCCTCTGCCAAATCAACACTCTCAAGTGATAGGCCTTTTTTCTGCACTAAGTCACTCAAATAATTGAGTAAGGCATCGAATGGCACATCATCCATCCACACTTGAATTTTATCGCCCTGGGGCTGCATACGAGTGATCACTAATCCGTAAGTGCCCGCTGTTTGGTTAACGACCGAGCTTAAGCTGCCTGACATTGTCGGTTTAGCGCCGCTTTGTTTTAAGCCAGCGATTTTATTCGCCGTTTGCTTTACATAGGTTAGTGTCTGCTGCTGCGCCGTTAAGTTGCGCAGAGCATTGGCTTCGGCATTGGCAATAGGTGTCCAGATGCCCCAGTAAAACACGCCGATGACTAAGAAAACGGCGCCGAATCCGACGATTTGCTGCTCGCGCGATGCAAGCCCTTGCCACCAAGTCCGCAAATTATCCATCTTATTTGCCCCTCAAGGTTAAGGTACTGGTGACCTGATCTTCACCGCTGTTCATCGTACCGCCATCCAGTTGGAAACGACGGCCGACTATTTCTTTAAACTTCTCAATTTGCGCGTAATTCTTAGCCGTAACTTGCATACGGATTTCATTACGGGCGCTCTCAAATCTTAGGGTGTTTGGTTTCAGCTCTGGCACTTGTTTAAAGGCGTCCTGTAAACCATCGAGCATCGCAAAAAACTCAGCACCACTGCCTTGGCCTTGGAGTGCGCGCAGCTGGCTTTCCATCTGCGAACGTAAATTCACAATGCGTGAGTTCCCCGGCACCACTTGTTGATAAATGGCTTCACTCTGCGCCTTCAAATCGGCAATCTGGCCATTCACCTGATGAATAGTTAAGCCCTTATTCACTAAGGACAAGACAATGGCAACACCTAATACGATTGCGGCATTTTTCCATTGCAACAGATGCTTACTGTATTCGCGCTTCGGCGTATACACACCCGTGAGTAAGTTGATGGGCGCATGTAAAATACCGCGCGCTAGCACCAACATAGGCAAATCGAGCGGCTGTGGCTTAAGCTCAACGCCGTCCAGTTCCATCTCAGTGTAACTGGCGACCGACACTTCGTCGGCCTGTGCCGTCAGTTGCTTCATCGCGACAGGCAGCCAAGGTAAAGGCAGGCTATGGCCGGTTCCTAATCCTGTACGCAGTAATAACTCGTTACCAAAACGCATTGCCGCCCATTGGCATTCCTGTAATGGCAAGGCGAGGCAATCGGGCACGATACGCTTCACTTTTAAACCCGCTTCGGCCAAGCAGCTAAGCCAAGTTTGCATTTGCTCATGGGCAACGGCTACCACGCTGAGGGCATCGCCATTGCGTGGGCCAACGGTAAAATGCATCGCATCCACATCATCGGCGATAGTTTCTTCCAGCATAAAAGGCAGGGCTTTTAAGGCTTGGCGTTGGCCTTTTTCGGGCAGATTCACGCTGGTGAGCGTCATGGCGGAGGCTGGCACCAATACATCGATAGGCCGATTTCCCGCGCGCTCGGTTAAGGTTGATAAACCTTGGGCGTTGGCAAGTTCACCAGAGGCGATAATTTCTTGTTCTTGTTCGGACCAAACCAGCCAAGAGCAAGCCTGCTCTGCGGTTCTGCCTAAGCGAATAAATAGCCGTTCACTCACAGTTTTTCTCCACCAGCTTCCATCTTAAAAGATTGAGCTTGTTTGCTATTATTTTTGTCCACCAAACTGACGGGTGAGCACATCCATTTTGTTACCGCTGCTCTTTTTGAGCACGCTCTCCATTCTAAAAATGGCGTTATCGACCTTAGCGCCCGAGGCGAGGAGGAAGTACTGACTGTCCACCACAAAACTGGACTTCATCGCATCTTCCCACTTAATCGACCCCATTGAGGAGGATTCATAAAAATCATCGATCTTGGCAAAACCATCGCCGGGACGTTGGTTGATAATGCTTTCGGCCTCGCCAACCGATATCTGATTATCCAGCATGGCTGCCAGCAGCGCCGCTTGCTCAACCTCTATGGTGTTCACGTTTAACAGTTGTCTGTCATTCCCTGGAATGACGCAAATATAAGGCAATAATTTCAGATAAATATCTTGGGTGTAACCTATCACCGCCCGCAACTCACTCCTGTGATTCATCAGGGTATTTGCGGCGCGATAAGGCACATTTCGCGCCTCATACTCGGCATCTTCGGCGCCATATGGGCTCGCGACCGTGTCCTCGTCGATATAATCCTTTAGAGTTTGGGTTAAATGATCCGCGGTAAAATCATCCATCCCTAAACTCACTAATAACGCTTTGTATTGCTTTGCCGCTAACGGCAATTTAGGTTGACCGTTTTCCACATCTTTTGTGGTGACGGACAAAGCATTTAAGTTAAAACACGAACGCATATCGGTGATCTTGCCTGCAATCTCACCATATTCCGCCGGGAATACCACGTCGCTCATGGCCCAATATTGTTGCTTGTGTACCCGGCCTTCCGAATCGTCTAAGTCCTGTTTGAGGATCTTTTTCGCCAGTTCTTCGGCGGAAATCGCGTACCAATAGGCCTGATCGTACTGGGCTAAGTTTAAGGTGCGGCGCATCGACAACTGATTACGGCTGGTAATATTGGTGGCGATAATCACCACCATGGCCACGATCAGCAACACCACAATCAGCGCGACACCACGTTGTTTAGTCGGACTTCGCTTTATCATGCGCCATCCTCATTACTAGGGTCACCTTTGCCGGGATCTTCTTCGCCGTTACCCGAGCCATCACCGTTATTGTCTTGGTCGCCGTTGTCGTCTTTATTGTCATCGGCGTTGTCGTTCTTATTGTCCTCATCATTGGACTTTTCTGGCGCAGCAGCACCCAAGGGCAACATAAACTTACGTTGAATTTTGCCTAAGCCTTCAATCTCAATTTCCATGGCGATGGCTTTGGGTAACTTGGTCGCTTCGACCTTGCGCTCCCATTTGTCCTCCATAAAGAAGGAATACTCGACCGAGAGCACCTTATCGATAATCACAGTCTTCATTGGCTCGGCGCCAAATTCGGGTTCGGGATACGGAAAGTACCAACGCTCTAATTTTCCTTCGCGCACCACGTAGGCAACTGACTGTATGCTGCCACGGGGCAATATGCCGTCGGGGTTGAGCCAGCCTAAGCGGTAGAACACTAAGGCCTCTGATTCCGAATCTAAAATATCGTTACCCGTTTGGAAGACTGTGGTACCACGGCCACCTTCGAGTAATCTGGGCGTCCGCGCCACCATCTGCCCAAGGTCGCGCTCAATCGCGCCAAAGCCCTGCTGCAATGCCTTTAAACGCACCGAGAAGTTACGGGTCACTTCATCGTTGGTCAGCACAGTGCTTAACACCGCATTGGCGGCTAAACCTAACATGGCAAAAATCGCAATCGCGATCAGCATTTCCAGCAGGGTAAATCCCTTATGAGCCTTAGTTTGTTTTAAGGACATAACTGCTCACTTGTGCTGCAATACGCTGATAACGCTCATCTTCACTGACACTAATGCGGATCATGCGAAAGTTATCATCCGTGGTTTTCACCACTTCTTTCCGCCAGTACCAATCCTTACCCGCGAGTTCAACCTGCCCTTCTTTTTTGCCTAATTCGGGAAATTGCGGATCGAGTCTGGCGTCGACCATTTGATTGTCCGCCACCCATTGGGCAAGGGTGCGCGACTCCAGAATCGGCATATTCGCCATCTGTTCACCCAAGCTTTTGGTGATAGAGACGGCGGCGATGGCAAATACCGCCAAGGCCACAATGACTTCGAGTAGGGTCATACCCTTAGCGTATTTCATCGGGTCGCCCTAGGGTTAAACGGCCAAGGGCATCGCCCACCACTAATACATCGAGTGGCCCCCTGTCGGTCTTGGTCATAAAGCTCAGCTCGAAGGCGCTCATTTCACCACTCGGGAACAGTAAAATCTGCGGCTCTGGGTGCTTTTTCTTATCTTCCGCAGAAGGCTCGATTAAGGGCTCGTCGAACCACGACTCGTCCTTCTCATCCTCCTGCACTAGGGGTAAACCGTCGAGCACTAGATTCAGCACGACGCCGGGTTCCATTTGTTTTTCAGACAGAATCCTGTCCTTCTCCAATGGATTCCATTTACCATCTTTATAATAAACAAACTGATAGCTGGTCTTTTCCACCACGATACCGATAAATTGACCGCTCAATACGGTTTCATCCAGCACTAGCTCTGTGGCGGCGATAAATTGCTGCGCATTTTTTTCCAGCGCCTGTTGTGGGCCTGAATTGCCAATAGACATAGTCACCGCCGCCGCGGTGAGTCCCATTAACAAAATCACCAGCATCACCTCCATCAAGGTGAAGCCGGCGTGGCGCAGCGTTAACATCTTATTGGAAGTTCTGTAAGTTCCAGTTACCGATATCGTCTTCGGTACCTGGCTGACCATCTGGGCCTGCACTAAAGATATCTAACTTGCTGTTTTCGCCAGGGCTTAACAGTAAGTAGTTATTGCGCCATGGATCCTGTGGTAAACGCTTCACATAGCCTTCTTCACGGTAGTTACGTGGCTCAGGCGAAATCGTTGGTTTTTGCACTAAGGCTTCTAAACCTTGTTCAGTCGTTGGATAAACACCGTTATCTAACTTGTACATATCTAAGGCGTTTTCGAGCGCCACTATGTCAGATACCGCTTTCTGTTGATCGGCTTTATCTTTATTGCCCATCAGGTTTGGCACCACCATAGACGCCAAAATACCGAGGATAACGATTACCACCATCACTTCGAGTAAGGTAAAACCCTTGTGCTTTTTGTTCATTTGCATCGACTACATCTCCTAGAAAAACCTGCGCCATCTCTGAGTCAAAGAGGCAATAACCCATAAATTTAAAAACTAGCCACTAATCAAATTGTTCAGTGCCAAAATAGGTTGCAGAATGGCCATCACGATAAAGAGTACAACCCCCGCCATACTTACCACTAACATGGGTTCGAAAATCCCGAGGGCAAGTGTAACATTACTCTCAAATTCCCTATCCTGGTTATCCGCAGCACGCTCGAGCATGTCTTCGAGCTGACCACTCTTCTCCCCCGAGGCGATCATATATAACATCATCGCCGGGAATAGCTTAGTGTTAGTCAACGCTGTACTTAGGCTAGTTCCTTCCCGTACGCGCGCCGTGGCATCATCCACCGCCGCCCGTACCCGCACATTTTGCAATACTTCGCTGGCAATGCGCATCCCATCTAACAAAGGCACCGAACTGGCAGATAAAATACTTAAGGTACGGGCAAACCGTGCGGTATTTAATCCTTTACTCACTCGGCCAATCACCGGCATTTTCAGCAAAAACGTATGGTATTTCATCTTGAAAATCGGTGATTTAAGTAGACGCTGGAACACCACCAGCAGAATACCGATCGCCAAGATAACAAACAGACCATAGTGTTGGACAAAGTCTGAGGCGGCAATTAAGAAACGGGTCGTCGCCGGTAACTCGGCGCCCATATGCTCAAATTGGCCAACCACTTTTGGCACCACGGCGGCCAATAACACTGATACCACCCCAATGGCGACAATCGTTAGCATAATGGGGTAAATCATCGCCTGTTGCAGTTTGGACTTCAGCTGCTGGCGACGCTCGGTGTAATCGGCTAAGCGATTCAGCACCACTTCTAAGTGGCCGGATTTTTCACCCGAGGCCACCATGGCGCGGTACAAGTCATCGAAAATATGCGGAAATTCGGCAAGAGAGTCGGCCAGACTATAGCCTTCCACCACGCGGGAGCGCACCGCCATGATCATACTGGCTAGGCGCGCCTTCTCACATTGCTGACCCACCGCCTTGAGACACTCCTCAATCGGTAAGCCCGCCGCAACCAGTGTGGCGATTTGACGGGTGATCAACGCTAATTCCGCCACCGAAATCCCGCGTTTAAAGGGCGAGAATCCGGTGCCTTTTGCCTTGGCTTCCTTTTCGGTGACCGGCAAAATTTCCAGCGGCATCATGCGTTGATCGCGCAGCTGACTACGGGCATGTCTGGCGGTATCCGCCTCAATCACCCCTTTTAGCTGTTTTCCCTTGGCGTCCAGCGCCTTGTATTCAAATGCTGGCATAGCTTACTCCTCGCGGGTCACCCTCAGAACTTCTTCCAGAGTGGTGATACCTGAGAGCACCTTGCTCATGCCATCGTGGCGAATGCTTGGTACCGACTGGCGGATATATTTCTCAATCGCCAGTTCGCCACGTCCACCGTGGATCAGCTCGCGCACATTATCATCGACCAGCAATAGCTCATGGATACCCGTACGACCACGGTAGCCACTGCTACCACAGGCCTTACAGCCATTGGCGCGGTAAATATGGCGATGATCGTCTGCCGCCATTCCCAGCAGCTCACGCTCACGCTCATCGGGCACATGCTCTGTCTTACATTTTGGACAGAGAGTACGAATTAAGCGCTGGGCTAAGACCCCGAGCAAACTCGATGAGACTAAGAAAGGCTCTACGCCCATGTCCTGCAAACGGGTAATCGCACCAGAGGCCGTGTTGGTATGCAGGGTTGAAATCACTAAGTGACCGGTCAAAGAGGCCTGCACCGCAATTTGGGCGGTTTCTAGGTCACGGATTTCCCCGATCATCACCACATCCGGGTCTTGACGCAGAATCGCACGCAGACCACGGGCGAAGGTCATGTCCGCCTTAGTGTTTACTTGAGTTTGGCCAATACCTTCTAACTCGTATTCGATCGGGTCTTCAACAGTTAAGATATTGGTATCTTTAGAGTTAATCTCGGTAAGACCCGCGTACAGCGTGGTACTCTTACCCGAACCCGTAGGGCCTGTCACCAGAATAATGCCGTGTGGACGACGGATAATCTCATCGAACTGGGCACGGATACTGTCGGTCATCCCTAGTTGTTTTAAGTCCAAATTGCCGGCGTTTTTATCTAACAGACGCAGCACCACACGCTCGCCATGGCTCGATGGCATGGTCGATACCCGCACGTCCACCGCACGACCCGCAATCCGCAGCGAAATACGGCCGTCCTGTGGTACACGTTTCTCGGCGATATCGAGACGCGCCATGACCTTAATCCGCGACACCAACAGGGATGACAGCTTACGATTCGGCTTAAGCACTTCCTTCAGCACACCGTCGATACGGAAACGCACGACCAACTGCTTCTCGTAGGTTTCGATATGGATATCCGAGGCTTCTTCTTTAATCGCTTCAGATAACAAGGCGTTAATCAGCTTGATAATAGGCGCATCATCATCGCCTTCGAGCAGATCTTCGGTTTGCGGCAGCTCTTCGGCGAGGGTGAATAAATCCATCTCGTTGCCAATATCTTCCATCAGCTGCTGCGCTTCGGAGGAGTTGGCTTGATAGGCCTGGGTTAATTTCGCCTCAAACTTGCCCGGCTCGAGCAAGACCAGCGGCAAATCCGCGCCCGAGTAGCGGCGTGCTTCGAGCATCGCCGCTAATGGGGTTTTCGCGGTATAAAACAGGTTCAAGGCGCCATCATCGCCATAGGCTAAAATCACCTCATGGCGATGGGCAAAGGCAAAGGGTAAACGCTCTTTGCTGCTGGAGCGAAATACCTCATCACCTTCGGCTTCAAGCCCTAGTTTGTTAGAAACTAGGCTTAAATCCTCGACTTGGGTTACTTGTATTTCACTCATTGTGTTTTGTCTTTGTTCTTGTTTTCATCCAGCGACTTGAGGGTCGAGTCCGTTTTACGCATCTGGGTATCTAACCCTTTGCCTTCTTTGTAACGATCTAAAATGTCGTTCACTTCGGGCGGCAGGTATTCAGATTGATTCCATTCTTCCAGAATTGGCACTTGAGTATTTGGCATCAGGTTCACGCCGCGTTCTTGCTGCTCAAGTTGCAATGCTCTGAAATAGTTGTATTTACGGCCTGCGATACCTTCCATAGTCACACCATCACGGATAATGGTGGGCTTGATGAAGATCATCAGGTTCTTTTTGGTCTTCTTACTGGAAGAAGACTTGAATAAGTGTCCGAGCACCGGAATATCACCGAGGAATGGCACTTTCTGGACACTTTCTTGAACTTCTTCGTTAATCAAACCACCGAGTACCACGATTTGCCCTGAGTCGGCCATCACAGTGGTGGTTAAACGGCGAGTCGCGAAGGAGATATCCACACCCGTGTTACCGTTTACACCTGAAACTTCTTGCTCAATGGCGAGCTTAACCGCGTTGCCTTCGTTGATCTGAGGCACCACTTTTAACTTTACCCCAACCTCTTTACGTTCAACGGTTTGGAATGGGTTACTGTTGTTTGAGCTGGCGGTAGAACCGGTCAGAATCGGCACTTCATCACCGACGATAAACGAGGCCTCTTGGTTATCTAGAGTCGTAATCGAAGGCGTTGCTAGAACGTTCGAGTTGGTATCGGCCGACACTGCTTGTATTAGGGCGCCAAAGTCACCCATGGCCACGCCCCAGGCCATACCGTTCACTTTACCTAAGGCTTGGGCCAATAAAGTCACGTCGCCTTGGGTATCAGGGTTTTTACCTACTACCTCACCCGTGCTTGGGTTGGTGATATAAGTTCCTTCTTTATCTTGGGCCTGCCAAATACCGGCACCAATCTCGCCAATGGTTGGGCCTAAGTTATTGAACTGAGTACCACCACCAGCTTTAGATGCCCACTGCACCCCAAAGCCGACGTTATCGCCTTCGGCAACTTCCACGATAATGGCTTCAACTAATACTTGGGCGCGGCGAATATCGAGTTGGTTAATCACGCTCTCGATAGTGCGCATTTGATCTGGCTCGGCGCTGATCACTAAGGCGTTAGTATCAGTGTGGGCCATAATATTGATTTCATTACGACGTTTACCGCCAGCTTGGGCGCTTGGATCTTTCTCGCCCTCAAGCTTTTGCGCAAATCCGGTCAGCACTTCAACCAAGTCTTCAGCCTTGGCGTAACGTAAATAACGTACCTTAGTGTTGCCCGTGCTGGCCTGCTCGGCATCGAGGCGATGGATTAGCTCAACCACGCGTTGGCGGCTCTTTTCATCACCACTGACCACGACGGCGTTAATGCGCTCATCGGCAACAACCTTAGGTGCTTGGCCAGGGAGCTGCGCTTGGTTAGCTGTCGCGCGGTAAAGGGTATCGATAATTCGCACCATTTCACCGGCTGAGGCGTATTCGAGCGGCACCACTTGTACCGAGGTATCGCCCTGTTTATCTACACGGCGAACGATTTCAACTAACTTGTTAACTACAGCGGCGCGGCCTGACAGCATCAGTACGTTCGATGGGTCGTAGTTCACTACGTTACCGCCACCGGCGTTATCGTTTAGCTGACGTAACAACGGCGCTAACTGTTTGGCTTCGGTGTTATACAGCGCCACGATGCGGGTGACCATTTCATCACCTAAACCAGGGTCGTTGTCGTTAGCAACACGAATCGCCGCGGTTTTCGCATCTTTGTCTTTAATGACCTTGATGACGTTGTTTTCCATCTCGACGATGGCATAACCGTACACTTGCAACACGTTAAGGAAGAATTGGTAATACTGCTCATCGTTGAGTAGATCATAACTGCGCACGTTGATCTTGCCGCGAATGGTCGGGTCAACAATGATGGTTTTATTCAGGTTTTTACCAACAATGTTGATAAATTCTTGGATATCAGTGCCTTTAAAGTTGGCCGCATATTGTTCAGACCAAACAAATTGCGAGGTCAGCATAGTGGCGCCAGCCACAACTCCAGCAATCAGTTTGCGTCGAATCCGTTTGTTATTCATTATTTTACTTTCCTCTAACGCGTGTTATTGCGGCAAACTAAACATGATTTCAACCAATTGTCCTTCCCGCTCAACCATGATGGAAACTTCAGTTAATTCAGGTAATTGGCTCATCATTTCTAACGCCTGACTCATCACAGTCAGGTCGTATCCATTAATCGATTTAGCAAGGTCATTGGGTTTAAAGCCCGCTTGCTTAAAAAGGTTCACATCTTTACCCGGGTTTAAACGGTAGCCCACGACGCTTTCGCCCTGTCTAACGGGAGAAATTGCAATGTAATCGGTAATTTTGCTGGGATCGGCTAAGAGTTCACTGCGGGATTCGGCCAGCTCTTGGGAAATTTCAGTATTTTTGCGTTGATCAACGCGGCTAACCACTTCGGCCTTTTCACTCTTAGCCTTTTGTAATTGCTGATTCGCGGGGCTTTGGCTGGTGTAAACCAGACCATCGAGCATTAAGGTCTCGTAACGGCCCGCGTTGGTGATGATAATCCGGTCGGCATAGACTTCTTTTAACGACGCCGAAGTGCCTTTGATCTTATCGCCTAGGCTGTAGGTTTCTTGGCTACCGCTGGACTCGATAATCGCGAGGCCTTTTTGATCGGCGGTTGAAGCCACCACACCCGTTAATTGAATAGAGAGGGAAGTTTTAGGCGCATCGGTCACAGTCTCAACCACTTCCACTTTGGGTTTATCCGATTTGGCATCGGCCCTACCAAACAGTGCAAGCTGCTGTAATCCCGCAAGATCAACTTGCCCAGCGCCTTTGCCCGTCGTCGTGACAGCCGTTGGCGACCAAGCCGTTGGGGATGAGGTACTAGGTACGAGTTTCCATGTAATTTGCGCGGCTAAGAGTAAACTCAGAATAAAACCAAACCAGAAAACAACCTGACTCAATGGCTTATGCGGAATACCTGCAGCTTTAGCGATAACTTTATCTAATAAATCCATATTTATGTGGACCCTCAATACAGGTCTCTGTTCTGATTATAAAATTTATAATGTTCGCCACATGCTAACCTAGGCCGCATTTGGCAACAAGCCCATAACAGTATTGCAATTGGCGAAAATTGGCCATTTATGCTAACTTTGCCCGCCTCAAAAGGGTGTGAAGCGCACCACCCTTTAACATCATCGCAATGCGACTTAGGCATTTTATTGCTCAGCATGTGAGCTCATCGAGCTTTTATCTTGGAGACACTATGACGCAAAGTTCAGGCGACAGTGGCAGCGTTCGACTCGATAAGTGGTTATGGGCCGCACGTTTTTATAAAACCCGTGCCATTGCCAAAGAAATGATCAACGGCGGCAAAGTACATTACAACGGTGCTCGCACCAAATCTAGTAAGAATGCCGAGATAGGTGCCGTCCTTAAGATACGACAGGGATATGACGATAAAGAGATCGTCATAAAAAAATTATCTGAAATGCGTCAAAGCGCGACGATTGCGCAGGAATTGTACGAAGAAACGGCTGCTAGTGTGGCCAAGCGTGCGGTAAACGCCGAAGCAAGACGATTGAATATTCTCAATAATCCTGCGCCCGACCATAAACCGGATAAAAAGCAACGACGCCAACTTATCCGTTTTAAAGAATGCTAAGAATTACGTAAAAGTTACCTAACAGTGAGATACAAGATGATACAAGATATTTTAAACCGCTACCTGTTCGACAATGCCGATGTGCGTGGTGAACTCGTACAGTTACAAGACAGCTATCAACAGGTGATTGGCTCACACGCTTACCCACCCGTGTTGCAAATCCTACTGGGTGAATTGCTGGCGGCAACGTCGCTGTTGACCGCCACTTTAAAATTCAGTGGCGATATCAGCGTGCAGCTGCAGGGTAACGGCCCAGTATCACTGGCGGTGATCAATGGCAATAACCAGCAGCAATTACGCGGTATTGCGCGCTGGGAAGGTGAGTTAGCCGACGATGCCAGCCTTGCCGATCTGTTTGGCCAAGGTTATATGGTTATCACCCTGACACCAGATGAAGGTGAGCGTTACCAAGGCGTGGTCGCCCTCGACAAACCAACCTTAGCCGCCTGTGTTGAAGACTACTTTAACCAGTCAGAGCAATTACCTACTGCACTGTGGTTATTTGCCGACGGTAAACAAGCTGCGGGTATGTTCCTGCAAGTTTTACCAAGCCAAGAAGACCACAATGCCGACTTCGAGCATTTGTGTCAGCTGACCGCAACCATCAAGGCAGAAGAGTTATTCACCTTAGATGCGCAGGACATCTTGCACCGCCTATATCACCAAGAAGAAGTGCGTCTATTCGATCCTATCGAAGTCAGCTTTAAATGCACTTGCTCACGTGAGCGCAGCGCAGCCGCGATCAAAACAATTGATCAAGCCGAAGTCGAAGCCATTCTGGCCGAAGATGGTAAGGTCGAAATGGGCTGTGAATACTGCAATGCGAAATACGTATTCGATGGCATTGATATCGCAGCCATTTATGCCAACGGCACTGGCTCAAATACCCAGCAGTAAGTCAAAATTGACTGTTAAAAGGGCACCTTAGGGTGCCCTTTTTTGTACCGCCTCAATGATCCAGCTCACACTTTACCCACGGATAGGATACAATCGGCACACTTTGTCGCCTAGCACGACTAGCGCGATAAATAAAAACAAAATCGGCAGACGATCGATAAAAAATAACCTTACAAATACAAGTCAATGGAGACCTCATTATGGCGGATGGATTAAACCGCGTTCACTACAACCCCTCAACAGCACAACTGGTCGAATTTGCCCTGCTACGCGGCGAAGGTGAATTGACTGCAAACGGCGCACTGGTTGCTAAAACTGGTACCCGCACAGGTCGCTCTCCTGGCGATCGCTTCATTGTAAAAGAAGACAGTTCAGCGGCTGACATCGAATGGGGACCAGTCAACCAAGCATTTGAACCCGGAGCTTTTGAAGGATTATGGGCGCGTGTAGAAGCATTCCTCGCCGATAAAGAGTTGTTTGTATCTGACCTCGAAGTCGGTGCAGACCCAGAACATTACCAGCCAGTGCGTGTGACGACTCAATACGCTTGGCACCAACTGTTCGCCCGCAACCTTTTTATCATCCCAGAAGAATTTAACCGTCAAGACAAGCCTGTATGGCAAATCATCAACGCGCCAGACTTCGTCTGTGTTCCTGAGCGTGATGGTACCAATTCAGATGCGGCGGTGATCTTAAACTTTGCCGAGCGCAAAGTGTTGCTAGCGGGCCTGAAATACGCTGGCGAAATGAAGAAGTCGATGTTCTCTGTACAAAACTTCCTGCTGCCAGCCCAAGGCGTATTGCCAATGCACTGCTCGGCAAACGTAGGTAAAGATGGCGACACTACCCTATTCTTCGGTCTGTCAGGCACGGGTAAAACCACCCTGTCTGCCGATCCAAAACGCTTCTTGATCGGTGACGATGAGCACGGCTGGGCACCTGGCGGCGTATTCAACATCGAAGGCGGCTGCTACGCCAAGTGTATCGACCTGAGCCAAAAGAACGAGCCAGTGATTTGGGATGCAATTCGCTTCGGTACTGTGCTGGAAAACGTGGTCATGGACGAGCACCGCGTGCCTAACTACAAAGACAGCAGCCTGACGGAAAACACCCGTGCAGCTTACCCACTCGAGCATATCGCTCAGCGTAAAGAAGACAACCGTGGCGCCGAGCCGCACGCAGTAGTGTTCTTAACCTGCGACGTGTCTGGCGTATTACCACCGGTGTCTATCCTGAGCAAAGAGCAAGCGGCTTACCACTTCCTCTCTGGTTACACCGCTAAAGTCGGTTCGACTGAAATCGGTTCAACCTCGGCGATTCAGTCAACCTTCTCTACTTGCTTCGGCGCACCTTTCTTCCCACGTCCTGCGGGCGTGTATGCTGAGCTGCTGATGAAGCGTATCGAGTCATTCGGTAGCCAAGTGTACTTAGTTAACACTGGCTGGACTGGCGGCCCACACGGTATTGGTAAACGTTTCGACATCCCAACGACCCGCGCCATTGTCGATGCGATTGTCAGCGGTGAGCTGAAAAACGTCGAAACCGTACACTTAGAGACGCTGAATCTGGCCGTGCCTGTGGCGGTACCCGGTGTAGACACTAACCTACTCAACCCAGTGAACACTTGGAGCGATAAGGCACTGTACGCCGAATACGCCCAAAAACTGGCCGAAGCCTTCACTAAGAACTTCGCTAAGTACCAAGTGTCAGATGCCATCCGTAACGCTGGCCCAAAGGCATAAGTGGTTAGCGGACTCATTTAGATAATGTAATCAAACACATTGTTGAGTAAAAAAGCGCGGGGTCAGCGATGAATCCGCGCTTTTTATTTGCCTGTTGATTTTATGGCTCAGAACCAGCCGCACTAAAGTCACTGCAATAGATTTTTATGTGTTTTATTTCTTATCGATTAGTTAAACCAAGCTTAAATTAATGCTGCGTTTTTATAATCACAGATAACAATCATCATTTTTTAGGAAGCGGCACCCAAATGGAAAACCATAAACCTGTCACTGGATTCCAGCGATTTCTCAATGGCGTCGAAGTCGTCGGCAATAAACTGCCCGATCCGGCGGTGTTATTTGCGATGTTTCTGAGCCTAGTCTGGCTGATCTCTTGGGGATTATCGGGTGTCAGTTTTGATGAAATCGACCCTCGTACAGGCAACCCCATTCAAGTCGTGAATATGCTCGAAGGCGGCGCACTGACTGCATTTACCTCGAACATAGTCTCCACCTTTGTGACTTTCCCGCCGCTCGGTGTCGTGCTAGTTGCAATGCTGGGGCTTGGCGTGGCTGAGCATACTGGTTTTATTAATGCTGGCCTGCGCTCGATTTTATCGGTGACCCCCAAGATGTTACTCACCCCGGTATTGATCGCCGTGGGTATCCTGAGCCATGTCGCGGTTGATGCGGGTTATGTACTGGTTATCCCACTCGGCGCGGTGATCTTCTATGCCGCGGGTCGTCATCCCCTAGCCGGTATTGCCGCCGCTTTCGCTGGCGTATCCGGCGGTTTTTCTGCAACCGTAGGCGTGCCATCGAGCCTTGATCCTATGTTAGCGGGCTTAACTCAGGCAGCGGCAAGATTATCGGCCGACCCCGCGGCTGCCACATTAACGATTAACCCACTGAATAACATCTTTTTTACTTCGGCTTCTGCCATTTTAATTATCTTAGTTGGCTGGTTCTTAACGGATAAAGTGATTGAGCCGCGCCTAAAAAACACAGCTGTGAATGGCGATCCCAGCACGCTCCCAACCCTAGATGAACTGCAACCCCATGAGCGCCGCGGACTCAAATTCGCTATGGGCGCCATGTTGTTATGTGCCTTAGGGCTGGTGTTTAGCGCCTATGGTGACAACTCTGCCTGGCGGGGTACCGATGGCGCGCTAACCAGCGCCTCGGCTCCTTTAATGCGCTCCATTGTGGCGATTATTTTTGTGTTCTTCCTCGTGCCAGGCATAGTCTATGGCTATGTTGCGGGCACGGCGAATAACCACAGAGCCATTATTCAGGGCATGAGTAAGTCCATGAGCGGCATGGGTTATTACATTGTCATGGCCTTCTTCTGTGCCCAGTTTATTTATGCCTTTGGTCAATCCAATTTAGGCGCATTAATGGCCATTAAAGGCGCATTGGCGTTGAAAGAATTGGCCCTTCCTATGGGTGTGACTTTGGTGGGGATTGTGTTTCTCACCGCGTTCGTCAATCTATTAGTCGGCTCAGCGTCGGCCAAATGGGCCTTGATTGGTGCCATCATGGTGCCGATGTTAATGGAGCTGGGCGTATCGCCCGATTTGACTCAAGCCGCTTACCGCGTGGGCGACTCATCGACCAATATCATCACCCCGCTGATGCCTTACTTTCCGCTGATAGTGGTGTTTTGCCAAAAATACGTTAAGGAATCAGGCATTGGCACCTTAGTGGCGCTGATGTTGCCGTTTTCAATCAGTTTTCTGCTGCTTTGGAGCGGTTTCTTACTCGCTTACTGGGCCTTAGGTCTGCCATTAGGAATTGGCAGTTCACTCTCCTTCCCGGCACTATCTTAGCCTTAGCCTGAATATCGCTTGGCAGAGACGTCGGCTGAGCTATCACAGGTAAACAAAAATGGCGCCAACTCGACAAGAGCTGACGCCATTTTTATATCAATTGAATCAAACAATTGGGCTTACTTTGTATCCGATCTCAATACTAACTCGACACGGCGATTCTGCTGCTGCCCCGCCTCATCACTGTTACTAGCAACGGGAGCATGTTCACCTATCCCTACGGCTTCCAATTGTTGAGTTGGAATACCATGACTCGTGGTCAATAACTTCACTATCGCCACCGCGCGGCGCTGGGATAGACCTTGGTTATAGGCTTGATTACCTTTGTCATCGGTATGACCCACCACATAAAATGCACGCTTGGGATTTGCCTTTAAGTAACTCGCAAGCACCTCGACAACGGGCTGCGCCTCGGGCAACAACTTGTCGCTATCGTACTCAAATAACAGCCCTTCTAAGGCAACATGCCCCTTGGCTTCGATTTGGTCGGTCAGCGCCTCAAGATTGATCCCCACGCGATCATCCTTAAGCTCAGTCTCCTCTAACACCCGCAAGTCGGTCCATAAGCCATCAATATAACCAAGAGTATAAGTGCTCACATGCACATTCCCCTCGGGGCGCGTTAAGGTATACCAAGCATAAAACTGGCTGTCTTCGTTACCAATGTTCACTAGAGAATCGATGGCTTTGATAAACCTATCCTCCCTACCACAGGCCTTTCCCTGACACTCAAATTGCGTCTCGAATCCGAGTTTAGTCAATGCCACCTTGTAGTTAGTGAACACCTCGTAACCCGAATATTCCTTTGGTATTGAATAGCCATTTTGAGTCAACTTACCCGCACGCTCCACCAGCACAGGCTTATTGCTTGCATCCATTGAAGACACAAATACTGTGCTGGCAAAGCCTTGGCGTTTAAAGTCCTGGATATAGCTTCCCTGTAGGCGGCTGATAAGCGGATGATCCTCGGCGCCGTTCTTATCCTTCTTTTGATTATCTTTAAACTCGATTTGCTTAGGCGCCTGCTGTAAAAATGCGGCATTAACCGTGACTAAATCTAGCGGCTCGGGGATCACCTCGAGCGTCGTAATATGAATACCCGCAGAACTCTTCAGATTTGCGGCTTGTATGGCGGTATAAAACTCTTTTTGCTCATTCTTCACTCGAGCAAACAAGTAACCACTTTCAACACCAATAACGCCATCCAACAGCGCAATTTGCTCTTCCAATAGGCGAGAATCACCACAGGCCTCAAGCAGACACTCGAATAGGACTTCGCCACCAAGCTTTTTAATCTGCTCACGGTAATTGTCGAGAATATGCGCAGGGCTATATTCGGGCGCTAATTTGTATTTTTGCTGATGGACCTGACCGAAGATGGGCTTAAAACGATAGTCAGACCTTTGTTCACCCGCGCTGATAATAAAGGGATATTCGGCATAATGGCGCGTCAATTCATCCTTTAATTTCGCCGTAGGAAAAGGCGTAAATAACCCCTCATTCGCCGCCATTAACGACAAAGGCATTAGGCTCGTCGACATAGCCAATAACCCCACTAAATAACTCCGCTTAGAAACACGCATCTATATTTACTCTCCATAGAAATACTGCTGCGAAAAGTAACACTAAACGGATTGCGCAATAACAAATATCAAACAAGTTAATACTTTAGCGTGATTGAGGCGATGGGTTGTACAGGCAAAAATAGCTGACTAAAAAAACGACAGAATGACACTGACATTGATGTCAATCACTTAATCACTCTCTTCGCCAAGAGCCGCTTCATCACAAGGACGTTTATTTTGCCATCTTCCCACACAGCTCGGATCCTATCCTTAATCGCCCTTTTAGCCCTGCCGCTATTTACACAAGCAACAACTGTAACGCCCACAGAACACCATGGCACTTGGGAAAATAAAGATGAAGATAGTGATGGGGTACCAGATGAATTGGATGATTATCCGTTTGATGCTAAAAAGCAAAGTTACAGCACGACTACTGAATCCTCATTCAACGACAATCCATCGGTAGCCACTGTGGTTTCAGATTCATTTCCTTTCAAATTGCAGGGTGTCTTAGAAGAAAGGGGAGATGGGGATGTTTATCGATTCCAAATTGATCAATCTCAGGTGAATGCTGCTCTTCCCGTCACTTTTGTTTTATTTATGAATGATTTCAGTTATAAGCCAACAATCAGTATATTGGATGAAACTGGGCGAGCAATATTCGAAATAAAAAACAATACAGAGGCAATCGGAAAGATCGGTGCGATAGCAACTGTATCATTTGAAAGGACTGGGGTTTATTACGTTGCTGTAGCGGAACAAAATCTTGCTGGGGGAGCCAATGCTACATACTCAGTAAAAGCATTCATTGATACTGATTATGATGGTTTACCTGCTGAGCTTGAAAACGCATTAGCTATGGATGCATCTAACCCCGACAGTGATGGAGATGGGGTTTACGATGGTAACGAAGTCTATGTTCAAGCCTTTGGTGCATTACAACTTGACTTGGATAATGACAATATTCCCAATTGGCTTGATAGTGACTCTGACAATGATGGATTACCTGATAAGTTAGAAAAACTTACAGATTTAGATCTAGATGGTGTAGGTGCATTCGCTGATACAGATTCGGATGGAAATGCCATAGCTGATAGCGAAGAAGCTGTGGATATAGCTAATCCATTAGATTCTGATGGTGATGGTATCTACGACTTTTTGGATCTTGATGATGATTCAGATGGCTTGCTTGATATAAATGATATTGAGAGGCTCTCAAAACTATCATTAACTGAACAATTCCAGGTTTTTGCTTTAAGATTTGATGACAAGCTTGGGGTGACAATGACTGATAGAGCTTTCCCTGGGGAAAGAGTATATATTCAAGGCCAAAATATTCCTGTTTCAGATTCATTCTTGGTAATAAAAGGTCATTCAAAACTTTATAACATTAAACTATCTGATGTCGCAGAAAGTGGATTCTCATTTTATTTACCTGACAATATTCTTGATGAAGCTGAATATGAATACTATTTAGCTAGTGGCAGTGTTAAAAGCAACTCTAGATATTTCACTGTTTCATCTCCTCTAACTCCAGTTATAAAAGATTTGAAGGATTCTTCTCTGAAAGCTGGAGACATTATAAAGATCTTTGGAAGAAACCTACAGCCAGGCATGACAGTGCATTTTGGGGATATAGTCGTTTCTCCTGATTCGATTGTTAATGGTGAGGCAACAATAACAGTCCCTGCGAATGCAGTTTCTGGCTTTCTATACGTAGAGTCGCTGCAACTAATCAGTAATAAGATTTATTTTGACATCGAGGAAACTGTTACCCTTAAATCAGATAACATTGAAAAAATAATTGGTTCTTCAGAGATATATGTAAAAACAACAATGAAAAAAGTTATTTTCGCTTAACACAAAATGGTGTGGATTTAGATATAAATAAAAATAACATCAGCTATAATGAACTGTATATTAAAAATTCAAATGATTATATTCCTACTTCCACTGTTGCTATTTTCAGGGAGGAAAAGTCTGTCGTAATTAATGCTGAGAGACTGGCACTCTCGAACATCTTGTTGATGCCATCAATTAGTAAGATGGCGGCATCAGATCCTGACTTTATTGAAATGATTAAGTCTTACAGGATAAAAGTAGTTAAAGGGGCAAATCCCAAAATTACAAATTGTGCCTATGTCAATGCCACAACGAATCAAGCAAGGATGTTACAACATGAATAATAGATTATTGACGCTGTTTTTATTGCTTACGTCTGGTTTCGCCAATGCCTCAGCCCCGACACAGAATTTCAGCCAAGAGCCTTTAGTACAACGTTGTATGGGAATGTTAGACATATATAGAGATGAAGATTTTGATGCCTATGTAGCGGCATTTCCTGAACCTTGGCTGGGTATTTTTGGCGAGAAGGTGTTAAAAAATGAGTTGTCCGCAAGACATCAAGAGTACATGGGTACCTATCAGGGAAAGCCGGCTAGCACGATTATTAGCGGAATAGACCCTGTGGAGCCGGCCAAGATTGAAAAGGAACGTCTTGGTGCCGTGGAAGGAAAAAAAGTTTTATTTCAAATATATAATCAGCGCGGTAGTGGCCACTCAACCAGCTGCAAGTTCTTACGGATCGGTGAGAACTGGTATTTTAGAGAGCTGAGACTCTGATAGTCGAGGATATCAGAGCTTGGATGGCGATATCGACAAATGGAAAAGGGGCTTGCGCCCCCTTTTCCATTGATGATCTCAGATTGTCATACCATCAAATGCCGTTTCACGGCTGGCGATATAAGTTACACAAGAGGAAGGAACAGCAGGGATGAACTCATTGAAGTACATGCTCAATGACCTCAAATGGTTTGATATCAGCTTTAAAAGCAAGTATTTCAGGATCCGTCAGGAAGATGAATTCAGGTTGCCGGTTTCACTTGGGTTTACGGCACTGCCACTCAGGCAGGAGCTGTTATTATTGTCCTCTGCCATTCCCGTTCTCCTTCTGGGACTTGTACTGAGCCGTGTCGGTTCTGTTGCCGTATTGATTGCGGCCGGAGGCATTACACTGATTTGGTTGCTGACATATTTGAGCTGGCGCAAGCGCTGGGTGTGGCGTCAGCTGTCCATCAATAAGGCAGATCTCGACGCTAATACACAGTTAATTTTCAATCGCCACTGTATCAGGTTGCCCCAACATATCTGCGGCGGCAACAGCACTATACCTAGAGTTGAGATTGAAAAAATCACTTTCCATTGGGTTAGTTATTTCAGTGAAATGCAAAAGCGCAATCGGGTCCATGGTGTGACGATTCACTTGCACAACGGCAAGCATTACCAGCTTTCCGGTATGGCCTACCCCCATAGAAGCTTGCTCTATCTGGCAATATTTTTTGATTATTCAGTGGAGCTTATCGAGCAGCCGCCCCCAAGGGAACGGCTGGTTATTTTGGTTATCGCCTTGGCGGTCATCACATCGTTATTCAATCTAGTCATGATTGCAGCCCACTGGCATTGACCTTAAGCCCGCAGATAAAGCTATAAATGTCTGATTCGGCATTTGGGTTAATACTTAGGTGCTATTGTGATGACGGCAGCTTAAGGGAAAAATAGCGGGACAACATTCCGCTATAACATTGATGTTTAATGCTTTAAATCATAAGGATATGTATGCCACGTTTTTTTCCCGTTGCCATATTTACACTCGTATTATCCATTCTCACCTTGATGACTTCATCGGCTGCAACAGCGACTGAGGGCGCAATGTCAGCCCCACGGAGCGATGGATTATTTCAAGGCACGGCCGATGCGAGCGAGGCCAATCTCACCACCCTATGTGAGAGCTATATGCGCGAGGGTTTCATTCATAACGAGGTCACCCTCTACCTCAAACTGCTGCCGCCTGAAGCGGCAGAATATGAGGCGGATATCCGCAAAGGTATTGCCCGATCTTTCGAGAAGAAGTTCAAGGGACTGACCGAGCCAAGCTATCAGATATTGGAAGTAGGCCCGATGGAACAGGGAGAATATAAAGGTAAAGCAACCCGATCCATAAAACTGAAATATCAGGGGCGAGGCGTCAAAGGAGATAGACGAAGTCGCTGCTATTTTAAACAGCACGAGAATGGTCGTTGGTACCTGGGTCAGCATCCCTGACCCTTACCGCAAGAAGGCGTCCCATGGGCGCCTTTGACTTACGACAGACATAGGAATAACCGACCCAATTATCCACTGACAACCAAGGGTAATGGATGACAATGTAACATATTACCCAAAGCAAATATCACAACACACGATTGGACCCCTGCCAACATGAGCTATAGCATAAGTAAACACACGGATGACTCACTTATTTTAACAAATACTCGAGGCATGGCTGGGATCTTGGTAAGCATATTCTTTGTCTTTTTCGGTCTTATGTTGATGACGCTGGCGGTCGGTGAATGGCAGGAGAGCGGTGAATGGCCTGTGGCGATGTGCCTGTTTGGCGCTGCGGCATTTTTGCCTGTGTTCCGGTTTAACAAGGTCGTGATAAGCGCCAAGAGCAAAGATCTAGTACAAACCCAATCTTGGTTTGGCGTTGTCTTTGGCAGTAAGCACATTCTCAATGAGCAACTATCCTTGATTGAAATATCGGGCTTAATCTCTGGCGAATTTGCGCATTTCCTAGATCCCAGCGAACATGTCAGACATAGCTATTCTCTGACCTTCTTCAGCCATCCAAAACTAACACTCACAATTGCGACCTTTTCCGACCTACTCAAAACAATTGCGTTTTTTGAAGCCCATTTTGATACGAACATCGCCTTGCTAATAGGTAATAACAGACACAAATTCACTCCAGCAGGACTCATGGAGAAAGGTAAGCCCACACCTCTGCCACAGGATGGCCTAGTACGGCAGACTGGAGTTGCGCAACTCAGTGTTAAAGGACATCCATTGGTCATCTGGATGATCAACATCCCCATTTTATCTGTAGCACTGCTGGGTATCTGGATGCTGCACTTCCAAGAAGAAATGTTTCGTCAAGTCTATATCCCACCTTTCTACCAATATGCCTTGTCAGCCTGCTTGATAGCTTTAAGCCTTGGGTTTGTGGCATTCATCAGAGGTGCTTGTCTGTTAACGGTCGAGAATGACATGTTAACCATCAGCAAGAAGGGCTGCAGGACCAAACACTTTAAGCTTGCCGATGTCTGGGGCGTCTCACAGGTAACAAATGTTACCTATCTATTGACGAAAAAGGGTGCTGTAAAATTAGCCTATAAACTACCTGATAAGCATAACTTTGCGATCCACAGTTGGTTAACGCAATTTATCCGAGACTCATCCAACCCAATCTAAAACAAGTTAATACTTTAGCGTGATTGAGGAGATGGACTCTAGACGCAAAAATGGCTGACGAACAAACTGGTAAACAGGTCTAGTTGTCAATCACTTAATCACTCTCTTCGCCAAGAGCCGCTTCATCACAAGGATGTTTATTTTGCGACTACCCCACTCTGCCCTTACTCTATCCTTAATCACTTTTCTAGCCCTGCCGCTATTTACACAAGCAACAACCGTCACGCCCAAAGAACATCATGGCACTTGGGAAAATAAAGATGAAGATGGTGATGGGGTGCCAGATGAATTGGATGATTATCCGTTTGATTCAAGCAGAAATAAATATCCAGTATTTATAGAGCAGGAACCGAATGACAACCCATCAGTGGCCACACCAATCGAAATAGATCAAGGGGCCATAGTACGAGGGGTTATAAGCTCTGAATTGGACAAAGGAGATCTGTTTAAGTTTGTAACAACCGAGCTTAAACAATACACAGCTGTCTTCAAAACGTCATCAGCTCGATTTAAACCACAAGTGTATATTTCAAATGAAGATGGCCTTGTTATGAATGACATCTTTTTATATCAATACACAAAACCGAATATCTACGTAGTAAACTTTCCAATATATGACCCGGGTACATATCAATTAAGTTTAATTGATGAAAACTTTTCAGGTTGGCCAGATCTTTCCTACGAAATTGTATTTTTTAACGATACTGATGTTGATTCATTTGATGATATGAAAGAACGAGCAGTGGGTTCTGACCTGCTAGAAAATGATATGGACAAGGATAAAATTTTAGATGGACTCGAGTTTATCTTCGGCACTATTAATAAAAGTATAGATATTGATAATGACTCTATTCCAAATTGGTTGGATTCTGACTCTGATGGCGATGGGTTTAGCGATAAATTTGAGGGAAGTAATGATTTAGATAATGACACCATTCCAAATTTTTTAGATCGAGATGCTGATGGAAATGGTACATGATTAAATCTGCTCAAATAGCGGCAATCACTAGCTCACTCAATTTAAAAGGAACCTGAAAAGCATGGAAAAGCTAACCCTTGACGACACCCCCTGGTTTGGCACCACCGATTTCAAAGGGAAAAATCAACTCACTAGTGACAGTGACATTCGCCTTAAGTCATCAAGGCTACTCTACCCACTTCCCTTGCCTTTAGAGATGCTCTTTTTCATTGGGCCGCTGGCATTGGCCATCTTACCCTTTATCAATCCCCAACTCATGCCCCCTGAAATCTGGTTGGCGCTGAGTATAGGCACCATCTTGGGTAGTCTGATGCTCAAAAAGCTATTCATCGATAGCATTTATGGTCGGGTGAAAGAGCATGTCTGTCAGATTAACGCCAAACGACTCAATATCCCCGGCAGTCATCTTATCGAGACCAAAGCTGGCCCGATAGAAATTCAGCGACAAGACATAAAGCAAATCTGCGTTCGATTTTGGCCCAGCACGCGCGACCTGCGCACCACCTATGATGTCTGTGAGCTAATCATCACGCTGCAATCGGACAAATCAATCAGCTTAAAGAGCCTCTACTTTCCGATTAAGCCTCTGCTTTACCTGCTGGTCTACTTCGACTATCCAATCACGCTGCAAAAGCGTCGACATTCATTAACCATTGTCGCCCGCAGCATATTCGTCGCTTTTCCCTTAGTCGCCTTAGTGGCGGTAACAGGCTTGCTGTTTAAAGAGTATTTTCTGTAGATTTAACAGAAACCAAATCGACGAATGACTCTACTATAAAGTTACGCTATTTAGCGTTATGCACACCAACTTAGGCTGGGATTTGGCAAGATAATAAGCATTGTTGAACAATGGCTTATTCTAGTTGTGAAGTTAATACTTTAGCGTGATTGTGATGATGGACTCTAGACGCAAAAATAACTGACTAAAAAAACGACAGACTGACATTGATGTCAATCACTTAATCACTCTCTTCGCCAAGAGCCGCTTCATCACAAGGATGTTTATTTTGCGACTACCTCACTCTGCCCTTGCGCTATCCTTAATCACCTTTCTAGCCCTGCCGCTATTTACACAAGCAACAACTGTCACGCCCACAGAACACCATGGCACATGGGAAAATAAAGATGAAGATGGTGATGGGGTGCCAGATGAATTGGATGATTATCCGTTTGATAAATATAAAAGTCAGTACGCCTTAGTTACTGAAGAAGAGTTCAATAATAATCAAGATGTTGCAAATCATGTCCAACAAGTCCCATCGCGTATTTATGGGGTTGTGCAACAAGTCAATGATCTCGATTTTTACCAGATAAAACTAGAGGCAGGCAAATCAGTCACGTTTTTATTATCTTCCCCAAGTCATGATTTCTCACCAGGTATGGCAGTGTTAGATAGCGAGGGACTAGCTATCCTTGCATGGGCACCAAACTATCAGCCTGTCGGAAAATATAAGCGCGCAATCCAAGTAAAACCGAGGACATCAGGCGTTTATTATCTGGTAATCAATGACAAACTTTTCCGCGGCAGGCCTGATTTTAACTACAAGATAGCGGCATTTTTTGATAATGACGTAGATGCCATTGATGACGCAATAGAACCTGCCTTCGGTTTTGAAGCTTATTCTCAGGATACTGATAATGATGGTATTTATGACGGGGAAGAGTTCTATGTATTAAAATCTGACAATCTGATGCTGCATGACGTCGATGGAGATGGCTTACCCAACTGGCTCGATGATGATACTGATGCAGATGGAATAAAAGATGGCTTGGAGGGTGCGACTGACTTAGATAATGACGGATTAGCAGCGTTTGCTGACCTTGATGCCGATGGAAACTCGGTATTGGATGCCATGGAAGTAGGTAAGAATAGTCAATCTCCGCTCAATTTTGATGGCGATGCACTGGCTGATTTCATCGATCTCGATGACGACGATGATCTTATTTTAGATGTCAATGATATAGAACCTCATTCACGAGTAAGATCTGCGGCCTACCCTTCTGAAAATTATAAAGAAATTAGAACTATCTATTATCTACATGATGGACAGACTCCAATAAAAGACGTTTTAATTGCGAATAAAAAACATCGAATATTGGGTGATGGCCTGAGTGACGGTTTACTTGTATTTGCCCGTAAGTCTGGTGAACCAATTAATATGCCAGTCAAAGTCAATCAAGATGCAAGTGTGGATTTCATTTTGCCAGAGGACGCAACCCAAATGTATTTTGTTGCCTCAAATCTAATCAGCGCCAATGGCATTGATATCCTTTATCGTAATGAAAATATCCCCATAATACTCGAGCAAACAACTCTCCGTACTAAACCAGGCAGTGAAATATTACTGAGAGGCAGCCGCTTTAATGAACAGACTAAAGTGGTTTTCCTTGGACAGGAAATTGCGCCGCGCTCAATCAACCCAAGTGAATTAATTTTTGATATTCCCAATAGCGCTGTTTCGGGAGAATTATATGTCAAAAATACCTACGGCAAGAGCAATACCCTTAATGTACAAGTAGGTAGCTCAGTGTTACTAAAAATAGCCTCTGATGTATCTCTCAACGCGTCGACCTTATCAGCGCTATCAATGGGCAGTGATAATGAAGATCCTCTCTTTTTTAGTGTTCAAAAAGAGTTGCTACTACCAGTCTCCAACAGAGGGTACGACCAAATATTGGTATTCTTAGGCGATCAACAAATACTTAATGCCGTCTATCATGGTCAGTCTGAAATCACTGTTGATTATGCAACTACAGCGGTATCACGTGCTTGGCAATTTAGCGGCATTAAAAGCACAACGTTCATCCCTGACTATCAATCACTCTTTGTACAAACCCAATCCCTACCCGAAGTTAAGCAACTCGAAGAGTATATTCGTAGCCATATCACACAGCCCGAAACGTTTAATAAACCGCCTTTTTTTCAGAGGGTCGCGGCGGCAGGCGATGCAGTGAACAAATTACTCAATACGTTATAGCGAGATAACTACCAGAAATAATGAGATACCCATTAGAACCATGACGCACTCGCAAGCTGATGCAGTAACGCGATGCGATTATTCTCAATGACAGAAATACCTCCCCCTGTTTGTAACAGCACAGCGATGACAAACAGAGAAGAAATAGCGTATTTCTTACGAAATATAAGTCAGCAATACGGGTCTCAACCCTGTGGCATAACACTCTTGATATTGGAACTCATATGAAATTACAGAAACTCTGCCTATTTAAACTTGGTAAACCTATATCTCTACTGCTAGGGCTTGCAGCGATATTCCCCATGTACGCCACTGGTTCAGAGTTACCTGCTGAATTAATTGCCGAGCTTAAACCCCGCTGTGACAAAATGATGCAGGATATTCGCGATAACAAAATGGATGACATGATTAAAGAGTTTCATCCCATGTTACAGACATGGAATGAGGGTAAGTTAGCGAAGAAGATGGCCATGCTTAGCATCAATGGTTATAAAAATGAAATGTTCGGTCAAATTCCATTAGATAAAATCGTATTCTCCGAGCAAGAATCCAGTTTTCGAGACCCAAGTAAAGATAACATAGGGCAATATCCCGATATGACAAACATGGCAGATTTGCATTATAACTTTTACTTTGTGAGACCTGATGGCAGAAAACAAAAAGGAAGCGTGAACTGCGTTCTGTTTGAAGCTGCTGGTAAATGGTATTTCGAAGATAATCTCCCGTTTTAACCAAACGGTACCTAACACAAGTTAATACTTTAGCGTGATTGAGGAGATGGACTCTAGACGCAAAAATGGCTAACGAAAAACGTCAGCCATTATACCTGTCAGTCTCGCTAGCCAATCTGTTGGCTAAAATTCGTTTTCATCACAAGGAAGTTTATTATGCCTTCTGCCCACTTCCACAGGTTTTTCTCTTTAATCGTCCTATATGGCTTACTTGTCTGGAGTAGCTTTCCTGCGGGTGCAGCACAGGATAGAGATCTGGCATTGGCAACTTTTGACAGCAAAACAGCACCACTGCTAAAGCAAGCAATTGTATTAGGGGAAACCGCGCCAGAGGACAAAATTGACGATGCGCTAGAGCGTCACCAAGGCGATGCAGTTGCCGTTTTAAAGGAAGGTATACCTCAACGTCTGGCGATTAAAGCAAAGCAACAACTCACATTAGCGGATGAATACCTTAAGTATTTTAAAGAATTACAGCAGCAAGTTTCGCATACAAGCCAATGCCATCAACCGCAGCTAATGGCTGATTTTAACTCGCAAATCAAAGAACTAACTGCCTATGCAGATAGGCTTAACACTTACTCTAATATCCAAAATCTAGGCGATGCCTTCCCAGCGTTAATGGACATGAATATCAGCCAGGCACGGGTCAATACCCTAACGAGTCTATTTCATCGATTTCGTATCTGTGTTTTAGGCGATGATTCACCAGCCTTGGTCGAGGGGCTCAGCGGCGAGAAAGGAGATGCAATAGCTAATGCCTTTATCAGTACATTTGCAGCCAAACAGGGAGTGATTCCGCCTACTACACCCGAATATATGTCAGAGAATGATACTGAAGGTATTTCCCAATTCAGTGAGATAGACGAGCCTGAGCTTATCCAAGAAAAACCAGAGCAAGATTTTGGCACCTTTGATGGGCCTCAAACAGAGGCCACAAGTGAGATTTCACAGCCCATTTCAGCCCTAAAATTTAGCAACAAGCCACTGGGTGACTGTATTCAACAACAGGCGAAACTGCTCGCGATTCAACAAAGCCAAGAACTCAACTTGCTGAATTGTCAGTTTAATCCCACCGATATGGTGATATTGGACGACCTCAACGACTTTAGCCATCTTGACACCCTTAGCTTAAAAGGTGGCACGCTCACTTCACTTTCTAATCTGAACAACAATAATCTTAAAACACTTATGTTGAACAATATGAAGGTTACTGATTTTAATTCGAAAAACCTACAGCTAGATAGTTTGCTAATCAGCCAAGTGAATTCTAACAATTGGTCAAGCTTACTCTCCCTTAACGCCCAGACAATTAGTATTGATAACACCGTTGATTGCAATCAACTCAAGCCTCTATTGACATCGGAAAAGCTGATCCCTATTCATCCAGGACTTAGCCCAACAGAAATGGCCGAACGTATGCAACAAGCAGAAGCTAATGGCATACCACTGTTAATGCTCGAATGTGCAATCTAAAAATGTATTTAACAGACGTAAGCCGCTAAGAGCCCCTTATCATACTTTTGTATAGTTGTATGATTTTTAAACAAAAAAGAAAATATACGCGCTACTAATACAGCAATTTTACTGCGCTGTGTTACGACAGGAAGGATGCCAAACGTTGTCGTGAAAGGGATTTCACATCAAGCCGCATGTTTTATCACAAGCGGCGTCGATTTTTATCCACTCAGACCGATACTCTCGCCCTTCTTAGTCACCTAGGCTCATGCTATTTGGCTTGGCCATGAATAATACTGCAACACGTTGAATACTCGACGTTATCAGATGACTCCACGCTAACTTAGTGCAATGGAAATTGCCGAATTAATGTAAGGACACAAGATGTTTAAACCTAAACTGCTCTCTTTGCTAATCGCCACCAGTTTGCTGACGGCATGTTCTGGCTCAGACGATAAAGATGACACCACCACGACGCCAGAGCCGACGCCACCCACAGAATACGCACATAAAGTCACGGGTCAGGTCACTTATATCGGCGCTATCGCCGGGGCCAACGTGTGCGTCGATCTCAACCAAGACTTAAGCTGCTCAGAGGGTGAACCGAGCACCACTACGGGCACTGACGGTAAGTATCAAATCGATTGGAAAAGCGAGACCGAAAAACCTAACTATTACCTGTTGGCCAATTGGATTGATAACGCGGCGTCATCTGCACGCTCAGCATTGGCGATGAGCTCCGCGGCAGCTAACACCAACACCACCACTGGCGGCATGAATATCGTTGCCCTGCCCGATCATGCGGGTCATATCAACGCGCTGACCAATATTGAGTTTTCACGCTATCGCAAGATGATTGAGGCCGACTTAACGCCACAGCAAGTGATTGAGTTCCGCGCCAAACTCAAATCCTTATACGCCACTGGATTTAAACAAGTCGAAGCCGATTTATTTAGTCTTTCGCCCGAAATCACTCTGCAACCCACATTTCTCGACACCCTGCTGTTACACGATTACCTGTTAAACCTCACCAATGAGCGCACAGTGGAAATTTTGGCGGCTATCGAAGTGTTAATCGCCGCATTTGAAGCCTTCGAGAATTTAATCCTAGGGTATGGTTTTGGCACTGAGGCTTATCTGCAAACTAATCCCGTTGCCGTTACCAATAAGGTGGAGAGCACCTTAGTGTCCTTCGGTTATATGGAAGCGCTGGTTGACGACAAGGCGATGAACAGCACTGACTGGGATACAGTGTTTAGCAGCATGCTCAATCAAACCGACGCATCTCATGTGCTCAATATCGCCACCGTTCGCAACAGCCACTTTGTCAGCTTAGATTATGGTACTGCTGACCAAACTCTTACTGGCGTATTTTCAGGTGACGCTGTGATGATCTTCGACAACACGTCGGGAGAGGAAGTCCCTACCGAATGCTGGAATGAGCCAATGAAAAAATGGATCAATGCCTCGCGTAACGACCAAGGGTATGTGCTTAAAGAACCTGTGATTGAAGGCAATCAATTAAAAACCGTTTATGCCGGCACTGAAGTCCCTGTCGAAATAAATTTCCATAAGTATCAAAACACGGCCGCTGACTGGCAAGATTTGCTGGCAAACCTCCCGAGCGACCTCAAACTGGCGTCACTCAGTTGGCCTTCGCAAATATATCGCATCGATATCAAGCAATCGGCCGACGTGATTTGCCGCGAAGAAGATCCCGTAACCTATGAAACGGGTGTAGAAACCGCGAGCGAGCTTTCCTCTAGCTTGATCGTGAAGCTATTGTGGCCGTACTCTTACCCCGAGAGTTACATTGAGGACTCACCACATAAATTCACCATTCTCGATAGTTTCGGTCAGCCAGAACACCAATATGAATGGGACATTAGCACTAGTCCAAACGGCGGCAAGCTACTAACTATCACTGAAATTGAGGCGGACCCGATTACTAGCAAAACCATTCAGGCACACTACTATCTAGTGACGGCAAACTTACTGACAGAGGCAGATCTATTCAAAGCATTGGATACCGCTGAAAATAAACAACTCTACAACTTTACCTACGACAGCAGCTTCAGCAATACCCTGCGCAACCACTTTAAGTCGCTAGCAAAGTAAAGCTTACTCCACCCGCGCCCCAGCGTTGATTCGTCGGGGGCGCTTATATCTGCTTAAGTCGCGACCCCCACAAAGAACCCATTAGAGGCAGATAAACGCATCTCGCTCATAGTAAAAGATAATAGCTTCAAGCAGTTCCTGTTCACTGGGCTGAGCTTTTTGCTGCTTAAGATTATCAATCACATCCTCTATTTGATCCGTGTTCAGCAGATAACCATAGTCACTGCGGCCTAAGCCATCCTCAAAGGCATCGATTTCGGCATCCGATAGGTCTCTCATATCAGCCACTATCGGGAACAATAGCGTGGTCAGCTGTAGGGATTCACCTTGTTCCAGATCTTGATAAACCAGCCAATAACTTAATCCCGGTTGTTCGATGCACTTTCTTATCCAGCGCTGTAACGACTCGGGCTGACCGAAAAATGAGCTGATATTCATAATGTCCTCGAATGGCGTTGTCATAGTAAAACCGAGTGAGCCACTAAATTGCATAGTCATAGAAGCTATTCACCACTCCCAAGATGCATACAAGTAACAGATGGGAGTTCTCGCGACTCAACTCGCCCCAAGAATACGAGAGGATATCTGCGTCCATCAAAGCCAAAATCACAATTCATCAATTCGATGGACAAAAAACCAATCAAATTTAAATAAACGTTATTTTACAGCATGTATTTTTAAACATTATTCATTTAGTCGTCGCGTTATTTAGATTTTGGTTATTTTCAAACCAAGGTTGGTGATGTTTCACAAACCCCGTAACAGCAACTGTGGTACCTTAAGCGCCCAAAAAACGTGTCAGGGCTGCGCTTTTACGCCAAAAGCGAGGGCAGGCCTGTAAATAGATAACTAGTCTTAAGACACAAAATGCCGCGGTAATTGGGGAGTTTCGCAAGAATGAAGAGCAAGAGTTTATTAGGCAACATTGGTGTGCAAGTGGTTATTGCCATGATTATTGGCGCACTGGTTGGTTTTACCATGGGCGAAAGTGCGAGCATCTTCGCCCCACTGGGTACCATCTTTATCCATTTAATCAAAATGCTAGTGATCCCACTGGTACTGGTGTCTATCATCAGCGGCGCCGCCAGCTTAGGCGATAGCCCCTCGGCGGGTAAGATTGGTGTCGGCACCTTCGGCTTCTTTATTGTCACCTCGGGGATTGCCGTGGCTCTGGCATTAGTCATGGGCAAGGTGTTTACCCCGGGCGCGGGGGTCGACTTTACCGCCCATAGCAGTAGCGGCCTGATGGAAGTCACCGCCGAACATGGCGCACTGCCAGGAGTAATGGATACCTTCATTGGCATGATCCCAACCAATGTGTTCGAATCATTGACTGGCGGAAATATCCTTCAAATTCTGGTGTTTAGTATATTTTTCGGTATCGCACTGACCAAGGTCAAAGGCGATGGCGCCAAGCCCATCATGGCGGCGTTAAATACCGTCGTCGACGCCTTTGTGTGGATGATCAACTGTGTGATGGTGATTGCGCCCATTGGGGTATTTGGTTTGATGGCCGATTCCGTCGGCACCTTCGGTTTCGATGCCTTAGAAGTCGTGTTTAAGCTGTTTGCCGTGTTTGTGGCCGCGATTCTGATCTACGGTTTTGTGTTCTTCCCCTTAGTGGTACAGCTGTTTTCTAAGGTATCGGCACGCCAATTTATTTCGGCGATGAAAAAACCTCAGGTGATGGCACTGTCGACGGCATCGTCTATGGCCACGCTGCCGGTGAATATGGAAACCTGCGAAGAAGATCTTAAGGTGTCTAAGGCAACCACCGCCTTTGTGCTGCCTCTAGGTGCCACCATCAATATGAGCGGCAACGCGATTTACTATGGTTTAGTCGCTATGTTTTTCGCGCAAATGTACAACATCGATCTGTCGATGACCGCCTATGCCGCGATTATCTTTACCTCTACCTTAGGCGCCATTGGCCAAGCGGGTGTCCCCGGTCCGTCATTTTTAGTGGTCGCTGTACTACTGGCCGCAGGGATTCCGATTGATGGTTTACCACTGTTATTCGCCCTCGACCGAGTGTTTGACATGATCCGCACCGCGCTCAACATCACGGGTGATGCCGCCTGCGCCATCATTATGGATAAGTACACCGCAGAGCCAAGCTCAAACTAACTGTGTAAATACACTGATATACCAAGGCTTGAATAGGCTTGCTTATTCAAGCCTTTTTTATGTCTAAATCCTCGGGATACCGCATCTTATCCTACTGATTTTGTATCACTTAATGCAGATTTATGTGATCTTGGCGGCGCCTTGGTCTAAGCTCAAACGGCGCCGCCTCGCAATTCGTATTTCTTTATCCGCCAAGCCACACGGACACAGTGCCTTTCTGCGATAATGGCTTGGCTACCATCAGTCCAAAGGAGTGTTGCATTATGTCCGTATTTGCCCCTGCAAGCCCTTTTGCCGACTTTATCTATCGTCATTTCCGTGCCATTCACGCCCTTAAACTCGGCCTCGCCCTGCTGATTGCCGTCACTATTAACGCCATTTGGTCGCCGCCGCATTTCATTTGGAGCATGGTGACCATAGTGATCATTATGATGAGTCTGCCACAGGTGGGTGGCGCGATTGAAAAGTCCCTGCAGCGGGCGGTAGGCACCTGTTTAGGTTCGGCTTATGGCGTGATGTTAGTGGCCACTATCGACAGTTATTGGCTGATTATGGGGCTACTGATCTTAGGGGTCACGCTGATCTGTTTTATCTCGGCGGGACGCTACAGCTATGCCTATCTGGTGGCAGGATTCACCATTATTATCGTGGTGGGCGATGCGAACCACGACACCTCAGAGGCACTCTGGCGTACGGCGAATATTCTGCTCGGTTGTGTTATTGCCATTCTGGTGTCGCTGTTTATCTTCCCGATTAAGGCCAAACAGGACTGGCGCAGCCAGCTCGCCAATGCCATCGACAGTATGGCCAAAGTGCTTACCCAACATTTACAGGCCCCCGCCAACCATGATTTAGATTTTCGCGCCGAACTAGAGGCGGCCATGAAGGCGGTATTAACCCAAAAGAAACTGTTTTTCTCCCTCGAGTGGGAAAGCCAAACGCTAAAAAAACATAAAGTGCTGCTGGCGGAATTAGTCAATAAACAGGTGCGGCTGATCACCCTACTCGAGTTATTACCTTTGAGTCGCTGGCAGGAGGCCGACAAAGAGGCATACCACCAAATCAACCGTGTCGCCGCCGAGCTTACGGCTTATCTTCACAGGCTGAGTGAATTTGTTGCAGGCAAAACAGCCACATTGCCAACACTACCAAATTCATTAGAGCAAGAGTTGCAGCACAGATTACAACTCAGCTTGGCCGCCCAAACGCCAAATTCGGCCCCTTTAGCCAATGAAGTTACGCAGGGATTTGCCCTCACGGGATACTGCTGGCTTATCTATCAACTCGCCATTGCCGTCGAAGCGCTCTACGCCGATATCGAGATTATTGAAATCGCCTATAACGGACAAACCGTGTTACATAAAACCGCCAAACCTTCATAGACTGTTACCACGGCGCATGGCAGCGAAAATCACCCTCTCGAATCAAGATAAACCCTTGGCAGCCCTTGCACTCGCAGGGGCTTAATGAAAAGATACCGCCTTAATAAAAATTCGATGTGTGGACTGTTTTCATGCGCTTGTTTTCCCCTTCCGTTATCGCCATTGCCTGCTTATCGGCGGGTTCACTATTCACCGCCCAGTTAGCCGTTGCCGCGAATACCGAAGTCGCGCAACCCGAAGTGACAACGACTGGAGCTGCCAATGTTGAAGTCGCAAACACTGAGGCAGCTAAAACCGACGCGGCAGCAACACCGACTCGCGCCAATACCTTTGTGAATGACGCCATTCTCCCGCCAAGCATCACTTGGCACGGTGGCAGCGAAGCCCTGTTACTCAGCGCCGATAACGAATGGGCGACCCCCTTCGAGCAAAGCAACGGCACCGAAAGCCCAAGCTATGACGACACCATTACTTGGCTCGACCGATTAGCGGCCGAAACCACCAAATTGCAGAAAGTCAGCCTAGGCAAGAGCCCTCAAGGGCGCGACATTTGGATGTATGTCGCCAGCAGCGAAGGCATTAACGAATCGGCAAGGCTAAAGCAAAACACTAAGCCGACAATTCTGGTGCAGGCCGGGATCCACGCGGGCGAAATCGACGGTAAAGACGCCGGCATGATGCTGCTGCGGGATATAGTCAAAGGCGACAAGAGCGATCTGCTCGAAAAGGCTAACTTGCTGTTTGTGCCTATGTTTAGCGTCGATGCCCATGAGCGCAGCGGCGAATTTAACCGCGTAAATCAGCGTGGCCCAGTCAATATGGGTTGGCGCACCAATGCCAATAACCTCAACCTGAACCGTGACTACGCCAAGGCCGACACCTTAGAAATGCAGCATATGCTGCGGGCAATCAATGTGTGGCAACCAGATTTGTATATCGATGTGCATGTCACCGACGGTATCGACTACCAGTACGACATCACCTTCGGCTACAACCTTGCCCAAGGTTTGAGTCCCGCCAGTTTCCGCTGGCTCGAAAATAGCTACCGCCCAGCGGTAGAAGCGGCATTAACCGCCCAAGGCCATATCCCGGGTCCGCTGATTTTCGCCGTCGACAATACCGACATCACTAAAGGCATGTCACTGTGGAACCCTAGCCCACGCTTCTCTAATGGTTATGGTGATGCCCGCCATCTGCCCACCATTTTGATTGAGAACCACAGCTTAAAACCCTTTAAGCAGCGCGTACTTGGCACCTATGTGATGCTAGAGCAAACCCTGAAAACCGTGGGTGACCAAGCGACTAAGTTAAAGAGTGCGATTCAAGAGGATAAATACCGCGCCTCGCCACTGATCACATTAACATGGAAATCGGCGCCACTGGCTAAAGGCTGGGATTTTAAAGGCATAGATTACAAGCTTGAGCAGAGCCCGATTAGCGGCACCGAGGTAGTGCGCTGGACAGGCGAGCCTAAGCTGTACCCGAACCTACCTGTGATTGCCGAAACCGTGCCCGACATAAAAGTCACTCGCCCGAGTGCTTACTATATTCCCGCCCAGTGGACACAAGTGATTGACCGCTTAAATCTACACGGCATTCGGATGACACGTTTAAGCAAGCCAACTGAGCTTAAATTGCAGCAATACAGCTTGAGCAATCCGGTGTTTAATACCAAGGCGTTCGAGGGACGACTCACAGTGAAGGCCGACTCGACACTGGCCAAACTGACCACCACCTTGCCCGCGGGCACAGTGAAAATCAGCACAGATCAACCCTTAGGCGATCTGGCGATTTTACTGCTCGAGCCACAATCACCGGACTCGTTACTGCAATGGGGCTTCTTTAACCCTATCTTTACCCGTACCGAATACATTGAGGACTACGCCGTAGAGCCGCTGGCCGCCAAGATGCTTAAGGAAGATCCCAAGCTGCAGGCGGAATTTAACAAAGCACTGGAAAACCCAGAGTTTGCCACCGATCCCGAGGCACGCTTACGCTGGTTCTATGAGCGCAGCCCTTACTACGATAATCAATATCTTAAGTATCCGGTCTACCGTAGCCGTTAATCCCGCAGTTAAAAACGGCAAGGATTAAGCAGGCTTACGCGCGCTAATGCTATACACCAAGGGCACCTGTTGCCCTTGGTGTGTTAGTACATAACGGCCATCGGCTTGCGCCTCTAGCCCTTCGAAGCAGTTATAGGGGCTAAACGCAAACTCGTGGAAGAACGCTAACTCTAAACCCGCCTGCAATAAGACATTGATCACCTCAGACAAGCTATGGGACCAACACATTAAGGTTTGCTGCTCATCACCGGCATTCTCGGTATAGGTTCCTTCCTGCTCAATATCTGGCTCACCCCGATTAAAATAGCTATACCCATCGAATAGCTGCTGCGCTGGATGAAACTCGGCCATATAAAACTGTCCGCCAGGCTTTAAACACGCCGCAATGGTCTGCGCCCAGAGTGTTAAATCCGGCAACCAAACAATCGCGCCATAGGAGGTAAATACAACATCTTGCGGCTCAACCTTGCCCGCTACGCTGTAGACATCGCTACAGATAAACTCGGCGGACAACTGCGTCTGCTGCGCCAGCTTGCGCGCCTCAGCAATCGCCACCTCGGATAAATCGACCCCAGTCACCTTTGCGCCCATTCGCGCCCACGACAAGGTATCTAAGCCAAAATGACATTGCAGATGCAGTAGACTTTTGCCCGCCACCGCAAGCTCACTCAGCTCGATTTCCGTTAAGGATGTGTTGCCACTCAAAAAGCCTTCAACATCATAAAAATCAGAGGTTAAGTGCACCCGAGTGCGGGCATCCCAAGCGATTTTATTGGTCGTTAAGTAATCCATATGAATCCTTTCTAGTCATGCGATGAGCCAAGCGGGCTGAATGGACACACGCTAACTGAATAAGTGAGTAATTTCACCACTCTTTGGGAAAAATCACTCATTCAGCGGACATGTCCGCCAGCGCCCAAGCGGACACATTTAATTTATCTACATGATTATTAATACATTTTAAAATTGGCATAGGATGTGCAAACTCAAGTGATATCAAGCTTATCGCTAATAGCTCAGCACTCAGTCGGTCGTCGAGTGTCGATAACAAGGAAGAAGAAAATGTCACTACGCCCTTTTATATTCACCCTCGGATTTGTCGCCCTCTTTACGGTTGGCGTGTCACTCACTGGCTGCATTATCAATGTGAACGCCGCTGGCATGCCGGATTTAGATCACCAACAACGTGAACTCAGCCTCGATGCTCAAGACCTACAGGAACTCGTCGCCGAAACCGGTGCAGGCAGCCTTGAAATTATCGGTGTCGAAGGCCTGACCCAAATTAAGTTAGTCGCTGATATCTATAGCAATGACGATAGCAAAGTCATTCTCACCCTCGAGAAAAAAGCCAACAAAGCCCAGCTTAAGGCCGACTTTGAATCGCATAGCAGCTTTAGCAATTACTCACCCTATATCGACCTTAAGTTACAAGTGCCCGCCGGATTAGCGCTGGACATAGACGATGGTTCAGGTGCGATTTTGATCAATAAGATGACTGCGGATATTAAGGTCAAGGATGGCTCTGGCGAACTGGCAATCCATGGTGGCAATAATGTCAGTATCGACGATGGTTCTGGCGCGATTGAAGTCAGCCAAGTCAACGGTAATCTGGCGATTGTCGATGGCTCTGGCGGTATCCAAGTTAATGATATTAAAGGCAGCATCACCATTGATGACGGTTCAGGTGAAATCAACGTAGCCAATGTGCAAAACACAGTCACCATCAACGATGGCTCAGGCGATATCAATGTGGTGAACACTAAGGGCTTAACCATTCTCTCGGCAGGTTCAGGGGATGTGAGCTTCGATAAAATCGATGGCCCCGTAAGTAAACACTAAACCCGTTAGACCCTTAGCGTTACCGCTCAACCAACTTCCCGGCGTAGAGACTGATGTTGCAGTACCCAACCAAATGTCAGTCTTCTACCCACCCCTTTTTTGCGTTACCGTTCCATGGACATTCTTATGCACTTTATGCCACTAACCCCTTGTAGTGGCATCTTTTTTTGTGCGACCATAAAACTTAAATTTGCGATAACCAGACTTTCAGTCCGCGAATTTGTTAAGATAATTCACCTTCCCGCTCGATAGTCACAAAGTCACGCAGTATTGCCTGTAAGGTCGAAAATATGGATCAGTTTTCGGAATACCAACAAGAAATTGAATCGCTTTCTCAATCGGATAACCCAAGAGAAATAATGGAAGGACTAGGGGATATTTGTTTTGATGGCGAAACCTTTTATCAGAATGGTAATACAGCCCTAGCTAAACACATTTTCGAGCATATTTACGCCTTAGATGCGCACTCGGACTATTTCTCACACGCCAGCTCAGTCGCCAAAACCTTCCTCATTAACCTAGGAGAAATACCCCCCATTTCCCTAGAGGAGACTATTTTACAAATGCAGCATGAGCATGCCGCATTGAGCCAACAGCAGCTAAATCTGTTGATTGCAAAGCGTATTTTTAGGGAATTTAGCCATCATCAAGACGCTATCCGCACCACGCTGGAGTATCTCAATAAAGCCGAAACACTCGCACCTTTGAGCAAGAGTGACCTTCGGTTTAAAGCCTCAGTGAATGCGGCAAGTCATACTGCCGCAAACCATACCACTGACCTACATGCCGATTGAAGCTAACCCAATAGAACTTTGGCGAAATGGCTGAAGCCGATGATTCAACTGCGGCCATTTACTGATCTCAATTTGCAATTTCGACTCCTGCAATAGCTGATAGGTCCAACGATAATCAAAGCCATATTGGCAAGCTTCGTGGCGATCGACTAAGACGATGACCCGACTGATTTTAGCCAGCTGTATCGCCATATAACAAAATCCACAGGGCTCACCAGAAGCGATTAATGTCATGCCCTCCAAGCTGACTTGTTTAAGTAGCAAAGTCGCCATTCGTATCGCTTGGATTTCAGCATGGGCGGTACAATCATGCAGCGCCTGTACCCGATTCACCCCTTCAGCCACAATCCGCCCAGACTCATCCACAATCACAGCCGAAAACGGCAGGCCCGTACCTTCGACTTCCTTTTGCGCCAACGCCAAGGTGTGGTTAACCGCAGGTAAAAAGCGATTACACATCAGTCGCTTCCCCTGCGTAGTGTTGTGCTAGTTGTAACCCAATGGCAGCGGACTTTGCCAGTGCCTGCTGTAACGATTGCCAATGTCGATTATCGGCAAACTCTTGATATTCAGAGGCGACTTCAAAAATCTGCTCAACACCCAAATACTTACTCAGGGTACGTAAATGCGGCACCAAATGCCCATGCCGTTCGTTTACGCCACCCTCCTCAAAGCCGAACTCACCGCAGGACGTCAGAATCACTAAGGTTTTGCCTGACAGTAATGGCGCTAGAGGGGTATCGCCACGGTTCAAGTCAAAATCGAAGGTCTTGTTAATCCTCACAATCTGATCAAACCAAGCTTTAAGCTGAGCAGGCATACCGTAGTTGTACATAGGTGCAGAAATCACAATCAGATCGGCCGCTGACACCTCCGCAATCAATTGATCCGATAATGCCAATTGCTGCCGCTGCGCCGCAGAGCGTTTAGCCTCCGGCGTGAACACCGCACCAATCCACTGTTGGTTGATAAAATCTGGTGGATTCATCCCGACATCACGGTAAGTATACTCAGCTGTAGCACAGTGAGTTTTAAAACTAGCAATAAACCATTCTGCCAATTGTTTAGAAATAGAGTTATGAGCTGGATTATCGTTTAACACAGCTCTAACGCTTGAATCTATATGAAGAATATGTGTCATCTTGAATCTCTCTTTAGCTGAAAATACCCAGCTATTGTGGTTTTTCAGCGAGTGACAGACAAACGACTAAAACGCATTTACAGATGAGCCAAACTCATCTATTTTCACCTAATACTTATCGAAGGCGGATGACTATGCAGGTTTCATTACAAGCGTTAAAAGCATTTGAAGCAGCAGCCAGACTCGGCAGCTTTAAATTGGCAGCGCTAGAGTTATCACTATCACCGACCGCAATATCGCACCATATCAACAATCTAGAACAGCGCTTGGATGTCGCGCTCTTTCAACGCCAAGCCAGACGCATTAGTTTAACGCCGGCTGGTGAGCGTTTATCCACCGTGACCACTCAAGGATTTCAGGCCATAAATCAAACCTTGGACGATATCGCGAGTACTGGACGCCATATTAAGGTCGCCACCACATCGTCACTTGCGGCGTTGGTCTTGATACCTGCACTACAACAGTTTTACGCGACTTACCCACAAACCCAAGTTGAAGTCGCGACAGGCGAAGATATGCAGCATGATGCCTTTACGCTGCCGCTGCGCTTTGGGGATCTGCGCCATCAACATCCTGATGATGTATTAAAAACAGAGTTCTTTAATATGTTTGCTACACCAGCGGCTGCATCATTGCCAGCAGGTCCTAAACCTCTGACCATATACACAACAAGGTGGAAAAATAATAACTTACCGCCACCGCCGCTAACGGACTGGTTGGCAAAGCAAGGCTTGCAAGACTCTGGATTGGATATCAAATACTATGATCAGGAGTTGTTTGGTATTCAGCAGGCGCTCGCAGGGCAAGCTTGGGTCTTTAGCTCTACCACGCTCACCCAACAATATGTACAGGCTGGGATATTGCAAGCCGTTAGCCCTAACGCTGTAAAATCATCGCTTTGCTATTACATCCCCAATAAAGCCCTACTAAGCAATCGGCATAACGCACACTTTATTGACTGGCTACAAGCAACCTTAAATACATAAGGAGCAGCGGCGTCGATACAGCCGATGGGTAGTTTCATAGCAAAACTTAGTTTCGGTAAAGGCTCGAGAGGCTGGCTTCTGGCTATAGTATTCCCTAATTGCCTGCCGCAGGCTTTCGCACGCTCTTATATGAGCCACACCAGTGACTCGCCGTACTCATGTTTTAAAAATCGCGTCCTTGTAGGCTCTACTAAAACATCCATGTTTTAGAAGGTCACTGGCGCAACCATTGATAACTGAGTAATGCTTGATCTGGCTTTCATTATTCCGCAGCTGAATTTAACAATTGGTGTCTAATTAAACTCTTCTAGTTAAACTCTTTTTAAACACCACCTTTCAACCTGTAAGTCAATCTACTGTATTTTATAAAGTTTATTGTTGCGAATAAGAAGATAAGTACTTGAGCCACTGCTGCAGGATAATTCTTTGGTTGCAACAATAAGACAACGTATATCGCTATACTGATGAACGCCAATACAAGTGTCACTTGTAAATACAAATCCAATCCAACCTTGTTAATGTCATTGGCGCGGTTCAATGCATTTTTAACATTGAAGTAGGAGGTTGAAAACATCATAGCACTGGCTATTGCCCAATCTCCCGTGAGTAAAATGTCTTCATACCTGCCAGACAATATCTTTACCACTATCAATATAAAAAATGGCGTTGCCACGAAGAGGTAGGCTGTTAACGCTGTTTTGAACTCGTTAGAAAAGTTCATTCTGATACCCAGAACCACTAATAATGCCTATTACTTCAACGATTTTCGCATTTTTGATTTGCTCTTCACCGTTAATGACAACTACATCATATTTACTGTGGACTCTTAAACTGTCGCTACCTCCTAATCGTTTTTCAGATTTTTGATACTCATCAAGCCACTTTTTATCAGTGATTTCAGCATTAAATTTTTTTCCTGTTTTACGACTGATAACTTCCCATTTTGACTTGCCTTTACAACATGGCCTGAATATATCGATGATTTCCTCACCATCATGACTAGACTTGTAATTCGAGTACATTTTCCGAATGTTACCCGTAAACCTGAACTCGGGGTCAAATGGCACGACATTTGACAAATCATCTCCATCATCACAAATCTTCAAGTACTCGTCTTGGTTTAAAAGTTTGGTTCCTTCAGACCACTGTTCCATCGCAAGCGCAACGTCTATGTCACTAATATAAGGCTCGACTATCTCTCGATCATATCTCTTTCGATACTCCTCAGAGATTCTTCTTTTTTCCTTCGCGGCAACTAGAGCAACTTGCTGAGGTTGCGAGATTTCTCCCGTTAACTCTCGAATTAGGTCATCAGGTCTCGTCCACTCTTCAAGTTTGAGCATCAGCTTTGCAAGAATACAACCATGAGTGACTTCCTTTAACTCAACTTCAAAATCTAAATTCTCCCCCACAGATTGGGAAATGATTTTCCCAAATTTCTCATATGCTGAAATGAAGTTCCCCATTGCATGGAACACCTCCGCAGCATTCTTTCTATGGGGATTGTATTCAAGATGAAACTCAATAATCTTTGCTTCCACGAACGACTCTAATTTATTGTTATTCTGAGATTATTGGATAATACCTCACTCATCACTGATTAAAAAGCATTCTAATTCATCCAATAGTTTTACATCAGATTTACTGTAATATTGGATATCAGAAGAGTTTCGCTACATTTTAATTACGTGCCATGACATATTGATATAGCTCATAAAAACCATACTAAGTCCACAATTTCGATAGCTAGGGATAGAAACATGACTACAGAAAGAATTTTAGAAAAACTATTAGAGTTTGGCCGCCTCAACGACGAGGATCAGAAGGTTAGTGGAATTGCGCAATTAGCTATTGATAAAGGCTACGAGAATCTGTCTCCCGCCCAGCAAAGAGTACTAATTCCCTTCCTAACTTCAGGCTGCGAAGGAGTAACTGACCCTGGTGGATATCACAACGATTGTCAGACTCAACTATCAAATGGTAGCTACTTGGAAGCACTTGAAGAGTCAGAATGGAGAGACGCTGTACAGTGTGAAAACTGTCGCTTTGAGGCAGATGATTATGAGCAGCAAAGAGAAAGCTTCTTCCGCGACTAACTCACTACTGTAAAAATAACCGAGGCACTGTTAAATTTTGCTACTTAACGACAGAATCGAGGTGTTTATAGGCTAACAGAATACTCTGTGGTTAAAGGGATTAAGCACTGGCATGGAAGTGACCGTCCGTGACATGGATGTCACGGTCGAGCATACAAGGACGTACTTGCTGCGTGTCACTGGAATGACTGTGCTTAATCATTTCAATGCAGTTAATAGATCAGGATTCACGCTCAACAGCATTGCGGGAATAACAAAAAACAGGCTGTTAAGCAGTTTCACGCCCACTTTCAATCAACGCCAACTTCTGAGCACGACTCAGTTTTTTTATCGCGATCTCACGCTTGAGTGCATCACTGCGGGTACCGACTTGTTCTTGATACATTAGAGTTAATGGCCCTTTGCCACGCAGGTACTTTGCTGCCTTGGGGCTGCTTGATTGATGTTCGTTAAAGCGGCGTGTGACATCTGTAGTAATGCCAGTGTATAAGTGGCCATTGGCGCAGCGGATAAGGTACAGATACCACGTCGAGACTTGTTCTCTCTCTGATGTTGCGCCTTGCTCCGAAGTCACAGCTTGCTCAGCACCTTGCGCTTCTAGCTTGCACGAAAGCTGAGCTTTGTTAACAGCTTGCGCTTGGCTAGCCCCTTTTTGGGGGCTAGCCGAGGGAGTTGAATTAGCGGCTTCAATCACTAAATCGGTCACCCGTTGGTGCCTACTTAGTCATGCCGAGCAGGCTTAAGAAGAAGGCATATTCCTGCGCCGTGTCTTGATACTGGCGATAACGGCCACTCTTGCCACCGTGGCCAGCATCCATATTAACGTCGAATAACAACACCTTATCGTCCAGTTTGTACCATTTATTTTGCACTTCACGCAGTTTTGCTACCCATTTAGCTGGCTCGAAATACTGCACCTGTGAATCATGCAAACCTGTGGTGACCAACAGGTGTGGGTACTCGTGGTCGGCAACATTGTCGTAGGGCGAGTAGCTGAGCATATAGTCGAAATAGGTTTTCTCGTTTGGATTACCCCATTCATCGTACTCGTTGGTGGTGAGCGGAATCGACTCATCGAGCATGGTCGTGACCACATCCACAAAGGGCACGTGTGCTGCAATGGCAAAGTACTTTTCAGGCGCCATATTGGCAATCGCGCCCATTAACAGCCCACCAGCACTGCCGCCCGAGGCCACCACTTTATTTTTATCGCCATAACCTTGCTCGGTTAAGGCGGTGGTGACATCGATAAAGTCATTAAAGGTATTCTTTTTATTCAGTAATTTGCCCGCATCGTACCAAGGGCGACCGAGCATTTCGCTGCCGCGCACATGGGCGATGGCATATACAAAGCCGCGGTCGAGCAGACTGATAACCGACGACGAAAAGTCAGGCTCTACTGTGTAACCATATGAACCATAACCATATTGGTACAGAGGGTTGGTGCCGTCTTTCTTGAACTTATCCTTACGATACACCAAGGACACTGGCACCTTAGCGCCATCGCGGGCGGTGACAAATAAACGTTCGGCGCGGTATTGGCTGGCATCGAAGCCGCCGAGCACTTGTTCCTGCTTGAGTAGATCGCGTCTATCGGGATTGCTTAAGTGGTACTCATAAATCGCCTCGGGCGTAGTCAGGCTCGAGTAGAAAATCCGTAACTTATCGCTATCTTGCTGGGCGTTAACATCTAAACCGAGCACATAGGCGGGCTCGTCAAAACTCAGCTCAAAGGGCTTTTGACCATTGAATGGCATCACTTTAATGCGCGTTAGGCCATTTTCACGGGTTTGAATCACCAAATAATCCTTCAGCACTAGCTCGTCTTCGATGCGCGCATTAGGATTATGGGCAACCACTTCCTGCCATTTGGACTTATCGGCGGCATCCTTAATCGCCACTTTCATCAAACGGAAGTTAGTCGCCTGCCAGTTGGTCAGAATGTAATAGCTGTCGCCCAGCTTAGAGACGCTGTATTCATGGCCTTCTTCCCGCGCGAGCACAGGTTTGAACAGGCTTAGGGGATCGTTAGCATCCAACACTGACACTTCGCTGGTTGTGGTGCTCTCGTGGAACAGCACAATTTGCGACTCGTCTAAACTCTTGCCGAGGGAGATGTAGTAAGCATCATCTTGCTCCTCATACACCAACACATCGCGCGATTGTGGCGTGCCGAGTTCATGGCGATATACGCGGTAACCCAGCAGGGTTTGCAAATCCTTGGCGATATAAAACACATGGCGATTGTCATTGCCCCAAACGATGCGTCCCTCTGTGTTTTCAAGCACATCGGTGATCATGGCGCCGGATTCAATATCTTTAAAGTAGATGTTATACACGCGGCGGCTTAAGACATCCTCACCGAAGGCCAACATGGTTTCATCCGGGCTGACGCTGACGCCACCTAAACCATAAAACTCATGGCCCTTAGCGCGCTCATTCACGTCCAGCATCATTTGCTCAACCCCGTCACTGCCTTTGCGGGCGATCAGCGGATATTCGCCGCCCTCTTGGTAGCGGCGGTAATAGCTGTGCTGGTGCCATTGGTAAGGCACGCTCGACTCATCGGCCACTAAGCGCCCAGTCAGTTCGTTAAACAACCCATCCTGCAATGACTTAAGCGGCTTAAAGTAGGCTTGGGTGTAACGGTTTTCGGCATTCAGATGCGCCAAAACCTTAGGATCTTGGCGTTTATCATCGCGCATCCAATAGTAATCGTCGGTGCGCGTGACCCCGTGCAAGGTCATCACATGGGGAATTTTTTCCGCAACGGGCGCAGAGACTTGCCCTTTTGGAGTGGAGCAACCGGGTAATAGCATAGCGAGACCTAAAGTAAGCAGCAGAGTGCGCATTTATACGTCCTTGTGACGTTCAAACACCATCGTGGGGCACGACGGCAAGCCAATAAGTTGATGTGCCGGATATGATATACCCAAGCTAGCGCTTGTTGCGAGTTTCCTAAAGATGATGCTGGTTTAAGCTTGGCGGCTAGTTGTGCGCTTGTGCAAACATTGCCCAATTTATGGCGCGATTTTATTGCCATTCCAACTAAATAGGCGCAACATAACCGCGTTTTTAGGCTAAGGCCTAACAACAATTCTCAGGGCGGGGTGAAACTCCCCACCGGCGGTAAATAGTGTCGTGAGCCGTTTTCACTCCCACTAAAGCCCGCGAGCGCCCGAATGCAATTTCGGGGTCAGCAGATCTGGTGACTTAGCTTGTCTCGTTTTGGTTAACGCCTATCGAGCGCTACTATTCCAGAGCCGACGGTAATGGACTGTTTGCCATCATAGCAACGGTACTGAGTCCGGATGGAAGAGAATGTAAGACAACATTAGGATGCAGGCGCTTCGTTTCAGCCAATGAGCGAAAGCCATCGCCATCTGAATGTTAGCCTCATATTTTGCAATTAGCCGACGTAAGCCATTGAGCTTAAACGGGTCTATTGCTACAGCTCAATCCCCATTGGGGTAAAGGCTGTATTTCTGCACGCCCTGATTCTGGAAATTCCCATGTCGTATTTTTGAAGGATATTAACCATGAATCAGTCTTTACTTGCTCCTTTTGGTACTGCTATCGAACGCGTTGAAGCGGGTCTTGAAGCCCTGCGCCAAGGCCAAGGTGTGTTGGTCGTCGATGACGAAGATAGAGAAAACGAAGGCGACTTAATTTTTGCCGCCGAGTCACTGACCAATGCGCAAATGGCCATGCTGATCCGCGAATGCAGCGGTATCGTGTGTTTGTGTTTACCAGATGAAAAGGTCAAAGCCCTCGAGCTGCCACCTATGGTCGAAAACAACTCGAGCCAATATGGCACTGCCTTTACCGTGAGTATCGAAGCTAAAGTGGGAGTCACCACTGGCGTTTCGGCTGCGGACCGCGTCACCACCATTAAAGCTGCTATCGCCGACAATGCTAAGCCGAGTGATTTAGCTCGCCCAGGCCATGTGTACCCACTGCGCGCCCAACCCGGCGGCGTATTAACTCGCCGTGGCCATACCGAAGGCACTATCGATTTAATGCAACTGGCCGGCCTCAAGCCTGCGGGTGTGTTATGCGAAGTCACCAATCCCGATGGCACTATGGCGCGTCTGCCAGAAATTATCGCCTTTGGTGCAGCGCACAATATGCCAGTGCTGACGATTGAAGATATCGTCGTTTACCGTAAGTCGTTATTAGCCAACGTTGGCTAATTAACCCCACAAGCGGAATTCGATTTAAAGGACGTCGGCCCTGCCCACGTCCTTTTTTATTTGCCGATTATGCTTGGCACAAAATCTTAGCTTTTGTATCAAATCCCATCGGATATCACAGACAGGCAATTTATTTGTTTGCTAGGTGAGTAAATACACTAATAAAAATAATATGTTAGTTATATATAATAAATAACTGAATTTCGTGAGCTAGATTAGATATCCATAAACTAGGGGTCGCGACCCTCTTGCTTCTATGTTAAATATCCACACCCAGTGTCTGGTTTTTTTCGCTTTCAACATATCAAGGTTATGCCTTGATTTTTTATGTCTCCAACCAGGCAAAAGTAGGAGTAAGTTTACATGCCATCCACGCTACAGCATCTCAGCCTGAAGCAGAAGTTGATTCTGTTTTCACTGCTACCTTTGCTGATGATGAGTATTTTTGTGTTGTCGCGGATGTATGTACTAGTGAAGGAATATCGCTCCGCCAATCAGAATCATCTGGCAATCCAAGCGACCGCCCAAACCACCGAACTACTCTACCAACTGCATAACGAATATGGCCTCAGCGCCCAGCTTTCAGCCCCCGCACTCCCCCAAGAAGAAACTCGCCTCCTACAGCAGCAACAGGTTACATCCAATGCCTTAGACACCCTGCTCAACGGCTCAGCCTTAAGCAACTTGATGTCCGCATTGGGTCGCAATCAACTCGCCGCCGTGCAGTTGCAGGAGCAGCTCAATACCCTGACACTGCTGAGCCATAAACTGGCTTCGGGTCGCCAAGAGGCTTTAGACCAACATCCCAAGGCATTTATCGATTTATACAACCAGTTCAATACTGAATTGGTCAAACTTATCCAGCAATTACAGCTACAAACCAGCAATATCAGCCAATCTAGGGCCTACACGGATTTGCTCAATATACTCATGGTGCAACAGCTGGCGGTAAAAGAGCGCGATGCAATTAATCGGATGTTACAGTCGCAGACGCTGAGCATTAACGACTACCGCGCGATCAGCACCATAATGTACGAGTATGGCCAAGCAGTTGAACACGCGAGCAATGCCTCTATTTCCGACCGCCAATCCTTAATACGCAAGGTACAAACCTCCCCCGAAAACCTGCGTATCCTCAAGATAAGCCAACGCATCGAACAGCAAATCCGCGTCAGCACCTTAGTGCAAAATATCAATGCCCATTTAGGCTACGGTGGCTTGATTGACAGTTTTCAAGACTATTTGATTAAGGGAAACAGTGCTGCGCTGGAACGATTTACTAAGGCGCTATCGATTATTCAGCTGAATCTCGATGAGTTAAATCATGAGATCCGCAATATTCCTGAGCTTAAGCCTGCGGTAAAAACCATCGAGGACAGCATAGATCAATACCAATTCTGCATGACCCAGTTGCAGCAGTTGAAGCATCAACAGCTATCACTCGAAGAAATCAGCGCCCTTATCCAAGTGGATGATCAGGACCTAAGTGCCGCCATCAATAAATTACTTATGCCGCCGCATCCCGTCAGCAGCAAGCACTGGTGGTCACTCACCAGCGATAGGATCAATAAGTTGCACGCCATCAGTGATGAAATCACCGAAAAAATGGCGCATCAGAGTGAGGTTGAGCAGACTAAGTCACTAAGTTTGCTCGGGTTATATCTATTCTCCGCGATTTTTACCGCGGCAATTACCCTCTGGCTCGGGCGCAAAATCATCCGCAGCTTTATGATCAAAATCACTAAGATTGCCAATGATATGCAGCAAATGGCCGCCGATCCGCTGCTCAATATCAATATCGATACCTCAGGCACCGACGAGCTGGCCCGCATGGCACAAGCCATGAATCGGATGATCAGCGAGCGTCAAAAGGCCAACCACGCCCTAAGCCGCGCCGCCGCCGTATTTAACTATTCCGCCGAAGGCATTATGGTCACGGATGCCGATAACCATATCGAGTTGATTAACCCCGCCTTTAGCCAGATCACCGGCTATAGCCTCGAAGAGGTGAAGGGCCGCAGCCCCTCGATTTTAAGCTCGAATCGCCACCCGCATCATTACTACACCGCCATGTGGGAAGCACTGCATAAAGAGGGCAAATGGGAAGGCGAAATCTGGAACAAACGCAAAGATGGCCAAGTGTATCCCGAGTACCTTGCCATTACTGTGGTGCGTAATGAACAGGGCGAAATAATCCAACATATTGGTTTATTTATGGATATCAGTAAGCGCAAGCAATACGAACAAGACCTCTGGTATCAGGCAAACTTCGACACCTTAACTGGGCTACCTAACCGTAAGCTGTTTAACGAGCGCCTGCAGCATGAAATTCAACTCGCCCAACACGACTCCCGCAAGCTGGCGATTCTGCTGATCGACTTAGACCAATTCAAATATATCAATGATGTACAAGGCCATGCGATGGGCGATCTCTTGTTGCAAGACGTGGCTAAGCGGCTGGAAAATATTGCAGGTAAGAACGACTTTGTCGCCCGCATCGGTGGCGACGAATTTGTGCTCATCCTTCCCCGCGTCACCAATGAGTTCGCGATTGAGCATATGGCGAGCCGGATCATTGAAACCTTAGCAGCGCCCTTTAACTTAAATGAGCGGGAAATCCAGATCTCGGCCAGCTTCGGCATCGGCGTCTACCCCGAGGACGGGCTCGATGTGAGTTCGCTGACACGCAATACCGAGATGGCCATGTATCAGGCCAAAGATGCTGGGCGGAATAACTTTAAGTACTTTACCTCTGGCATGAACCAAGCCATGTTTGCCCGCATGGAACTGGAACAACGACTGCGCCGCGCCGTGGCACAGGATGAATTTACCCTCTTTTATCAACCGATTGTCGATATGAAGACGGGGCAAATCTGCAGCGTTGAGGCGCTGATCCGCTGGCAAGATCCCGACTTAGGGCTGATCCCGCCAGACCAGTTTATCGCTATCGCCGAAGAGACAGGGCTTATCGAACCTATGGGCGAATGGGTGCTCAACCAAGCCATGCACGATTTAAGACAATGGCAGCATATGGGACTCAACCTGAATGTCGCCATCAATGTCTCCAGCCGTCAGTGCATAAACACCCGGGGTATCGGCTTCGACCAAGTGTTGCAGGAATGCTTTAACCGTCACCATATCAATCCTAGAAACGTGCATATTGAGATCACTGAGAGCATGCTGATGGGTGATGCCAGCCACTGCTTAAGCACCCTCGAATCCATCCGCCACTTAGGCTCACAGATTTATATCGATGACTTTGGCACTGGCTATTCATCATTGAGTTATTTGAAGAAATTCCCGATTTCGGTCATCAAGATTGACCGCAGCTTTGTCGAGCACGCCCTCGAAAACTGCTCTAACGCTAATCTGGTCAAGGCCATTGTGATGATGGGGCAAAGTCTTGAGATGGAGCTTGTCGCCGAAGGAATCGAAACCGAGGCCCAATGGCAGTTTTTGCGTGACTTAGGCTGCCACTATGCACAAGGCTATTTACTCTCTAAACCGCTGCCATTCGATGAGATAACCCCATTACTCGACCAGACCTTGCCGAAAATGCTGCACTTAGAGCAGCGTGAGAAGTGCGTAAACAGTTGATATAAGGCTCATTAAGCTGAATGATCGCCAATAAAAAAGCAGCCTAGGCTGCTTTTTTATCATCACAATGCCGCTTAGGCCTGTGGCTGGCTTTGGGGGTTCATAATGCTCTCACCGCCCTTTGATGCCAACTTAGCTAAATCTTTATCGATAAAGAACAGTGCTTTACCATCTTCGCCCACTAAACGGATCTTATCGACGATCGACTTAAACAGCTTTTCTTCTTCGTGCTGCTCGGCCACATACCATTGCAGGAAATTGAAGGTCGAATAATCTTGGTTTGAAAAGGCAGCATGGGCCAAGGCATTGATCTTACTAGTGATCAGTTGCTCGTGTTCATAGGTCAGCTCGAATAACGCCAACAGCGAATCAAACTGCGACTGCGGCGCTTCAATTGCACCCAGTAGCGGCAAGCCGCCAGTTTCGCTCACATAAGTGAACAAACGACGCATGTGGCCCATCTCTTCATCCGCATGTTCGCGCATAAATTTTGCTGCGCCTTCAAAGCCTTGATCTTCACACCATGCACTCATTTGCAGGTATAAATTAGAGGAGAAGAACTCCATATTAATTTGTTCATTCAACTTTTCGATCATGGTTGCAGACAGCATAGTTAATCCTCTTGGGCATTCGAACTGAATTCTTGGCACACATTGTCATGAAGGGCGTCACCAAAAGCAACAAAATTTACCTTTGTTTATTGAGCTAAGTTAATGATTAGTTGATAAAAATGATTTTCATTTGTTCATCGACTCGCGTTTAGCGCCGCCTGAGCTGTAGTGCAAAATCACAGAGTAGAAGGATTCACCTTAGGCAACACTTAAGGGGGAAACTGTCTGACAAATCACATAAACTCCTATGCAGATCATAGCCAAGCAAGCACAGCGTGGCATAATAGCCCCCATATTTGCCCAATCTTTTGCCCATAAGGAAGACCCGATGTCCGTGAAAGCCGATCCTTGTTCGCAACCTAGCTTAATGCATCCAGATCAAGCCATTCCCCTTCTGCTTGAGCAGGTTAGCCCAGTGTCAGACACCGAAGTCGTTACCCTTCCCCACGCGCTTGGCCGCGTTTTAGCCGAGGATTTGGCCTCTTGTATCGATTTGCCGCCCTTCGATAACTCTTCGATGGACGGCTACGCCTTTCGCTTTGCCGATTTAGCGACTGACACCAATCAAACCACGCTGACACTGATTGGCAGTTCCTTCGCGGGCCATGGTTTTGAGGGTGAAATCCCCCCTCACTCCTGCGTGCGCATTATGACGGGCGCGCCGGTGCCCGCGGGTTATGACACAGTGCAAATGCAGGAAGAGACTCAAGCACAGGGCAACCAGATCCAAATCAATCACCCTAAGGCTAAGGGCGCCAATGTTCGCTGCCGTGGTGAAGAGCTGATGCAAGGCACCAAAGTGCTGAAAGCGGGCATCGAAATTAAAGCCGCAGAACTGGGCGTATTAGCCACCATTGGCGTGAGTCAGGTGCGGGTTTACCGCCAACTCAAAGTGGCGTTTTTCTCCACAGGTGATGAACTTCGCCCCGTCGGCAGTGACTTAGCGCCGGGACAAATTTACGATTCGAACCGTTATTCCATCCAAGGTTTACTCAGCCGCGCCAATGTGGAATGGCTGGATTTAGGCGTGATAGCCGATGACCCAGAGGCGATTCGTCACGCATTTCGCCATGCCGCAAGCCAAGCGGATATGGTGTTAACCTCGGGCGGAGTCTCGGTCGGTGAAGCTGACTTCACCAAACAAATACTTGATGAAGAAGGCAAAATCACCTTCTGGAAACTCGCTATTAAACCGGGTAAACCCTTCGCCATGGGACGCATAGGCAAGGCAGTATTCTGCGGTTTACCGGGCAATCCTGTATCTTCCATGGTGACCTTCTACAAGTTGGTGTGGCCTATTCTGAATAAGATGCAGGGCTTAACCCCGAAAGCGCCACTGGTGTTGTCCGCCACCCTGACAACCCCTGTACGTAAACAGCCCGGCCGTGTCGAGTATCAGCGCGGCATTTTATCCCGCAATGCACAGGGCGAATTGGAGGTGGCCATCACGGGCAGCCAAGGTTCGGGCATGTTGACCTCTATGAGTCTGGCGAATTGTTTCGTGCTGCTGGAGCAATTCCAAGGTGACACGGCTGTGGGCACGCAAGTGACGGTTGAACCTTTTACTTCAGTGCTCTGCTAAGGTACGCCTCGATGAATGAACAACTAGAGATCCTCAGCGACGGTGAACTCACCCGCTACAGTCGCCAAATCTCAATCAAGGCGATGGATATCGATGGTCAAGAGCGCTTAAAACTCGCCAAAGTCTTGATGATTGGCGCCGGCGGTTTAGGCTGCGCGGCGGGTCAATATCTAACCGTTGCGGGCATTGGCGAGCTAACTTTAGTGGATTTCGATACGGTCGAACTCTCTAACCTACAGCGCCAAGTGCTGCACCAGGATGCGACTGTCGGCCAACCTAAGGTCGAGTCGGCCAAACAGAGCCTTAATCGGCTCAATCCTCACGTTAAAATCAATACCATCAATGCGGTATTGGATGACCATGAAATCGATGCCTTAGTCGCCAGCCACTGTATCGTGGTCGATTGCACCGATAATGTCAGTGTGCGTGAGCAGTTAAATCAAAGCTGTTTTAAGCACAAGATCCCGCTGGTCTCAGCCGCCGCGATTCGTATGGAAGGCATGGTTACAGTCTTCGACTATCAAGCACAAACACCTTGTTATCATTGCTTTAGTTCACTTTTCGGCGAGCAACAACTCAGCTGTGTCGAGTCGGGCATTCTCGCCCCCGTGGTAGGCATGGTCGGCTGCTTACAGGCCGTCGAAGCCATTAAAGTTATTGCGGGAATGGGCAAAACACTCGCCGGACGAATCTTGATGATCGATGCCATGACCATGGAATTTCGCGAAATGAAACTCCCTAAACAACCCCACTGCAAGATTTGTGGTGAGTAACAGAGTAACCTTCACCACTTAGCACGCTTTCTACAATTAAGGATATAAAAATCAATGGATTCTGAAAACAGCGTATTCGACCGCCGTACAACCGATGACACTATCATAGGGGCGGGACTTTATAATTTAGTGATTGGCTTAACCCTGCTTTGGGGTTTTGCCGTGAACTATATGATGGTCAGCCATATCGACCCCGAAGCGATTGCCAGCGTTAACCCGTGGATTTTCTTTATCGGTTATTTCGCCTCCTGTTTCTTCGGTATTTATCTGTTCCAACGTTCCACCAATCCCCTCGTCAGCTTTATCGGCTACAACTTTGTGGTCGTGCCCTTCGGTTTGATCATTAATATGGTCGTCAGCCAGTACGACCCCGAGCTGGTGACCGAAGCGATTCGGATAACGGGCCTAGTGACTATCGCCATGATGTGTTTGGGGACGCTGTTTCCGGCCTTCTTCCAAAAAATTGCTGGGGTGCTGACTATGGCACTCTTGCTAGTGATAGTAGTTGAACTGATTGAAATATTTATCTTTAATACCCATCACGGTATTTTAGACTGGATAGTTGTGGTTATTTTCTGCGGCTATATTGGCTACGACTGGGGACGCGCGAATCAGATCCCTAAAACCGTCGATAATGCCGTCGACAGCGCCGCCGCGTTGTACATGGATATCATCAACCTATTTCTGCGCATCCTGCGGATTTTAGGACGTAAATAAGTCACTCAACGACAAGGAAAACAGCATGAAGCTAACATCACCACTGTTAATCGGCCTGATTATGTGCGGCAGCTTAGTCGGCTGCGGCGACAAAACCGAGCCTGCAACCCAAGCGCCAGCCGAAGTAAAAACTGAAGCTAAAGCAGCGACTAAAGTGAAAATCGCCAATCCAGCCGCCGAATATTGCGTCTCACTGGGCGGCACCTCGGAAATCCAAAAGACTGCTGAAGGTGAACAGGGTGTCTGTACTTTGCCAAGCGGTGAAAAAATTGATGAGTGGGCGCTATTCCGCCGTGACCATCCACAGGAAAAAGCCCAGTAATTGAGGCTGACTAAAAACACAGGCGCACTCGGCGCCTGTTGTTTTATGTCCCGCTAACGATCTGATTTCGCCACTGCAAACGTTTAGCCTGCGAATGGAAACTCCATGCGAGCACCCGAGTGACCTTATTGCCCTGCTGCATCTCGATGGTTTTAACGGTATCGACACCTAACTTTTCCAAAGCCTGATAACAGGGCTTTAGATTCTCCTGCTTCGACACTAAGCTGGTAAACCACAAACACTGCTCGGCAAATACTTGGCTCTCGCGGATCATAGTAGCTAAAAATTGCTTTTCTCCCCCTTGGCACCATAACTCTGCCGCCTGACCACCAAAGTTTAAGGTCGCGCTGGTCGCTTTAGGCTGCTCACCCCGATTAAGTTGCAGATTACGCACCTTGCGCAGCGAGCCTTCACTCGCTTCTTTTAACGAGCCATGAAAGGGAGGATTGCACAGGGTTAACTCGAAGCGATCAGAAGCTTGAATAATCCCCTTAAAGACCGCCTTGTCATCCTGCTGCCGCCTTAAGGATAAGTGCCCCTGTAAACTCGGGTTATTGTCGATAATCCGCTGCACATTGGTAAGCGACTGAGGATTAATATCCGAAGCAACAAACTGCCAGTCATACACTTGATGCCCTAGGATGGCATAAACGCCATTCGCCCCAGTGCCTATATCTAAGGCACGGATTGCCGCAGCGCGCTTTACTTTGCCGCCCTCAAATAACAGATCGGCCAAGTAATGCAGATAGTCGACCCGCCCTGGAATTGGCGGGCACAGCGCGCCCTTGGGAATATCCCAAAATGCCAGCCCATAATGATGTTGCAAGAGAGCCGCATTCAGAGTTTTTACCGCTAAGGGATCGGCAAAATCGATAGATAAGTCACCATAGGGCGTGGGCCGAACAAAGACTTTTAGCTTGGGATAACTCGCCATTAGGGCCGGAAAGTCATAACCATTAATGTGCAAATTACGCGGATGTAAGCGCTTCTTCTCGCCATGCTTTACTTTGGGCTTGCTAGCCGTTTTCGGCTTGGCAATTTTGGGCTTGGCTACCGATTTTGGCGTGCTTGGCTTACCCCGTTTACCTGCGGATGACGTCGCTGGTTTTGCGGCAGTTTTAATGGCGGGTTTAGGCATAATGACTTATCAACAAGGGCGGGCTAATCCAAGGATCAGCCCTCAAACATATTGGCGGAATTAATCGTAAAGATAGGAGGTAAACAGTAGGTTGACCACTAAGGGTTTACCCGCCTCTTTGGTCAGCAGATTATTCACCATATCGAAGCACTCACGGCGGATTTCTTCACGGCCAGTGAGGGACTTAATCTTTTCTTCGGCCTGATTACCCAGCACTTCAATAATCGCGGCGCGCAGCAGCGGATCATGGCGCTCGACGATGACGAGATCATCGGGATTTTTTACCATCAGCTCGACACTGATCTTCACAAACCCTAGTTTTTTGCGGTTTGAAATATAGTTAGTCACGATTTCGGGTTCGAAACCGTAGTAAGCGTAATCCCCTGCGGGAGTCGCTTCTTTCTCGTCGGCCGCATATGCACTCAATACAACACTGAATAAGATCAGGCAGGCTGATAATAATTTTTTCATCGCGGTTTACAGCTCCCTAAAAACAATAATGGTCAATGGAAGAAACTTCCCAATCTATCTGGTAGACTGCCGACGTTTGCTTATATTGTAACGAGTATTTAATGAATGTGACCAGCTTAAGCTTTCCCTATGGCGAATCTATTCAATGGTTTTGTGCCGATAACGCCAAAAATCTTCCCTCTTCTCCCCTTAAAGAATGGTTACTGGCACCGGGAAGCCTGACACAAAAGCTCAAGGGCTGTTGTGATAAGTTCGAAGTCAAAATCCTCGGTGAAGGCCAATGTGCCCCGCTCGAAGGCGAATACCCCAAGCAAAACGCCGTTTGGGTGCGAGAAGTGTTACTCTGCCTCGATTCCGTGCCTTGGGTATTTGCTAGAACCTTGATCCCGCAGTCTTTACTATCGACCCGCCAAGCCGATTTTTTAGGCCTAGGTACACGTCCACTGGGAGAATTATTGTTTAGCCAAGACAGTTTTGTGCCTGGTCGCATCGAAATCGCCCGCTTTACCACCAACAGTCGCCTCGCCCAACTCGCCCAAAGCTTAGCGCAAAACGTCGAACACGAACTCTGGGGACGCCGCCGATATTTTCACCATGACGAGGAGGAAATGTTTGTCAGCGAAATGTTCCTCCCAGCCGCAGTACAAGCTATGGCTAGGCTACAACCCTAACTTCTAAGCTAAAACAAAAATGCCTCTAAATCAGAGGCATTTTTCGTTAACACATCCGCTTATTGACGCTGGCGGCGCCACGCAAAACCACCGAGCAATATCAGGCTAAGCCAACTAAGGCTGCCACCACCGCCGCCACTCGACGTTTCAGTTGACGTCGTAGGTACTGTCACGGTAACGCTTGAACTGCTGCTTGCTGTAGCGTTTTGAGTATCTTTGACCGTCAGCGTGACAGTGTAAGTGCCCGCGCGAGTGTAAGTGTGGGTTGGCGATACCGAAGTGCTTGAGGTGCCATCGCCAAAGTTCCATGTATAACTTAGGCTACCAACGCCACCTGCCGAGGTGTTGCTAAAGTTCACCGTGAGCTGGTTGGCACTGGCACTAAAACCAGCGGTTAAGGGCAAGCTCACCACAAGCGTTTTAGTGGCAGTCGCGATTGTGCCTTTGGCATCGGTTACCGTTAAGGTCAGCGTATAGGTTCCTGCATTTGCGTAGGTATAAGTCGCCGACGCTGAAGTGCTGGTCGCTCCCGCAACACCAAAATCCCAAGCATAAGTGTATGCGCCTTCGCCACCCTCAACCACAGCAGCAACAGTAGCAGTTAAGCCACTTTGGTTCAGACTAATTGCCGCGGTTAAGGGCGTTAACGCAGGATCGGCATTCGCATTGGCTAAACGGATCACCGCTGTGCTGTTATCACTGGCTTGAGAGACCACTTGCATCGTCAAGCCCAGCTTTTGCAGCACCATCCCCGACTGAGGTTGGAGCGGCGCACTGTAATCGAAACTATCGTCAAACAGGCTCACAGGCTCAAGATTAGTGTCGCCAAGATATGCCGTTTGTCTTACCGTACTAAAGGCCGCATCACGGATTTGTACATCGGTAGAATTAGTGCCAATCATATTCTGATCCGCATCAATCACCCCAATCAAACTATGGCCTGGATGATCAGACACGTTGTTATCGTAGTAACTAAAATCCTCTAACCACAGGAGTACGCCGGGATCAAAACCTTCATTCTTTAATCCGGCATCGACACCATTGTGACTGCGTAGTTGGATTAAATAGCGGGATGCGGCACCTGGGCGCGTGTTGGTGATCCGGCTGTAACCTGCCAGAGTGGCCTTACCCGCAACCTCGGCATTATCGCTATAAAACTCATTCGCGCCTTGCTTGATACTGATATTGTCGATGGTGATTCCCGACTCGATTGCGGCCTCATCGGTCACATAGGTCAATTCAATCGTCACCGCTTTACCAGCGTAGGCTGATAAATCATATTCCAACCCCACCCAAGCATCACTGCCTACTGCAGTCGAAATACTCGATGATTTACCCGTAATAATATGTCGAGCACTGTTAATCGCGTTGACGGACTTTGTGTAATTGCCCGCAATCGCCACACCGTTCACTTTGACCTGCATATAGTCGTAGTCGGCTTCAATTTCCCAACTCGCCTGCATCGCAAGCGTGAGTTTGTCACTCGTCGCCGGCAAATTTGCCGTAAAGCTCATGCTGTTGCTCAGCATATCCCCTTGGCCCGAATAGTACTGGTAACTCCCTTGATAGGGTGCTTTAAAGGCTATAGGTGCGGCGGGAAGAGGAATCGATATCTGGTTTACTACGTCTTGATTTGACGCCTGATTCAGTGTCACTTCCATACCAGATTTAGGAATACTATCTAAGCTGATTTCACGCTCATTCAGCCATTTACCTTTATATTTTTCCTGTAAATAGGAGCGCGCGTAGGGGCTAAAACCGCTAGGTTTAGTCCCAGGGATGGCACCAGTCCAACTCCCCGAAGACATTAAAGACCAAGCGCCCACGGGAGAACCATCTTTATTGGTGTTATCCGTAGTGTCATATTCATCGGGCAAGCCCAGATCGTGGCCAAACTCATGGGTACAGACCCCAGTCGCCGCATCGATTGGTTGAATGGTGTAACCGAAGAGTTTTTTGGTCGACCCAGGTAGGCTATAACCTTGCGTGGTCTGGTCAACATAGTAACGGTGCGACCAAATCGCGTTGTCCCCTAATTTACCGCCCCCTGTTTCTTCCCCAATACTCGAGTGGAAAATCATCACATGGTCAATAATGCCATCGGGCTCGTTTAGATTGCCGTTATCATTTAAATCGTATGGATCTTCAATATCATAGGTTGCGAGTTCCGCCGCAGACATATTGGCTACCGCTTGGCTCACCGCCTCTTTAACCAGCTCAGTCACATGGGCATCACTACCCGTATCGGCATCATTCGCACCATAGTAATCGGCATTTTGGCTTGCGGTATACCAACCTTTAACATCGCCCGTGAAGAAGAAGGTCTTGCCTGAAACCGCTTGATAATACTGATAAGCCGAGTCTAAATTCTGGTTTTGCGGCCCCGTAAAGCCAGTGGTGGAGAAGAGTAAATTTTTATAGTGAGACGCAGGGTAACTTGAGTAATACATGTCGGTATCACTCGCCGTTAAACCATTGTTGTTATACTTTAAATCAGGAAAATCAATCAGTACGGTTAATACCTTCACCGTTTTGGTCACGTCGGCATCCGCTAACACCCGCTGTGCGGGCGCGCGCATCATCGCCGTCGACTTCACTTTTTGCAGCCTGTCATGCTCGGCTTCAACCACCATTCTCGGCTCTTTGGGCTGGGCTAGGCTGGCACGGGCAATATAGGCTTCAACGGCCGCTTGCTTAACGCTGTCGCTGGCATCTGCGGAGACTTCGCCCCGCTTGATCAACCAATAAAGGATCCTTTCTTTATTAATGACCCCTGCATCCGCTGGCGTATGATTGGGCGCCGCAATACTAGCGCCACTCAGCAAGGCCAACATCAATCCTAACGCTGTGATACTTTTTGAACTTCGCATTACTCTTCCTTCCGTCACAATGTGCGCTGTAGCCAAGCTATTTTCTAAGGCTAGTGCCTATTTGCTCTATGGCAAGTTTGTTTTTAGCGGCTCACTATCTTGAATACCTTCCCCACTTTCGAGGGATGTAAAACCATATCAGGACTACTTTTGCGTAACAACTTGATACATTCAGGGATGAGATTCTTTTTATGTTTTGTCAGCCGTTATTCAGCAAACAGGCCTCATCGCCCCTTAGACATAAAAAAACCGCATTAACGGGCGTCAATGCGGTTCTTGCAAAACAGAGCTAGGTTTAGCTGGCGGTTTTCATATAGTTTGAAACCCCATCGAGGAACATTTGCACCGAGATCATCACCAGTACCATTCCCATCAAGCGCTCAACTGCCGTTAAGCCTTTTTCACCCAGCATACGGGTAAAAAGCTTATAGAACATTAGGATAACCGCACTCGCGCCCCACGCAGACACTAGCGCAATCGTCCAGTCACCCATGCGAGTGCTGTCGGTGTGCGCGAGTAAAATAAGCGCAGCCAAAATCGACGGCCCTGCCATCAACGGAATGGCCATAGGGACAATAAAGGGTTCCTCTCCCGCCGCAAGACCCACCACGCCGCCCGGCTGAGGGAAAATCATTCGAATGGCGATCAGGAATAGAATAATCCCGCCAGCAATACTGACTGACTCTGAACGCAGATTTAAGAAACTGAGGATGGCTTCGCCGGCATACAGGAAGGCCAACATGATCAATAATGCAAAAATCAGCTCACGGATCAAAACCCTACGACGCTTTTTCGGGTCGATATGCCTTAAAATCGACGCGAAAATCGGTAAATTACCGAGGGGATCCATGATCAAAAACAACATTACCGCAGCAGAAAATATATCCATTTAACGTTATCAACACCCAAGCCAACATGAGCCGATATTGTATAACTTTTTCGCGTTACAGATGTGAAAAATTATCTATAAAATTCCTAATGATGGCCCTAAGCCAGCATGCCATTGTCAATTTGCCACCGACAAATACCAAGCGCACTGAGATTACGCCCTCGAGCGTTAAAGGGATTTCTGCGCCTGCAATGAGAGGTAAATGTCACTTTAGTAAATTGCCAGTAAGTCGCTGCTCATTTTGATTACAACTGGTATACTATGGCGTTTTTTCAGCAAAATTCGTGGAATCCATGCTCTATCTTCTCGCTAGCTGTATCGCACTATTAATCGGACCACTGTTTTATCGCTACTTTTCATCGGGCAGCGGCTTACAGAAGGGACTCGATGGCTTTATCTTCGTCTCTTTAGGCGGGCTAGTGCTGATCCATATTTTGCCTGAATTGCTCGAGCATGGTGGCCTATTGGCCATCGTCTTTGTCGTCCTCGGCCTCTGGGGACCGACCGCCAGCGAACGCTTATTCCATCGCTACTCAGAGATCACCCATAATCTCACCCTATCACTCGGGATTGGCGGTCTTTTACTGCATACCATCACAGATGGTGGCGCTATGGTGCTGGCGCAGCAGGATGGCAATTCCAGCCTATTAGCGCTCGGGGTGATATTGCACCGACTACCCGTGGGTCTCGCCATTTGGTGGTTACTCAAACCTCAAGTTGGCACCCGTTGGGCGAGTTTGGTATTAGTCGCCATGATGCTGCTCACTGGCGTGGGTTATTTCGCGGGCGAGCAATTATTATCCCAACTCAGTTTAGATAATACCGTTTATTTACAAGCCTTTGTGACAGGTTCAATCCTGCACGTCGTGCTGCATCAACCCCATGGTCAACACGACACTGATAAGCAAGGCCAGTATGAATATCAGGCCGGTATCGGCAGTTTACTGGGGATTGGATTGTTGATGGTGCTGTTACTGATGGATTCTGGCGGCCATGAACATGCCCACCACGATCACAGCACCGAACAGCTAACCACTTGGTTAATGACCATAGCGCCGGTACTTTTACTCAGCTATGCCGCGGCCGCGCTGCGGTTCCAACTAGGGTTAACTCCGCAGGATAACAGCCTTGCTCGCCGTTGGTTCCAACGCTTAGCGGGCCCAGAGGCACTTGTGCTCACCGCGCTACTGCTTGGCCCTTGGCTGGCACTATTCCAGCTACTCGTGGTGTTTATTATGAGTGCTTATCTGGCCCATGCTCGGGTCGAGATAACCGATCCCCACAGCAAGTTGCCCAACAATGCGCTGCGCTTTGGCTTTGCCCATCTGGTTGATCGCAGTGCCCCTTGGGTGCTCCTCAGCCTAGTGCTAGTCAATCTGATCGGCCATCCTTCGGTACCGTTAAGCAATCCTATGTTGCAGATTGCCGTACTCTTGTTGGTCTTTTTACCTATGCGCTTCTGTAACTTAGGCGCAGCAGTACTGTCGATTGCCCTCGCCTACAGCGGCTGGAGCCCTATTGCCATCATACTGCCTCTGATTGCAGCGCCCGTACTGAACATCGCCCAACTTAAACTCATGAGCTGGCCACAGCGCGGTGTTTTACTGGCGATAATTGCCATCGCCCTCGTTGCCGCTATCAGGTTACCTATGTGGTTCTCTTTAATCACCTTGCCTGAGGCGATTAACTTGGCCGCCTTGCTGGTTCTATCAGGCTTATTTGCCGCGAGCTTACTGCGCCTAGGGCCACGTAAGTTCTTACGCCGCTTGATGATGTTAAAACCGGCTAGCCATGGTCATCATCACGGCCATGACCATGACCATGCACACGCGCATACCTCAGCAGCAGAAACCGCCCATAGTCACAGCCATACACACTCTCATTCACATCAGAGTGGCGGCCACAGCCATAGCGATGCAAATAAGCACCATCACTAGCACTGTTCATTTGCCGATAGACAGGCTAAGTTAATCCTACTCCTAGGATAAATTTAGCCTGTTATGTGCATACTCTTTGTCGCCCTTAAAACACATCCCCAGTATCCACTGATCATTTGCGCCAATCGGGATGAGTTTCACCACAGACCCACAGCACCAGCACAATTTTGGCCACCGGAGCAGAATATGCTCGCGGGCAAAGATTTGCAGGCGGGGGGCACTTGGTTTGGGGTCAATAAACAGGGGCAAATTGCGGGAGTCACTAACCTAAGGGTAGCGCAAAAATCCCAAGAGCCGATGCGCAGCCGCGGCGAGCTGATCATTAAAGCCTTAAGCTCGGGTTCGCTTATCTGCCCTAACTGGCTTGAGGAGCACGCCGAAGATTATCAGCCATTTAATCTCGTGTTTGGCCAAGGTACTAATCTCTATTGTTTTAACAGTCTTAAGCGGAACACGGTAAAACTCACGGCAGGATTCCACGCCATTAGCAATGGCGCGCTTGATGATATCTGGCCGAAAATGGCTAAAGGCCAACGCTCGCTCGAGGCCCTCATCCAACAATCGGGGCCACTTGAGCTAGAGTCGCTCATTCAGTTAATGCAGGATGATTCGCGACCAGAGGATAACGAGCTACCCGACACGGGCGTCGGGCTAGAGTGGGAACGCCGACTAGCAGCAATTTATATTCGTCACCCCGACTACGGCACCCGCTCCACTAGCATTTTACTGCAAAATGCCCAAGGGGAAGTCCAATTTACCGAGGTAAGATATGACGGTAAGGGCCGACGACTGGGACAGCAGGATTTCCACTTTACCCTGCCGTCGCAATTACCTAAAGAGCCGGACTGTCTCGCCCACTTTTAGCTTGCTCGTCCGAGATCAGTGTATCAGTCCGAACTGTGGTCCATAGTGATCACCCAGCGGTCATCAATTTTTTCCACCAGCAGGGTAAACACCCCCGTGGGCGCATCCTTTTGCCGCTTTAAATCCCAACGTCCTACGACCATAGCGGCGTAGTTACTAAGCATTTTGATTTCTTTGATGGTGAACTTCAGCTCACCTAAAGCCTCTTTATTCGGATAGTTTTTCTTGTAGGCGGCAAGGGTTTCATCCCAGCCGTAACGAAACTTTCCATTAGAGACAAATCTAAGCTGTTCGCTCTTCCAATAACCCTGCATGTAAGCGTCAAGATCGCCGCGGTTCCACGCATCTTCCTGACCTTTTAGCATTTGGGCAATGTCATCCGTCGGCACCGCACTCACCTGCCCGACAAACAGCAACATCAGTACCGCGAGGCACTGTAAAATGTGTTTTTTCATCAATCCCTGTCGCAACATAGTATCGCTCCCCAACTATCAGGTTAGACTGTACTATAACCAAATTGGCGCAGACTATCTTGTCAAAGCCGATTTATAATTAAAAAAAGCTGATGATATTATTCATTTTTCGACTCTGAGCACCAAATTATGTTTACACATTTATGCCGCTGGCTACTCAAAATTTCAGGCTGGCAAATCCAAGGGCAGTTACCCTCTCAGGCCAAATACATTGTGATTGTTGCACCACACACCAGTAACTGGGACTTTATCATCGGCGTGCTCGCCCGCGGCGCCTTAAACACCCGTATACACTTCCTCGGTAAGCATCAGTTGTTTATTCCGCCTTGGGGTTGGTTCTTCCGCGCTATCGGTGGCAGCCCTGTGGATAGGCGTAAAAACAATAATTTAGTCGATGCTGCCGTGCAGTTGTTTGCCACTCATCCCGACTATAAACTCGCGCTAGCCCCCGAAGGTACTCGCAGCCCAGTGACCCGCTGGAAATGCGGCTTCTACCATATCGCCTCCAAGGCGCAGGTACCCATAGTGCCTGTGGGCTTAGACTTTGCCCGTAAGGCCGTGGTGATCCAGCCGCCACTGCAACCAAAAGAAATAGAGCAAGATATGGCAGAAATCCTCCGTTTTTACCGCAGTATTAAAGGGCGTCATCCCAAAACGATCCCCGACTATATGCCAGACAACAGACGTTAATGCTTGAGGAATTACGGAGTAAAACATGCAGACCGAGACTTGGTTACTCTATCTTTTTGCGATTGTTTTGATTGGGATTTCCCCCGGGCCTATCGCCATGTTGTCTATGTCCCACGGCATTCATTTCGGTAAAAAACGTAGCATAGCCACAGGGCTTGGCAGTGTCAGCGCCGCGCTGGTGCTGATGGCGGCTTCGGCGGCAGGATTAGGCGCCATTATCAGCGCCTCGGAATACGGCTTTAGCTTGCTCAAATGGTGCGGCGCCGCCTATCTGGTGTTTTTGGGCATTAAACTCGTGCTCACCAAGTCGCAGGAGCAAAAGCTGGAAGTGACGAAAACCGAAGGAAAAGGGACTGCTAAACAACTCTATAAACAGGCATTTTTAGTAGGGATCAGCAATCCTAAGGACTTACTATTTTTTGCGGCGTTATTTCCACAATTTATTGATTTAACCGCCCCACAAATGCCGCAACTGACGATTCTTGCCCTCACTTGGGCGCTGGTCGATTTTAGCTTTGTGATGCTGTACGCCTCTATGGCCAATGTGCTGGCCCCGAGCCTAAAGGCCAGCAACAAACTGCATTGGTTTGACCGTACCAGCGGCGGCGTGTTTCTCACCCTCGCCGCCATCTTAGTCAGTCGGGATTAGCCCTCGACTTTCACCGATTTTAGACTGCGGATATCGTTGCCCGTCGGCGCTTGAAAGGCCTGTAAACCAAACTCGGGTAACACGGCAAAGATATGATCGAAGATATCCGCTTGTATCGCCTCATAAAAAGCCCAACGTGTATCATTGGTAAAGATATAAATCTCAATCGGCAAACCTTCGGTCGTGGGAGCCAGTTGGCGCACCATCAGTGTCATATCTTTGTGCACTTTATCATGGCGTTGCAGGTACTCCTGCAAATAAGCGCGGAAGGTGCCAACGTTGGTCAAATGGCGGCCATTGACCTTCATATCCAGATCCGACACTTTGGCATTCGACTCTTGGATCTCGCTGATTTTGGCGGGGAAATATTCTTTCAAGCAATTGATTTTACTGAGTCGACTACGCTCTTCCTCGGTTAAAAACTTAATGCTGTTGATATCGATATTGACCGCACGCTTGATACGGCGACCTCCCGACTCCGACATACCTCGCCAGTTACGAAACGCATCCGACACTAAGGCATAGGCGGGGATCATAGTGATGGTCTTGTCCCAGTTACGCACTTTGACCGTAGTTAAAGACACTTCCTCCACCGCGCCGTCGGCGCCGTACTTGTCCATCTGGATCCAGTCGCCCTTGCTGACCATACGGTTAGCCGCCAGCTGGATCCCCGCCACGAAGCCTAAAATGGTGTCGCGGAACACTAACATCACAAAACCCGTTGCCACACCTAAACCGCTGAGGAAGTACACGGGTGATTGATCCGCCAGTACGGAAATCGACACGATCAGACCGACAAAGAACAGGAACAGTTTAATCAGCTGCACAAAGCTTTTTACCGGCAAGCGGCGGCTGACCAAATTGACATCGGAAATCTCATTAACCGCATCTAGCCCAGCGTAAATGGCGCGGATCATCAGGATCACCAGCCAAATACTCAATAGACGGTCGACCAAACTGCTGAGTACGGGATGCTCGGTTAAGGTAATAGGCACCAGAAGGTTTAATACGATAGCGGGCACTAACATTGCCAGCTTTTCCAGCACCCGGTAACGCATAAATACGTCATCCCAAGTTGCCTTGGAGCGCAGGATCACCATGTTGACCGCACGGATCACCCCGCGGCGCATAATAAAATAGGCGATGGCCGCCACCAGCACACAGGCAAGCAGCATAATGCTGGTCGATATGCCGTCGGATGGTTGGCTGTCGATCCCGATACTCGATAACCAGTTCGAGATTTGAAGGCGAATTTCTTGATCCACAATCTACTCCTAGAAAAACGGCTGGGTTATCTGCCCAGGTCAGCCATGCCAAGATAAGGGCTCAAGGTTGCGAGCACATGACGTGTGACTGCGGCATCTGTGCAACAAATATTTCACAACCATATATTTTTAAAACGATTTTAGCATCCGAGACCCAGTGCTCAAAGGGCGTATCTATGTAAAATGCCGCATGAGTCTACAACGGCTCCCTTTCGGCTCGGTTTTACTGCCATTATTGCTCCAATTCGGCCTCGGCTTGATGCAGCTCAGCCTGCGCCTCTGCGACCTTTTGGCGTTTTTTGCTGATCTTCTCCATAGACTGGCCACTAGCGATGGCTTCGCTGAGTTCATTTTGGCGCTCGACTAATTTAGCCTGTTTGGCCTCGACCTTAGCTAAACGCTCGGCGTATAGGGCGTCATCCTCACAATCGGCGACAACCGCCTCCAGTGCTGTTGTTAATCCATTGACCTTGTTTTGATTTCCCGCCGCTTTAGCCTCGGCAAGCTGCGCCTCAATTGCCGCTAGTTTAGCTCCGCAGCCCTTGGGCGCATCCTCCTGCGCAGCGGCAATCCCGCTGCACAATAATGCGATTAAACATCCATATCGACAAAACATGGCAATCTCCTTTAGCGGACTGAAATACTGCTCTTGGGTTGATAGTGCCACAGCCAACAAGCACAAGCTGTATTGTCGGGATTTAAAATCGATTTTATTGGTACAAATGCGACTTAGACAGTGACTTAATGGCAGTAAATTGTTTATGTTAGGGCAAAATATTGACTCAGACGGATATCGGAGCCAGAAACCATGCCCAGTTCATTTCGCCTCAGCGCGCTCAGCTCATTATTGTTGCTCTCTTCATCTGTGATGGCTGCCGATGTGGCGACCATCACCCTAGAGAATGGCGCTCAAGTCAGATTAAAAGATGACTTCACTTGGGAATATATCATCACAGAGACTAAAGTTGCCGAAGCGCCAGCGGTAGCCACAGTTGCAACCGCGCCCAGCGTCGCAGCCGTAGCTTCAACCCCAGTGGTCGTTGAAGCAGCCAAACCTGTCACCACGCTAACTGCTAGCGCCATTGCGCGCCCTGAGCTCTTAGGCTCTACCGCTAAAGATGGCATTAAAGTCACCTTCAGTGAGAGTCAATGGAAGGGCGATAAACTCGGCCTGACCTTCGAGCTTGCCAGCACCAGCGGTGAACACGTGACCTTAGTTGAAGTGGAAACTAGTTTCTTTGCCGACGATGGTACCCTGCTCAAAACCGAGAAGCTCGACGTCTGGGAAGCGATTTTCCGCATGCCAGAAACTTACCTACGCAAAGGTGAGCAGCGTAAGAGTCCGGTCATTTGGGTTGAAGGTGTCGATAAAAGCCGTTGGCAAAAACAACTGCTCAACCTCAAAATCACCGAGATTAATTCACGCTAATGAACGATACGGGTAAGGAATTGAGCATGAGTTTCAATTCCTTGCCATCTCACTCGGCTGTGGTGGGTAGGATAAGCTAGACTCTCCACCAGGCCTTAATTTCCCATGTGAGCCAGATGCAAGATGCCCAAACGCGACCTCAATCTCAGCCTTGCCCTCTTGCTCTGTGCTCTCAGCCATCCGGCGATTGCCGATACTGTGTTTCTCACCAATGGCGATAAAATCACAGGTGAAATTAAAGCACTAGACGAACAGAATCTAGTGATTAAGCCCAGCTACGCCCCTAAAATCACTATCGAACGCAGCGCGATTCGCAGCTTTGAAACCCGTGAGTCACAACACTGGAGCATCAATCGCTCGATAGAGGAGGTCACGATTCAAGCCTCTGACTTAGAGAGCTTTGTGATAGTCAATCAACGGCAAATCCCCATCAGTGAATTAATCTATTCCGAGACCTTAAACCAGTCAGAATGGCGCTACAGCGGCAGTGCCGAAGCCGCGATAGATGTCACAGATAACAGCAAAAATACTCAAAAGCTGCATGCCAAGGGCGATGTAACCGCCGAGACCTTAAAGTGGCGCCATAATTTAAAGAGTGAAGTCCGCTACGAGACCGAAGAAAAAACCACCAAACGTAATACCCTCGAAGCCCATTACAGCGTCGACTACTTGATCAGTGACCATTGGTTAGTGCGTCAGGAGGATTACTTTAGGGAGGAGAACCTCGAACTCGATATTCGCAGTTACTATGCGGCCATAGGTCCCGGTTATCGTTTCTGGGGTGTCAACCGCGACAAGCTCGACTTTGTGCTTACTTACAACCATTTCTGGCTAGATTATCAAGTATTTACCTATGAACTAAATGCGTGGGCGGCGACCATCAACTACAAGCAGTATTGGTTCGACGGGGTGTTAGAAACCTATGCGGATCTGCAAATCGCCTTCCCCGACATTCCCACCATTGAATATATTTCGGACTCCACATTTGGGCTTAAATATCTGCTGACACAGCAGATTTACCTCTCATTCAAATACGACATCAATGAGACTAAATCGACTGTGCAGCACTCGAGGGATATCTCCTACACCCTAGGTCTGGGAGTCAACTTCTAGGCTTATTGGGGCTTTACTACGCAGGTCATCTCGGGCGCTTCGTATCCCCAGACGATTTTGGCTTCGCCATGGTGTTCCCATAGACTCTCATTTCGGCCCTGATACTTAGCACCACTGCCACTGGGCTGAACAAACATCAAGGACGTTTGATCGCCACGCTCGGCAATTAACGTGGCAGGCTCAGTCTTAAAGTAGCTGACCACCACCTCATTGGCGGGGTTGCCATCGCAGGCGTAGAACACCGGGCCTGCCATTTCCACCAAACGATACTGCGCCTGTAACTCGGCAATCCGCGTCTGGTAAGTCGATTCAACACAGGCGTGTTTATCTTCGCTCTTCCAACACTCATCACGCCCCTTCACCCAACCTCGCTGCATGGCTTTGAGGGTGGGCGGTTGTTCGTTTTGGGCTTTTTCCGTGGCCTTGGTATACACCTCGGCAAGCTGTTGATCGAGCTTAATTAAGCCCTCATCCTGACACACCATCTCCTCGATACTGCCGGGGCGCACTTTGCTGCAATCAAAGGACGGTTTTTCTGCAGCCATCGCAGGCGTGCCTAGCGTCATGGCGAAAAGTCCCGCCACTGCAGCGGTTTTCATATTGATTATCTTAGTAAATTTCATTGTTTCATTCCCTTTATCTGGACCCCGAGCGATCTCTTGTCCATAGCTAACCCTATCTCGGCTTAACCTAAGCTGACTTAAGCAAAATACCCCTCAATAGCAGCTCGACATTTCATAAACCCGAATAAGTGTAGTGCAGCCACAGACGTTATCCCAAGAGTGTCCACTCAACGGACAATCGCGCGGACACATTAACAGCCAAAGTGCGGACACTTTAGACTTATCAAGCGGACAGTGTTTTTATTTAATTGATAAATAATGAATATTTAGTTGGCACATATTCTGCCTAGTCAGTGGGTCATCACACTTATCCCTATACAAGGAAGCACTATGAACACTCACACCAAAATATTCGGCGGTTTATTAATCCTCGCACTTATCCCCTGTGGGATTTGGGCTGCACAGCAGGCAAGCACCCAATCATCTAGCGACACCCAAATCTCGATCAATAGCCGCAATTATCCCGATTTTTCGTGGATTTATGTGCGTCAAGATGGCGAACTCACTATCGGCGCGGGTGAGAGCCAAGATTGGAACAAACTCAAACACCAAGGCAATGCGTATCAAACGGACTATCTGTGGGTTAAGACTGGCGGAAACCGCTATGTGATTACCGATCCAGCCCTTGTAAATCAAGTGAAAGAGGCTGTGCGCCCAATGCAAATCCAAGGCGAGAAGATGCAGCGTCTGGGTGAGCAAATGCAGGTTAAGGGTGATGCCATCAGCACCGAAACCAGCAAACTCTTAGTCAATCTCGCCTCCGGGGAAAAAGATGCTGAGGTTAACGCGCAAATTGAAAGCCTAGGCGCATCGATGGATGTGATGGGCAAAGAGATGGAACTACTCAGCGAAGAACACCAAGCGGTAGTCGATGTGGCCGAGAAGCAGGTTTACGAACTGGCGCAAAACGCGATTAAAAATGGCACCGCCGTACTAGGGCGTGTTGACGTTTCAGGGTTATTTTTGCAGCAATGAGGCTGGCTTTTATGCAAGGCAAAGTCCGTGCAGTGTAGTTATTCTACATAAACGGACGATAACGCTGCAGAAACGCCAGCCAAATGCTGCCCGAAGGGTTCGTCTAGCAAGCACTTGCTCTTTGTCACTCGTCATTTGAGTAGAATAACTACACATCATTCCTCGTTTCGCGAGCACGTGCTTGCCAGAACGAACAAAATCTAATCTCGAAACGTCAACACGCCCTAGCACCTTAAGCCATTTTTAGCACTTAAAGGTAAATTATCGGTTATTCCAGTTATAGAGATTGAATTTCCTAGTGAAATTGACTATTTTCACGCCGCTTTGTTATTTCACTAGGAAAAGGATCAACATGGAACAAGCGATTAGTACAGGGAACGACAACCCCATTCAAATGGCCGATACCGTCTATTCGAAAGAAAAGTCACTGTTTACAATTTTAGCGATTATTTCGGGACTGATTTGGGCCGTGCTGATCTTAGCCACCAAAGGTCTCGCCCTGATTTATGTGCTGATGTTTTTCATCATTTATCTGTTCACCCACTCGGCGTTTATCAGCTATTTAAAGGGCACTGCGGTTGAGATCAGCCCTGAGCAGTTCCCCGACTTACACAAGCAATACCTCGCCTGCTGTGAGCGTTTAGAGGTGAAAGAACCGCCCCGCGCCTACCTGTTAGCCGCCGATGGTATGCTAAATGCCCTCGCCACCCGCTTCCTGCGCCGTAACTACATAGTGCTGTTCTCCTCGATTGTGGATGCACTCGAGTCCGATAAAGACGCCCTTAACTTCTATATCGGCCATGAGCTGGGCCATATTCGCCGTAACCATATTGGTAAAGAGCCACTGTTAGTGTTCGCCACTTGGCTGCCGTTAGTGGGCGCCGCCTACGCCCGCGCCTGCGAGTACACCTGCGACCTACACGGTCTGCGCTGCTGCAATAGCTTACGTTCGGCCACCAATGCAGTTGCCGTATTAGCCGCAGGGGTTGAGCAGTGGAAACGGATGAATGTGGATCAATATATTCGCCAAACCCAAGAGTCGAGCGGATTTTGGATGTCCTTCCATGAGCTGAACAGCAGTTATCCATGGCTGACTAAACGTATGGCAAGAGTACAAGCGACCGCGCAAGGTAAAGTGTATTCAGCGCCTTCTCGCAGTGTATTTGCCTACCTCTTTAGCCTGTTTATGCCACGTATGGGTACGGCGGGCGGCGGGATTATCATCCTTGCGGCGATTATCGGTGTGGCCGCTGCGGTCGCGATTCCCGCTTATAAGGAATACCAAGAGAAAGCGGGCGCAGCCAGCATTAACTATGATGATGCCAACTACGCTACCAGTACTCAGCAAATGGACACTGAGTCCGCTAAAGTGCCCGATGCTGCACTGGCTATCGAGCATATTGATCAGTTGCACCAATCATTAGCCCCCATTACCGAGGTGCTGACTCAATACTACCAAAGCCATAAAGCCTGGCCGACCGAGATAGAGCCGCTTGGCTTTACTGATGAGCAGCTAACCACCTTTAACCTTTATTCCGAGGGGATTGTTGGTTTTGTTGCTGGCGAAGCCTTAGGGGATTATCAAGGCTTTGATGTGTATTTATCACCCCAAGTCGACGAGCAAAATAACGTCACTTGGGTATGTAGTAGTAACGATATTCCCGACGAATATCTACCAGCCGATTGCCAAGGCTAAGAGCAAAAAGCGCTGCCAATGCAGCGCTTTTTCTTTGCCGTGATAGCCTCAAATGGCTTAATTAACGCTGGATCAGATAACGAATCGTTGGCCCATTTTGCTCAATTTCTAGCACTTTATAACCATGATTCTTGGCATCGAGTGGAATATTATTGATTGACTGCGGGCAGTCGCTGATGACTTCTAATATCTCCCCCGGTTTCAGTGTCGGCATAGCCTCAAGGGTTGCCACTGCGGGATAAGGGCAAGGCTCGCCCACCATATCGAGTTGATAATCTGGAATATATTGACTCATTACGCCGCCTCCGCGATCAGTTGTTCATCCCGCTTCGCCTTACGGGCAAAGAAACGTTTTTCCCATAGCAACATGGCCGCAAACGACAGCGCCAGCAGCAGATAGGTCAGCAATAAACCGCCCTTATCACCAAAGCTTGAAAGCAAGTTAACCTTGTCCCAACTTGTGGCTAATGGCTGAGCTAAATCATCCCAGTAATAGGCCAGCAGGGTTGAACCCAGCACGTTACCTAAACCAACCCACCAGAAATGCACTTGGCCTTCGACGGCGCGGTACATCCAACCCGTCTCACAACCACCGGCCAGCACAATGCCAAATCCAAACAGCAGGCCACCAATCACCGCATTCGGGCCAGCCCACATGATTTTCGGCGGCACACCTAATTGCACATAGCTATAAATCCCGATGGCACTCACCGCCATACCGAGAATAATCGCCTTGGCCATATGGGTGCGTCCGGTGATCCACATATCGCGAAATGCCGAGGTAAAGCAGATTTGTGCCCGCTCAATCAACAGGCCAAAACCCACGCCGCAGAGCATGGCGATACCCAGTTTAGGCGCGTTGAACATGGTCAGTAATCCCCAGCCGATAATAGCCGCGAACACTAACATGCCGATACGAAAACGCCGTCTGGCTTGGTTTTCATCCTGTTTAACCGACGTCGCCTTATCGACTTTCTTCAATTTCACTGGAATGCGGAACATGGGCAGCAGGGTAAAACGCGCGCCAAAGTAAGAGCCCGCCGCCGTCGCGAGGGCAAAAAACCATGCGTGTAAGGAAAACTGTGGGATCCCGGTGAAGAAGGCCGCTAAGTTACAGCCCATCGCCAAGCGCGCACCAAAGCCCGCAATAATGCCGCCGATAAGTGCCTGAACGATGCGGATACGGCTCTGTGGCATACGCAGCTTAACGTTATTCGCCCACAGCGCCGCCGCAATACAACCACCAAACATGCCGATGATCATCATGCCGTCGATGCGGTCTAAGGGAGAGCCCTGTAAACCTATCACTTTGAAATAACCCCAAGTCTCAGGATTTGCCCCTACCAGTTGCAGTAAGTGCCCGCCCCAGCGCGTAAATTCCCCCGTGACAGCCCAAAAAGTGCCAGTTAACCCAAAATAGTAAGTAGAAAGGATACCGGCGGCGATAACTGCAGGCATAGGAGCCCAAAAACGGACTAAATATTGTTGTTTAAATTGTTGCCATGTCATGTCATTACCCTAATGAACGAGACTATAAAAAAATAAGCACAAGGCTTATACCTGTTGCCACACAAGCAAGGCACAATCCCTTAAAAATAAGGCGCTAAAGAATCTTAATTGTGTGGCGACACGCTTTAGATGGCTTTCGCTAAACAGCCACGATTTATCCCCAACAGTCGATAACTATGGGTGTAGAGCGTGGCTCTACCATTACGGCAAAAACCGATAAGCGTGATGTTGCTTTTCTCTGCTAATTCCAACGCCAGTGAAGTCACGGCGGACATAGCAAACAGAATTTGGATATTGGCACTGGCGGCCTTTTGCACCATTTCAAAACTGGCACGGCTAGTGAGCAACACGGCGACAGGTCGCTCTGCCTGACGCATTGAAAATCCACCGATTAATTTATCCAGTGCAATGTGCCGACCTATGTCCTCAAAGGCGGCGATGATTTGTCCTTCCTCGTCTAAGCCCATGGCGGCGTGGGTTGCACCCGTGAGCTTAAAGTGATGTTGATTCTCTTTGATCTGCTCAAGGGCAAGCTGCAGATGATCGATATTAAATCTGGCGTCCGAGTCGACGCGGATAACGGGTTTAACCGCTTCTTCCAATTGCGCCACACCACAAAGGCCACAGCCAGTGCGCCCTGCCATATTGCGCCGCTGCTGCTTGAGTTCCATAAAACATCTTTGGGTGATCTCCACCTGAATGAGCACGCCTTCGGGGGTAAACTCCAGATCCACCCCTTTGATTTCATTCACATGGGAAACAATCCGCTCCGACAAGGTAAAGCCAATGGCGAACTCTTCGAGATTTTCTGGGCTGGCGAGCATCACAGTGTGGGCGATGCCGTTATACACCAGCGCCACTCGCACCTCGTTAGCCACATAATCGGTTAACTCGGAGGCCTGTCCCTGCTCTAAAAGGGTCACCTTTCTTTCAGTAACCACGGCGTGTGAATGATATTCCATAGCGACCCTCTAAACTCATTAATTCAAATAAAAACAATTGGTTTGCTAGTAAAGTTCGACTCAAGTCACAAAGCGACTAACGAAATACGAATGCGCTTGATTCAGGTTTAAGCATTTTCTACTATCGGTCTGTCTTCGAATGGAAGAACGTCGTCTCCGGTGAGGCGTCCGGATTTCAAATCCGGGTAGGGCTGCCAGCAGTCCTGGGTAGGTTCGACTCCTATGTTCTTCCGCCAATTCTCATGGGAATAAAACAGTTCCCCATCCCGGATCTCCCGACTATTACTGCGATATTTCCTACGGGTAAAACCACTGCGGTCAAAAAACTCCAACAGCTGAATACTGACCTTACGGCCTAGGCCAATCAGATCCTTAAACTCTGCGGTTTCGAGCTTGCCGTGGGTTTCCACATGCTCACGCACTAGATTGGCGTAGTGGCACAGCTGCTCACTCAGCAGATACCTATCCTTCACCACAGCGGTAATAAAGCCCTGTTGCACCAGTTGAAAACACAGCAATCTGAGTTTGGCGGGCTCGAGTTCGAGATATTCTCCCATCTCAGTCACCCACACGGGCGAGGTTTGCAGCGCCAACCAAGGGGCCAAGCGTTGCCAACACTGCTGCGCCTCGCTATCGAGGACAATCCTGTGATCCGCCAACTGCAGCAGAGCGCCGCGCAGCACCATCTGACCGTCTTGGCAGAGGCTATCGAGCACCTTATTGGCCAGCTCGTTGGGTAATATGCTGTGGCTCATGCGTTGCAGACGATTACGCCCCAGCCCTAATTGGTCGGGATGCTGTTGGTGATACTCACGTAACAGCTCGATAAACTGCTGTTTTTCTTGCTCGAGTAGCTGGGTAGATAGCCCATAGGCACCGAGACGAGTCAGCCCCGCCTGCGCCAGCATGGCTGCGAGCCCTTCATCTGTTAGCTGCCAGCGCCAACGGACTTCATCAATACTGAGCGCCTCACTCTGGCCGAGTAGCGCCAGCACATTCACCGAATTGGAGAGCTTGGCCAGCTGTTGCAACTTACTCACACGCTCCGGCGTACGCTTCTTACGATTGGGGACTTTTAATGCCAGCACCCGCCCCGCGCCCAGCGTTTGCTTGCCGCCAATGTGCCTGAGCACTATCGGGTCGTCCTGACACAGCAGCAGCGGCTTATCGAGCACAATCTCGGCCAGATAACGCCCCTGCTCATCGGCCTCATCGAGCAAGGAAATCCGCCCTAAGGTATGGTCGGCGCCGTGGTGACAATGCACATTTTGCCAATGGGTTAAGGGTTCAAAACTGCGAATTTGCACTACGGGTCTAGCACACAGTTCAGCCTGAGGCAGGCTGCTTAACCAGTCACCGCGGGCTGGCGCCCTGTGGTTATCGACCCCGGTAAGATTTAAGGCGACCCGAGTGCCACTTAAGGCCCTGTGGACTTCCATCCCTTGGCAGTGAATGCCGCGCACCCGTAATTTTGCTTTTTGCCCAGAGCTGTAGAGGCTATCGCCGATACACACACTGCCGCTAATCACAGTGCCCGTGACCACGCAGCCGGCGCCTTTAACGCTAAAGGCGCGATCGAGCGTCATCCTAAAGCTACTGGCATCTTCCGCTTGGGTCGATTGCAGCTCGGCAATATCCAAAATATGTTGTTTAAGAGTTTCTACTCCCGCATCGCCTGCATTATTCGCGCAGACTTCAAACACGCCACTGGCCTCGATACCGTATTCGGCAAGCAGCGCCATCCCCTCTTGAGTCAACTTGGCGGCGGTTTGGTCATCGACCAAATCCCGCTTGGTCAGCACTAAGGTCAAACTATTGAGCGGTAAAAGCGCGAGGATTTGCAGATGCTCGCGGGTTTGCGGCATCACGCCGTCGTCACAGGCCAACACCAGCAGCGCGTGGCGCACATGGCTCACGCCCACCAGCATGTTATTGATGAATTTTTCATGGCCGGGCACATCGATAAAGGCTAAGCGAGTGCCATCTCGCAGAGGCATAAAGGCGTAGCCGAGATCGATGGTCATGCCACGGCGTTTTTCTTCGGGGAGCCTGTCGGTGTTCATACCCGTTAAGGCACGGATCAGCGTGCTCTTGCCGTGGTCGACGTGGCCCGCGGTGACCATAATCATAGCTGCACACCTAAGGTGCTGAGTTCAGCCAATAATTCGGCCTCATCATCGATACCGCGCAGGTCGAGACGAAGTTGATCTTGGGCCATTCTACCAATCACAGGCCGCTGCGCCTGCTTAAAATGCTGCTCGAGCAGCGTTAGACTGCCACCCTCTTGCGCGTTAAAGCACAGGGCGATTGAGGGTAAAAAGGTATCGGGCTGTGAGCCGCTCCCGACTTGGGTTTGGCACTCCACTAATTCGATGCCATAGCTCGGGGCAAACAGCGGTGCTAAGGCGCGCTGCAGACGCTCACCGATTTGGCGTAACTCAGCTTGGCTACGGGCAAACTTAGCCATAATTGGCAGTTCTTTGTCTAAGGTTTCGGGGTTGAGATAGTGGATCAGCGTTGCCTCGAGCGCCGCGAGAATCAGCTTGTCGCAGCGCAATGCACGCTTTAGCGGATGGCTTTGAAGCTTATTAATTAGCGCCTGTTTGCCAACAATCAAACCCGATTGCGGGCCGCCGAGGAGTTTATCGCCGGAGAAGCTGACCAGATCGACGCCATCCGCCAGCATGGCTTGGGGGGTTGGCTCTTGTTTTAGGCCAAAACGGCGTAAGTCGGTGAGTGAACCACTGCCAAGATCCGAGATCAACGCAACACCACGATCGCGGCAGAGTTGGCCTAATCTGGCCTCATCCACCGAGGCGGTAAAACCACTGATATGGTAGTTGCTGGTATGCACCTTCATAATAGCGGCGGTATTTTCGGTGATCGCCTGCTCATAGTCTTTGAGGTGAGTACGATTAGTGCTGCCGACTTCCACTAAGGTGCAGCCCGCTTGGCGCATAATGTCCGGAATACGAAAGGCGCCGCCAATTTCCACCAGCTCGCCGCGGGAGACGATCACTTCTTTGCCCGCCGCTACCGCCGACAACATCAGCAGCACAGCAGCGGCGTTATTATTCACCACGCAGCAGGCCTCAGCCCCTGTTAAGCGCTGGATTAACCCACTAATAGCATTATCCCGATGGCCGCGCTCACCGGCGGCTAACTCAAACTCCAGCGGCGTCGGATAACGCATCACAGAGGTCACCGCCCGAATGGCCGCCTCAGACTGCTGGGCGCGACCAAGATTGGTATGCAGGATAGTTCCCGTGAGGTTCCACACGGGTTTAAGACTATGGCTATAGTCCTTAGACAATTGATCAACCAAATATCCGTTCAATAATGACGGGTTAGCACACCAAGCGGGTAAACGTCGCTCCTGAGCTATCAGCTCACGCGCCGTGCGTAACTGGCTATCCAGCGCCGCTTTTACCGCCGCTTTACCATAGCTTTGCAGCAAAGGGGCTAACGCCGCATCGACGAGCAGACTGTCCATCGACGGCAGCGTGCGGTACAGGGCTTGGGATGTATCGGGTACTTGGGTCATCATTTTTATCATCTTGATAAATATAAGGGGAAGGACTCGGTGAGCCCTTCCCGACTTTGGTTATTGCTCAGTTTCGTGGGCCAGTAGCAATGGATTGACCGTGGTCGCCCCAAAGCCCTTGGCATTTAGCTCACTGTCGAGCATCAGGGTCGCTAAGTCGTCGGCCGCTACATCCATCAGCGGTGACTTTTCGATGAACAGCATCTTGGTGTAACCATGGCATTCGTCGCAGCTCTCAATGCGCACCTGCGCCTTGGCATCATCGAATGACCAGAGCGTCGTCCCTTTATCCTGACCACAGCTAGTGCAGTGGGCGCGAATGTAATGCCATTCGCTCTCACACAGACTGCAATGCAGATAACGCAGACCCGCTCGCGGCTGGTCGACGATCACACTCGCCACAGGATGACACCCGCAAATCGGGCATAGGTTCTGCTGCACGACTTTGCGTTGGTCAATCCGTTTAATCACCATAGGTGCCCAATGGGACCAGTAGACCCCCATTGCCGCCCAGATAAACAAACTGAAGCGCGCGGGCACTTCACTCATATGTCCCTGACGCAATGCACTGCCCCAGGAGGTGAGTTGTTCTGGAGATTGCTGCATCAACAACCGCAGCACTCTCGCCATATCCTCATCCACCTGCGGCAGCAGATCGCTTAACAGTTGTTGTAGCAGTCCTTGCCAGTAGCTATCTGCCTCTGAACCCAAGTGGGAAAGCGGAATCGCTTCATCTTTCCCCCAAGCGAGAAGCTGACCAAAGTCAGCCTCCGCCGCCAATCTGGCCTGAATCGCAACCACACGGCGGCATAGCTCAAAGTAGTCGGCCAGCGGCGAGTCCTTGGCCAACGACAACAAACGCTGCGCCCGTCTGTGATACACAGTTTTAGGGTCCACCGCCTTTAAGGGTTTAAGCTCCAGCGGCGATTCGCTGCCGGGGACCATAGGTATCTCGGCTGTATGACTCATTAATGTTTCTCCACGTCCGAATGTTCATCCAACATCAGCGGATGATGTTTACGGCACCACGCCTTAGAGACCTTGCCGTAAAGCATGCCTGTGATAGAACCTTCCACCCAGCTCGCCATCCAAAAGTGCACCATCACAAACATCAACATGATGAGCGCACAAATGGCGTGCAGCACGATCGCCCAGCCCACCACATTGGCCGAGAAGTAAGGTGCAAAGTAGGGTTGCCACATGATGAATCCCGTCACTGTTAAGGTGATGGAAGTCAGTACAAAGGCACGGAACAGCACTTTTTGGCCAGGGTTGTAATGGCCGATAGGCGGGATTTTTTCCTCGTTCTCGAACATCACGTCCTTGATGGCGAGCATCCAAGCCAGATCGTGTTTTTCCCATTTGTTGTGGTGGTAATAACGCACCAACATCAACATCAGCGGTAAACACATCATCAGGCCAGCAATTGGGTGAATAAATTTCGCCAATTGCGGTGTGCCCGCTATCGCGCCCAACCATTGGAAGGAGGGATAGAAGAAGGAAAAGCCCGTCAGAAACGTGACTAGCCCCACGGCCACAATGAACCAATGACAGATGCGGTCGAACAGTTTGTGACGCACTACCATTTCTTGCTTGTTATGCTTGCTCATTTTTTGGCCTCCTCTTCCGCTTGCGCCTTGTCCTCTGGCGGCTGATAGCCGGGTTGGTCCTCTTCCACTATGTTGCGACCGACGGTGATCTTATGCAGGCAGGCCACAGCCGCCGTTGCAAGCAGTCCGACAGTACCCAGTGGTTTCACCCAGTCCTGCCACAGGGTGACAGACAATGGGATTTGCGGATCCTTTGGCATTTCGTAGGTTTCAGGCTGAGTGACATCGTGCAATATCATCAGCATGCCTGTGCCACCTACGCCCTCAGGGTTGTAGAGTCCCGCCTTGGCAAAACCGCGTTCTTTCAGCTCGTTAACACGCTTTTCGGAGTAGAACAGCATGTCTTCGCGCGTGCCAAAACGCAGTGCACCCGTGGTACAGGACTTCACGCAGGAAGGCTCCAGCCCAACAGCCAAGCGGTCAGAGCACATAGTGCACTTGTAGGCTTTGTTGTCGACGGCGCTGATCTTCGGGATATCGAATGGACAGGCACTGGCACAATAACCACAGCCAATACATTTGTCCGAATCGAAATCCACAGTGCCATTGGCATGTTGAACAATCGCGCCAGAGGTAGAACAGGCCTTTAAGCAAGCGGGATCCGCACAGTGCATACAGGCACTGTGGGTAAACTGCCAGCGTAATTTGCCTTGGTCTTCGATCTCGTTGAACTTCATCAGGGTCCAGCACTCTGGCGACAGAGATGCTGGGTTTTGATAAGTCCCTTGGAACGAACCCACTTCTTCACGCAGGTCATTCCATTCAGAACAAGCGACCTGACAGGCTTTACAACCATTACACTTAGTCGCGTCAAACAGCTTCGCAATTTGCTTCACGCCACCGACTCTCGCCTGTGCAGGCGGAGTCGCTTGCGAAGTGCCGGAACGTTGAATGATATCTTGAGTCGCCATTATCAGACCTCCGCCTTTTCAACATTCACGAGGAACGCTTTGTACTCAGGCACACCTGTGTTGGCATCACCCATCTCAGTGGTAAGGACGTTACAGCTATAGGCCTTACGTGTTAGCGCGTTATGGCTGCCGTGACGTGGGATACCGAGTGTGTGTACCGTTTGACCATTGACCTGCAATGGACGCATACGCTTAGTCACTAAGGCTTTGGTGAGAATGTGGCCACGTTTCGAGCTCACTTTCACCCAATCGCCATTCTTAATGCCTTTTTCTGCCGCCAGTTGCTCATTCATTTCCACAAAGGTCTCTGGCATGGCAATCGCCGCTAAACGGCAGTGTGTCGTCCAGAAGTTAAAGTGTTCAGTGAGTGAGTAAGTGGTACAGGCGTAGGGATATTCCTCTTTAGTGCCTATGGTCTCTTTCACCCCTTCGAACCAACGCAGCACAGGGCTGTGCACCACATTCGGATGCAGTGGGTTGGTGCCGATAGGCGATTCGACAGGCTCGTAATGCTCAGGGAACGGTCCTTCTTTAAGCAGTTTGAGCGCGAAGAAACGACCCACGCCTTCAGCCTGCATAATGAAAGGATGCGCACTTTCCTGTGGATTCAACTTGGCATTGAAGTCGGGTACGTCTATCCCTTCCCACTTGCCGTCTTTCCACTCGACAATCTTACGGTGCTCATCCCAAGGTTTACCGTTCACATCACAAGAGGCACGGTTGTAGAGGACACGGCGGTTAAGCGGCCATGCGAAAGCCCAGCCCGGCGTAATACCTTTACCCGATGGGTCATGGTTATCGCGGCGAGCCATTTGGTTACCGGCTTCGGTCCAAGAACCCGCGTAAATCCAACAGGCACTGGCGGTACTGCCATCGGCCTTCAGTTCAGCAAAGCTGCTGATCTGACGCTTGGTCGCAACATCGTAACCATTCAACTCTTTCGTCAGTTCGATAGAGCTTGGGTTGTGCGGATCGGTATAGTTCCAGTTAATCGCTTCAATGGGCTCAGGCAGTTTGCCGCCCTCTTCACGATATAGCTGTTTTATCTCCTGCAGCAGACCAGAGACAATCTCTGAGTCCGACATCGCTTCGCCTGGAGGATTAGCGCCTTTATAGTGCCATTGCATCCAGCGGCCAGAGTTAACGATCGAACCTTCTTCCTCTGCGAACACGGTCGCAGGTAGGCGGAAGACCTCGGTTTGAATACTAGCGGTATCGACCTCGTTAAAACCGGGTTCGTTTTGCCAGAAGGTGGCGGTTTCCGATGACAAGTTATCAAGCACGACTAAGTACTTAAGGTTACTCAGCGCCTTGATGTTCTTGTTACGGTTAGGCATAGAGTTAATGGCGTTAACCCCTTGCACGATGCAACCGTTCACTTTGCCACGGTACATCATGTCCAGATGCTTACCGAAGTCATACATCTGATCCCACTTAGGTAACCACTGATAACCGAACTCGTTTTCAGGCGTCGCGTTTTCACCCCAGAAGGCTTTAAGCAGGGACACATAAAACTTCGGATAGTTTTGCCAGTAGTTGGTTTGACCTGGGCGCAATGGCTTAGGCGTGTTCGCCGCCAAGTGAGCCGCTAAGGTCGGTTCTTTATCGTTTGGCAGTTTAAGGTAACCGGGTAAACTTTGGGCCAGTAGTCCCATGTCGGTTGAACCTTGAACGTTGGCGTGACCGCGCAATGCGTTAACACCACCGCCTAACTGACCAATGTTGCCCAGTAATAACTGGATCATCGCCATAGAACGGATGTTCTGCGCACCTTTACTATGGTGGGTCCAGCCCAGCGCATACATAAAGGTTGCCACACGGTCTTTAGTATGAGTGCTCGCAATGGCGTCACATACCACTTGGTAGTCCGCTGTTGGCGTACCAGTGATATTACTTACCGTTGCAAAATCATAACGTTCTACGTGTTGTTTGAGTAAGTTCCACACACAACGCGGGTGCTCAAGTGTTTCATCCACTTTGGCATAGCCGTCTTCGTCGAGTTGGTAGAACCAGGATTCTTTGTTGTACTCGCCTTTTGCTTCATCAAAGCCTGAGAATAGGCCGTCATGGAAGTCAAAATCATCCCGCACCAGATAACTGGCATTGGTATAGGCTTTCACATAATCGAAGTTAACTTGATTGGTCGAAATCAAATAGCGAATCACACCCAGAAGGAATGCTATGTCAGTTCCTGAGCGGATTGGGGCATAGTGATCTGCCAATGACGCACTGCGGTTGAAACGTGGGTCAACCACAATCAACTTAGCATTGTTATGCTGCATAGCTTCTGTGACCCAGCCGAATCCGACAGGGTGAGCTTCTGCGGCATTACCGCCCATAATAATCACTACGTTAGAATTTTTAATATCGATCCAGTGGTTGGTCATGGCACCGCGCCCAAATGTTGGAGCAAGACTTGCTACCGTTGGGGAGTGTCAGTTACGTGCAATAGTATCGATAGCCACTAGGCCTAAAGCGCGCGCAAATTTTTGTGTCGCTAAGCCACTTTCATTGGCCATACCGGATGAGGTCATCATCCCTGTGGTTAACCAACGGTTAACCGTTACGCCATCGGCGTTTTTCTCAATCAGGTTCGCATCACGGTCATCTTTCATTAAACGAGCAATACGTTTAAAGGCATCATGCCAGCTGATCCGTTCCCACTTGTTGCTGCCGGGGGCGCGATATTCTGGGTACTGCAAACGGTGTGGACTGTTAACATAATCCACAAGGCCTGCACCCTTAGAGCACAATGCACCTCGGTTTACTGGATGATCGGCATCACCCTCGATATGGAAAATAGCATGCTCAGAGTTTTTGCCCCCACTGCCTTGGCTGTACATCAGCAGGCCACAACCGACCGAGCAATACGGACAGTTGTTACGGGTTTCTTTGGCTCCGATCAGCTTAAACTCTCGCACTGCTGCATAGGCCTTTTCGGACATCAATCCCAGCGCTGAAATCGCTGAGGTTGCCGCTCCGGCCGCACACAGTTTAAAAAACTGGCGTCTGTTCATAGCGTTCTCTCACACTTTTGTCGTTATGAGTTTGGTAATTGCAGTGGTAACGCTGCAATCGTTTGAGTGAGTCAATAAAGCCCCCACTTAATCTAAGATTATCCTTAAAGTGAAAATAGATAACAAATAATGACATGAGATCGAGATCCCAATTTACCAGCTAAAGAATAAACCACTACAAAGTAGATTTTAAACTGATACTTTCAGAGTTTAATTTCAGTAAAATGATTAAAATTAAGATATAAGCCCAAAATACATCAAAAGACATTTTGTCCATCAACCAAGGCCCATTTTGTCTCACAATGGCATATTAAGGTTATATAAAGTGTGGATTTAAAGCCGAAACGAAATAAGAGATGATTAAAAACACCTCAAATTTACTGGTTTTGGATGGATAGACAGCCATCAAAGCTGACAATGTAAAGATTGGATAAAAAAGCACTCATCCTGCGGTGTTAAACACACCTAAAGTACAAAGTGCAAAAACAGCGAAATCGCCGCATAAGATAGACAAAAGGCATAGCAAATCGCTATGCCTTTCACTTTATTGGTCGCTTGCTTCAGCACTTTTCACCCGCTGATGGGTTATCGGCGCCAAAGACTGTGCATTACAGACTCGGCAATACGCCTTGGGGCAAGTAAGCATTGAAGCTGGCGGTATAAAGCAGATCCGTTGCCGCATCGATATCCGGCGCAAAGTATCTGTCTTTATCATAGTAGGCAACCACTTCGCGTAGTTCAGCCTTCGCCTGCGCCACCGCTTTGCTTGGCATTAATGGCGCGCGGAAGTCCAAACCTTGGGCGGCCGCCAATAACTCAACCGCTAACACGCCACGGGTGTTTTCGCTCATATCTCGTAAACGGCGCGCCGCAAAAGTCGCCATAGACACATGGTCTTCTTGGTTGGCCGAGGTCGGTAAACTATCGACAGATGCGGGGTGAGCATAGGTCTTGTTCTCGGACGCCAATGCAGCAGCGGTGACCTGAGCAATCATAAAGCCCGAGTTCACCCCGCCGTTTTTAACCAGGAAAGGTGGCAGTTTAGACAAGCTAGAGTCGATAAGCAGCGCGATACGACGCTCTGCAATCGCGCCTAATTCGGCAATCGCAATCGCCAAATTATCTGCTGCCATAGCAACGGGCTCGGCATGGAAGTTACCGCCAGAGATAATGTCGCCAGTATCTTGGAATACCAACGGGTTATCGGTCACACCGTTGGCTTCTGTGCCTAACACCTCGGCCGCTTGGCGGATTTGGGTCAAGCAAGCACCTAATACCTGTGGTTGGCAGCGCAGTGAGTAAGGATCTTGCACCTTCTCGCAGTTGATGTGGCTCAAGCTGATTTCAGACTCTTCGCCCAGCAGATGACGGAACACCATGGCCGCATCGACTTGTCCTTTCTGACCACGGGCCGCATGAATGCGTGGGTCAAACGGACTGCGGCTACCCATGGCCGCCTCGACGCTCATGGCGCCAATCACTGAGCTTGCAGCAAACAAGTCTTCAGCGTGGAACAGACCTTCCAGCGCCAGTGCCGTAGAAGCCTGAGTACCGTTGAGCAGGGCTAAGCCTTCCTTCGCGGCTAAATCGAGTGGCTTGAGGCCGGCGATTTCTAAGCCTTCGGCGGCCGAAATAATCTGACCTTGATAGCTCATCTCGCCTTCACCCAACAGCGGCAGACACATATGGGCTAACGGCGCTAAGTCGCCAGAGGCACCCACAGAACCTTTTTCAGGCACGCAAGGATAAACCTCGGCGTTCACTAGGCTGATAAGAAAGTTAATCACTTCTAAACGGATTCCAGAGAAGCCACGGCTTAAAGAGTTGATTTTTAACACCATCATCAGGCGCACAGTGGCGTCCTGCATGTATTGGCCCGTGCCCGCCGCGTGGGATAACACGATAGAGCGTTGTAGTAATTGCAGATCTTCCGGGGCAATCTTAGTGTTGGCCAGCAGACCAAAACCTGTGTTGATGCCGTAAACGGTGCGACCTTCATCCAACACCTTTTGCACGATTTGCGCGCTGGTGTTGATATCGTTTATCGCTTCTGGTGCCAGTTCGAGTGTCAGCTTATGGCGGCTGATTTCACGCAGTTGCGCCAGACTTAAACTACCGGGCGTTAATACTAAATGATTGACTGATTTCATTTTTACATCCGTATTCTTGTCGTTGTTTTTCACGGTTTGTGTTGAATTGTTAGTCTTTAAGCATGGGCAGATCTAAGCCCTGCTCTTTTGCGCAGTTTTTCGCGATCTCATAACCCGCATCCGCATGACGCATCACGCCTGTCGCTGGGTCGTTCCACAGCACGCGGCCAACACGTTTAGCGGCGGCCTCAGTACCGTCACACACGATCACCACACCCGAGTGTTGGCTAAAGCCCATGCCCACACCGCCACCGTGGTGCAGCGACACCCAAGTCGCGCCGCTGGCAGTGTTTAGCAGAGCGTTCAGTAATGGCCAGTCAGATACTGCATCAGAACCGTCCATCATAGATTCGGTTTCACGGTTAGGGCTGGCGACTGAACCTGAGTCTAAGTGGTCACGACCAATGACGATCGGCGCCGACAGCTCGCCGTTTTTCACCATCTCGTTAAAGGCTTGGGCTAAACGTGCACGGTCCTTTAAGCCCACCCAGCAGATACGCGCTGGTAGACCTTGGAAGGCGATACGCTCACGGGCCATATCTAACCAGTTGTGTAGGTGTGGATTGTCGGGGATCAGCTCCTTCACTTTGGCGTCGGTCTTGTAGATATCCTCAGGATCGCCAGACAGGGCCACCCAACGGAACGGGCCGATACCTTCGCAGAAGAGTGGACGAATATAGGCAGGTACAAAACCTGGGAAATCGAACGCGTTTTTAACGCCGGTTTCGAAGGCCATTTGGCGAATGTTGTTACCATAGTCTAGGGTCGCCGCGCCTGCCGCTTGCAGATCCAGCATGGCTTGCACCTGTACCGCCATCGAGGCTTTAGCCGCTTTAACGACGGCTGCTTCATCGGTTTTACGCATGTCAGCAGCTTGCGCCATGGTCCAGCCCTGTGGCAAATAGCCGTTCAGCGGATCGTGGGCAGAGGTTTGGTCGGTGACAACATCAGGAGTAATGCCACGCTTTACCAATTCGGCAAATACATCGGCGGCGTTAGCTAACAGGCCGACAGAAACGGGTTTGCCCGAGGCATTGGCGTCGTTGATCATAGCCAAGGCTTCGTCTAATGAAGTGGCCTTTTTATCCACATAACGGGTACGCAGACGAAAATCGATACGGGTTTCATCCACTTCACAGGCAAGCACCGAGAAGCCAGCCATAGTACCGGCCAGCGTTTGCGCGCCGCCCATACCCCCTAAACCACCGGTGAGGATCCACTTACCGGCAGCCACGCCGCCAAAGTGTTGTTTTGCCACGGCAACGAAGGTTTCGTAGGTCCCTTGGACAATCCCCTGAGTCCCGATATAAATCCACGAACCCGCAGTCATCTGGCCATACATCGCCAGACCTTGCTTATCTAACTCGTTGAAGTGTTCCCAGTTTGCCCAATGTGGCACTAGGTTAGAGTTAGCAATCAGCACGCGTGGAGCATCGGCGTGGGTGCGGAATACGCCTACAGGCTTACCCGATTGCACCATTAAGGTTTCGTCATCTTCGAGGCGTTTTAGCACTTCGATAATCTTGTCGTAGCAGTCCCAGTCGCGTGCCGCGCGGCCGATACCGCCGTAAACCACTAAATCCTCTGGGCGCTCGGCCACATCTGGATGTAAGTTGTTCATTAACATGCGCATTGGCGCTTCGGTGAACCAGCTTTTGCAGCTTAATTGGCTACCATGGGGCGCAATAATGCGGCGGCTTGGGTCGTGTCGCTTGTCCATTGAAATGTCCTCTTTCAACCTGTTGAACTCACTCGCCATTCGGCTAAGTGCTATTGTTTTTATTGTGTTTTTGTCGCTAAACATCGGATGAATGCCATAAGCCTTCACCGCTGTTTGCGTACGTTATTTATTGAATGTCAGGTGTCCGCCGAGCTTAAAGCGGCTCCCCGGGTGTACTAATTTGGCAAAACTCACCACCCCTTGGCGCGACCAAGTGCGGCGTGAAATCTGTAAACAGGGTTCAGTCGCCGGAATGGCTAACCTCTGCTGCAATTCGCTACTGGCAATAATCGCTTCGATGGTGTGGTGCGCCTCGGTCAGCGGAGCCACCTGCGACAGGTATTCATGGGGTGTCTGCTCGCTAAAGTCCTGCTCTAAGTAATCAGGCGCAAAGGCAGGATTCACATAACGCTCCTCGACTTGGAGCGGCACGCCCTGCTCGCAATGCACTAACACCGAATGAAACACCGGACTTCCGAGCTCCAGCGCCAGTGCGATGGCGATAGGCGCGGTAGCATTCACTTGTCTAAGTGCTAACTGCTGCACACTGTAACCATGACCACGGTCTTTGATTTCGTCGGCAATGTTGCGGATAGCCAGCATGGAGGATTGCGATTTTCGCCCGGCCACAAAGGTGCCAAGTCCCTGCGAACGCTCAAGCACGCCGTTATCTGTCAGCTCAGTTAAGGCGCGACGCGCCGTCATACGGCTACAGACAAACAGTTCGGCCAGCTGATTTTCCGAGGGGACACGGGCATTTTCTTCCCACTCACCAGACTCGATACAGCCAATGATATATTGCTTAATTTCTGCAAACTTAGGCGTAGCCAAAACACTTCCTCAAGATCAAATCTACCTAGGTTTGGCATGGTAGGTACTCACACACCAACACACTGAGCCACTTTCAAACGTTCAAAATTGCGGCTACAATCCTAGCTTGTATATACAAGTAAATACAAGCTAGCTCACATAACTTTCGATAATAAAGAGTTTACGGGGCTAAAAAGCCAACGCAGCGAGGGATAACAATGTCTTGGGATCAGGTTTGGATAGACGTTAACGTAGCAACAATGGACCCTTCCATATCAGCACCTTACGGCGCAATTACCAATGCAGCTATCGCAGTAAAAGACGGTAAAATTGCCTGGTTAGGCCCACGCAGCGAGCTGCCCGCCTTCGATGTGTTGTCCATTCCTGTTTACAGGGGCAAGGGCGGTTGGATCACTCCGGGGCTGATTGATGCCCACACCCATTTAGTATTTGCCGGTAATCGTGCCAACGAATTCGAGCTACGCCTAAAGGGCGCCACCTACGAGGAAATCGCCCGTGCTGGCGGCGGCATTATTTCCACGGTTAACGCCTGCCGTGAAGCCGACGAAGCCGAGTTATTTGATCTCGGTCGCCAGCGTTTAAATGCCTTGGCGAAGGAAGGCGTCACTACGGTTGAGATTAAATCTGGCTACGGTTTAGATACCGAAACCGAACTCAAAATCCTGCGTGTTGCCCGCGAACTCGGCCAACATCACCATGTGGATGTGAAGACCACCTTCCTCGGTGCCCATGCAGTGCCGCCCGAGTTTAAAGACAATAGCGACGGCTATGTCGACTTAATAATCAATAAGATGCTGCCTGCGGTGATTGCCGAAAACCTCGCCGATGCGGTGGATGTATTCTGTGAAAACATCGCCTTTAACCTAGAGCAAACCGAGCGCGTGCTGAGCGCCGCCAAAGCGGCTGGCCTGCAAGTCAAACTGCACGCCGAGCAATTATCCAATATGGGCGGCTCTGAATTAGCCGCACGCTTAGGGGCTAAGTCGGTTGATCATATTGAATATTTAGATGAGGCTGGTGTTAAAGCCCTAAGTGAAAGTGGCACCTGCGCCGTGCTGTTACCGGGCGCGTTTTACTTTTTGCGGGAAACCCAAAAACCACCTATCGACTTATTGCGTCAATACGGTGTGCCTATGGTGCTCGCCAGCGACTTTAATCCCGGCTCATCACCGATCTGCTCGACCCTGCTGATGCTGAACATGGGTTGCACCCTATTCCGCTTAACCCCAGAGGAAGCGCTTGCGGGTTTAACATTGAATGCCGCCAAGGCACTAGGGATTGAAGAGAATGTCGGCAGCTTAGTAGTTGGTAAACAAGCGGATTTCTGTCTGTGGGATATCGCCACCCCAGCACAACTCGCCTATAGCTACGGCGTGAATCCCTGCAAGGATGTGGTGAAAAACGGTAAGTTAGTACATCAATAATGAGCGGTTCAGCTAAACAAGGTCGCCATGGATGCTGGCGGCCTTGTTTAGTAAGCATATCTGCGGTTATTGAGCGCCATTTTCTAACTGCTCATCTTGTTGTTTTACCAGCTTATGCTCGCCTTCATTACAGCCGATTTTCCAGTAACTTGATGTATAAAAATGGCTTTTCGGTAAGTAGTATGTCTGCTTAAGCAGCTTTCTTAGGGCGCGCATACTGCTAAATTCACAGGCGAGCCATACGGCGCCTTGCCCCTCGAGTTTTGGCAACTGAGCAATGCGTTCGGCCAAGGGCTTACCTTCTGGGTCGGCCTCTGGATTAATCACCCAATGCAGTTGCACATTGCTAGGATGCACTAAGGGCTGAATATCGGCTTCACTTAGCACCTCAATCACAGCGTAACCCACTGCATTGCTTGGCAATTGCGCCAAGTTCACGCTGATGGCGGGCAAGGCCGTCATATCCCCTGCCAGTAAAAACCATTCGGCATCTAAATTGATCAATTTTTTCAGTCCGGGGCCACCGATTTGGATGCTATCCCCAATCTCAGTCGACTTTGCCCAACGGGATGCGGGGCCATCGGTATCGTGCAGCACAAAGTCCACATCGATTTCGTTCGTCCGCTGCTGACGAATGGTATAAGTGCGCATTAATGGCCGCTCATCCCCCGGCTGCGGAAACAGTAATTTGATATAGGCGCTTTCTTGATCGGCAGGAAAACCTGCAAAGCCAGCACCACCTAAAGTGATACGCAGCATATGTGGCGTGACTTGGGTTTTACCTATCACGGTCAATTCGCGCGGAGCGGGTCTGTTCATACTTAAACTCCAAAAAGATAAGTGGCACTCAATCGTTAGCTTTCCGCCACACTATCGCTGATCTGGTTGGCAATACGGATAAACACCGCAATTTCATCCTGATCCAACGCTTGAGTCATATGGGCAACGGTGGCTTTTTCGGCGGCAATAATTTGCGTCATCAACTGCTCGCCCTGAGCCGTCGGTCTCAATAACTGGCTACGGCCATCCTTAGGATTATCGACTTTTAGGATATAACCAGCCTGCTGTAGCTCATTGAGCACCCGCGTAATTTGAGCTTTATCCCGCTGCATACGTAGGGCAATAGATTGCGCCGTGGCCTCGGGATGACGGCAAATCCCCTTGAGCGCTCGAATATGGGTGACAGGCAATTCAATCTGCTGCGCGGCAATATCCGCACGCAGCTGTTTTTTGTAGGCATGCACTAATCTGTGCAAGGTTTCACCGAGGGAAGTGGCAGACATAATGACATCTCTAGATAGTTGACAGTGTCAACAATATCGATATTAATTGACTATGTCAACTAAATGCCAATTGGGTGAATTACTGGCTAAGCCCAAAAATTTACAACCATGAGTCAATCCAAAGCACTCACTAAAACGAGTAACAAAATTCTTGCGGTTTAGATGCAATAAACTGCTAGGATAACCGTTCAAATTTGAGCTTGATCACACTAAACACGGTTTAACGCTTGGGGGGGCTGTTCGATAACGGATTTGCCTCAATGTCTTTGTATGAGTAACCCGATGAAAAGAATAATAAATGCTTTAATGCTGGCCATGTTAGCAACGGGCTGTAGCGATCCAAACCCAACACAGACCAATCAAACCGCTGAGCAGGCCAAGGCCGAAAAGGCCGTCCAAGTATTGAGCCTTAAGCAACAACTTGCGCCAATCACCCAGCGTTATTTTGCCCTTAGACCCGAAATCGCTACCTATTATGGCGTGGCCGAGGATGAGGCAGGCAAGGATGTGCTTTCTAAGCTGACCGATTACAGCCCATCGGGGGAAAATCATCGCCGTAAAGCGCTTAAGGCCATATTAACTGAACTCAATGCTATCGATACCAGCCAGCTTAGCGCCTCGGAGCAAGTGAGTTTAGGCTCGATAAAATCTGAAATCGCTGGCGCATTGCTGCCAGCCGAAACCGTGGCCTATGGCACTATGCTCGGAGAATACGGTGTTTGGTTTTTACCTTATGTCGTCAACCACTTATCTGGATTGCATGTTGAATTTCCGGGGTATATGGAAGATAAGTTTGCAGTCACCACCCCTGAGCAAGCTAAGGCCTATCTTAACCGCTTAACCATGTACCCAGCCGCCATGGGCACAGTTATCGATAAGCTGGATCAAGACGTGCAAATGGGCGTGATCCCACCCGATTTTATTATCGATAAGACCATAGCCGTGTTGCAGCAACAATTAGTGCACCATGCTAATGAACATCCCTTGGTCAGCAGTTTTAAAGCCAAATTAACCGCCGCCCAAGTACCAGAAAGTGAGGCGTTGGTGAACTCAGCCGCCGAACTGGTGGAGACCAAATATTACCCTGCGACGCGCCAGTTGATTTCCGCACTGCAAGCCGTTCGCCTCAAGGCCACCCATGTGGCGGGACTCGGACACCAACCTCAAGGCGCTAAACTCTACAAGGCGATGATTAAGCACCTCGCCAATTCGGAGATGACCCCAGATGAGATCCACCAACTGGGATTAGACGAAGTTGCCCGCATTACCGCCGAGATGGATGTGTTACTCAAACAAGTGGGTTACCGCAAAGGCACAGTTGGCGAGCGCATGCAGCGATTGCTTAAGGATCCTAAATATATCTACCCCAACACCGCCGAGGGTAAACAGCAATTAATGACGGACATTCACGGCTATCTGACGAAAGTGAACGCCAAATTACCGTTGTGGTTTGGGCTGTTACCTAATCAAGATGTTGCGGTTGAAGCCGTGCCAGACAGTCGCGCCGCCGCAACCAGCGGTGCATTTTACGATGCGCCTTCTCAAGATGGTTCGCGTAAGGGCACCTTCTGGATAAGTCTGTACGATATGGCGGCGCTGCCCTCCTATTCGCTGCAAACCTTAACCTACCACGAGACCAATCCCGGCCATCATCTACAGACGCTCATCGGTCTGTCGGATACCTTGCCGCTGCTGAGTACCATTTTTTACTCTAATGCCGCGGGAGAAGGTTGGGCGCTGTATGCAGAGCGCTTAGCCGCCGAGATGGGCATGTATCAGGATAATCCGATTAATGACCTTGGCCGCTTGCAGTCTGAGTTACACCGCGCGGTGCGCTTAGTGGTCGATACGGGTATGCATGCCAAGGATTGGAGCCGTGAGCAAGCCATTGATTATGCAGTGACAACGGAAGGAATACACCTCTCTGAAGCCACGGGCGAAATCGAGCGCTATGTGGTTTGGCCGGGACAAGCCTTAGGTTACAAGCTGGGCGAGCTGAAAATTATCGAATTGCGCACTAAGGCCAAAAAAGCCTTGGGCGATAAGTTTGATATTAAAGTCTTCCACGACAGGCTGCTTGAAAATGGCGCCTTGCCCTTAGATTTATTGGAGCAAAAGATGGATCAGTGGCTCGAATCCGCTAAGGCGGCCAATGTTGCCGCCGAGACCAAGGTGTAACTCGGGTAAAACCGCTCACATTATCTCAATATAGGGGCAGCTTAGGCGGCCCCTGTCTTTTTACGGCTCCCTATGCTTTTACGTTTCAGGTTAATCCGCAAAACGACGTTGATACTTACTGCTTAAATAGCGGATCACCACAAAACCGATAACCCCTGGCAGTGTCCACGACAACAGACGCAAATTGCCATGGTCGATAAACAAACGGCTGCCACCGAAGGCGAAAAAGGCGGTGTAACAGGCGATACCCGAACCAATCATGGCGCCCAAATGCTCTATCCACCATTCTAATTTGGTCAGGGTCGCCTTAACGCTATAACGCAAGAATCCCGCCCCAACCGTAGTGCCTAACAGGCCGAAAATCATCGCGAGGATCAGCTTTTCTTGGTATCCCCATATCGCCATCACAGGGCCAAGTAACGTCAAGCTCAGCATTAACGACAAATGCAGCGGCGATTTTAATTGCTGACGCTGCGCCTTGTAACGCAGAACCAACACGCCATGCCTCACGGTTACTAGAGTTAACAAGCTGATATAGATGAGAAATATCCAAGCATTTTTACGATCTGCAATCTGCGCTGCTAAGGCGTCAGCGTTGGCCGCAGGCTGTTTAATCACCGCGAGCGGATCAATCAGGCCCGTCGTTGCCATCGCCACACCCGTCGCCGCCACTGTGTACATGGCATAAACATAATAACGGCCAAAACGACTATGGTTCGCGCTGCCCTTTTTCAGCATGGCAGGCATCCAAAATAACACTAATGCCAGTGCGCCCGCGGTAATATGCACAAATTGCGACAGGGTGAAAATCGTGTTCATCATCTTGCTCCATCAAAGTTTGAAGCTTGATATTAACGAGCACGGGGAGTCACCCATAAGTGCCAAAAGTCATGTTTTAAGCTGCCGCATAAAGCAGCCACATTCTGTGGCTGCTATTGAGGCGACTGTCGCTATAACCCGGTATGTTTATCGAGCCTTAAGGTATCGATGATCGAGAAGGTATAACCTAACTCGGTAAACATCCGCTCGATATTGAGCTTAAAATCGATGGGGCGATCTAAATCGAGTTGATTGATAAAGAAATGGTGTTTTGTCGGGATCTTAATCAGCAATTGTTTTTGATAGAAACAGGCTTCTACCTCGGCATTTAACTCGCGGCCTAGGGCCAAGAGATTTTCCATCATCAAGGGATTGAGTAAGTAGCGCGCCTCGACTTGGTCACTGCTATACACCTCAAAACAACGCTCAAAACGTACATCCTCAAGCTTGACCCGCGACAGCTTTGTCTTAAACCCCTCAATACGATTTTTTAAACTGCCCTTATCCGTGACTAACAAGGTCGTGCCGTTGAATCGCTTGGGAATATTGCACACCAGTAGCACACCATTGAAAATGGTCTCTCGCTCAACCGAGCCATTATTGTTCGATTTAGTGTTGTAAGCATCGACCTCATAAAACTGAAACGGCACCTTGTTATAGGTTCCCTTAAGGCAATTTTGCGCATACTGCTTATCGGTTTTAGGCAGCAACCCCAACTCAAGGAAGGTTGAGAAGTCCACCTTAGGTTCCCTCGTTAATGCATAATCATTGCCGAAGTACTTGAGACTAATGGGATAGAGTTTTTCAAAGGCGGCATTATAGAGTTCATTGCTTTCCTTTCCCGAGGCAATCGCCACTATCGCTATCACGGGAGTCGGCAGAAACGCGCCAATCATCAAAGGCACAAAATAATCCATAGGCACCAGCATAAACTGCACCCCGAGCAGCCCAGCGAAGGCACCCAAAATCACCGTGATGCATATGTAGTAGATTGGGGTGGTGAACTTGGCATTTTCACGCCGCCTTTGGTTCACGCCTTCACGCTTTGCTTCAAAGGGGGCACATTTAGGGGCGATTTTTTGTTTGTAATACTTCTGAAAGGGAATACGGTGATCTTCGGGAATATCAAATTCAATCGAACTCATTGGCTCCTACTCTTACGACTCAAATCCATTTAGGCCAATGATTTTACGGATTTTATTTCAGCAAGGCCAGTTTAAGGCCAACAAATGACCGATTAAGCCCGAGCAAGCCTGCGGCTACGGCGCTGTAATAAGCCAAAAATAATCAACACTCCAAAGGTGGCGCTAAACAGAGTTAAGGCTCTGGCTACGCCATAAAAATCAGTAAGATTAAAGGCAACCCCATCCGCCCACAGCACTAAGGAACCTAAGGGTAATTGCATCGCCACCGCTGCATACCAATCGAATGGCAATCGAGGAAAAAGCCGCTGATAGCTAAATAACATCAGCCCAGAGAGCAGCAATAATAAGCCCGCATCATGGGCACCTAACCCCAGATAAACTGGGCTAGTGTGGCTGAGGTTATCGACACTTCCGAGCAAAGCGTACATATAGCCCGCCGTGGCAACCAGAGCGAAACTCACAAAGCTAAATACCGCCAACAGAATACCTAAGCCAAATGCGGGTAAATATTTCATAAACAGTCTCATCAGTGCGGGGCGCGCTCGACCTCATCCCTAAAACCCTAAAGGCGAACAAATTCAGTCGAAAGATAGTAAAGCTACAATAACAGCCAAAATTTCCCTTAGCTATTAAGACCATAGTCTTATGCCGACAACAAACTGTGGGATCATAAACAGCATAATTATCCCCACTAAATCCAGTATTTCATCCATATCCACTAGATAAGCCTCTAAAATTCCTCATTTAATTAAGTTTCAGTCGAATAGCTGAGTGATATGGTGCACAATCTCCCACGGTCTAAGGGCGAAATCCACTAGCCAATTACCCCAATAACGCTTAGGATCGGGGTTGCATTTTTTAGCCAACATATTGTGGAGTATCAAAACATTATGGGTATCAGAGCCATAGTCGTAGACACAGCAGGCACCACGACAGACCTAACCTTTATCCAAGATGTGCTATTCCCCTATTCTGTCAAAGCCTTACCAGACTTTTTAGCGCAGAACCAACACAATGTCTTGGTGGAAAACTGTATCTGCGACACCCGAGATATCGCCCTCGAACCCGATGCCGATTTAGCCCGCGTGACTGAAATTTTGCAGCAATGGGTGCATGAAGACCGCAAAGCGACCCCACTCAAAACCCTACAGGGTTTGATTTGGAAGCAAGGTTACGCCCATGGCGAATTTACAGGCCATATCTTCCCCGACTTTATCGAAGCGGTTAACCGTTTTAGTGCGCAAAAACTGCGTATTTACAGCTTCTCTTCGGGTTCGGTTGAAGCCCAAAAACTGCTGTTCAGTCACAGTGATGGCGGCGATTTAACCGAAATGTTTAGCGGCCATTTTGATACCCGTACCGGTAACAAATTAGATAAACAAGCCTACGCCAACATACTCAACACCATCAGCCTAAGCCCTAAGCAAGTGCTGTTTGTGTCCGACGTGGTGGAAGAGCTTAAAGCCGCCGAAGCCGCAGGCATGATGACCTGCCAAATGGTGCGCGACAGCAAACAACGCACCGGCGATTTTCGCACTATCAACAGTTTCGATGAGCTAGTGATCGACTAACATCGGCACTGCACACAAAAAGCGACCCTAGGGTCGCTTTTTGTTTATCTGGCAAATCAAATCTACCTGTCCGCCGGGTGATTCACCCCATCGCAAACCGGCACATCGCCTAATTCATAAGGATTAACGCCTTCGAGGCAACCAAGGTTATAGCCATATTCATTGGGATTAGAGCGCCTTTGATGATGGGTATAAATGCCGCACACGTAGCAGAAGTAATGTTTGGCCGTTTTGGTATTAAATTCGTAGCACTTTAATACGGTCTCGCCTTTGATAATCTTCAATCCCGCCAGCGGCACTGAGCCGACGATAGCCCCCTTGCGCCGACAGATAGAGCAATCACAGCGCCTCGGCTTTTCAATGCCATTGGGCAGCGATAACTCCAACACCACAGCGCCACAGTGGCAACTGGCGAGATGTTTTGCTTGGATCTGAGTATTGCCAACTTGTTTAATCACTTAAGCTCCTTTTGATTAACGCCCCAACCTGCCATGCCGTTCAACTTGCGCTTGCCAGTTTTGCACTTGTTGCGCCTTGGCATTGATCACTGGCCCCAACATTTGACTCTTGGCGCACTTAAAACCACTAAAAGCTAACGTCGCGATATCTAATTGCTTTAGGGCGGGCGCGCCCTGGAACCACTTGTAATACCAAGGCGGCGTATCCATGGTCATGATAATACGTGAGGTTCTCCCCTCGAGCAGCCGATTAGGAAAGGTTTTCCCTTGCTGATACTGAAAAGCAAAACCGGGTAAAAATGTTCGATCAATTAACCCTTTAAACTTGGCGGGTACGCTGCCCCACCAAATGGGCACTACAATCACGACATGTTCGGCCCAGAGAATGGCCTGCTGAAAGCGTTGCAAATCCGCCTCTAATGGCTGTTCTTGATGGTATCCCTGCACCAGATTAGGCTCAAACTCCAACTCGCTGAGCTTTAACAGACGCACCGAATGCGACTCGCCAGCGGCCTTGGCGTAAGTGTCGGCTAAATGTTCACACAGGCTATCGGGTTTGGGATGACCAGAAATCACCAGAATCTTTTTTGTCATAGTAAAAACCTTGAGTATTCAATATGACAACAGCTTAAGCTCTGCCCCTAGGGGCAGAGTCAAGCCTGCAATTAGGCGCGGGATTCACAGGTATCCAAACCATCAATACATGCATCGAGCCTGACTAATTTATCTTCTAATTCGCTGATCTGCCGCTGGAAATCGGCTTTGATATTCAATAAAAACTGCTGCACAGACTCAAGCTGCGCCGCCTGCTCACCCTCGGTAAACAAGTCTTTAAGTTGCGAGAGTTTAATACCTAAGGTTTTGGCCTCTTTGATCAGCATTAACTGCTTTATATCGATTGCGCTATAAGTGCGATAACGCCCCTTACGGATCGGCGCACTGATCAGTCCCCACTCCTCGTAGAGGCGAATCGCCTTGATCGACAGGCCAGTTTGCTTCGCCACAGCACCAATATACATAGTATTTAATCCATTAAAATAATTGAAAAAATCATCATAAACCTCCAAGCCTTAGCCAGCATATCACCGCGCTTTAGGCTTGTCGCTCGCACTTTATACTGCTAGTCTGGCTGCCTTAAACGAGCGTTTTAACTAGAGCTTTTGACTATGAGTAATGCAATGGAAAGTCCAACACTAAGTCCAATGGAAAAGTTTCTCGCACAGCACCCTATAGTGACCGAAATCCCCGTGGCTTGGGGCGAAATGGATGCGCTGCAACACGTCAACAACGTGGTCTATTTCCGCTATTTTGAAACCGCACGTATCGACTTTTTCAACCGCCTCTTTCCACTCGATGCCCTGTATAAATCCGGTGTTGGTCCAGTGATTAGCGAAAATCAGGCCCGCTATAAACGTCCAGTAACCTTCCCCGATACGCTATTGGTCAGCGTGAGTATCAGCGATATTCAAAGCGACAGATTTACCATGCATTATCAGGCCTTTAGTAAGCAGCAACAGGCCATAACGACTTTAGGCACTTCGGTCGCTGTGATGTTTAACTTTAAAACTGGTCAAAAAGCCGAGCTTCCCACGGAATTACTCGCCATTCTTAAACAACACGAGCAAGCTTAAGCTACCGAGTCTATGGCAACATTGCCATAACACTTTAGGCCATATCAGAGGGATGCTGTATGTCAGAAAAAGCGCCAATAGAAGTCGTTGTTGAGCATCAACAGGATCAACAACGCTTTGTGATCCCCGTTGACGGGCATGAAGCCGTGCTGGAATACCGACTCAATGGCCAGCACATCGACTTTAACCGTACCTTTGTGCCCGACGAACTACGCGGCAAAGGCCTTGCCGAACGTTTAGTCCGCCATGGCCTAAAATGGGCCAAAGCCCAAGATTTTGAGATAGCAGCCAGCTGTTGGTATGTGCAAAAGTTTTTGAAATAACAGGCTTCGCAACAGGTGTGCTAAATCCAATAGACTGGATAGTGGCGTTTGGGATCGGTGGAGAGATTATTCACGACCAGCGCCACCAGCAATAACAGTAGTGAGCCGAGAAAGACAGGCATCAACGCATAGAGAAATCCGAGTTGATGCACGTTCTCGCCGCCTATCACGGCAATTAATGCCGTAGCGCCGCCCGGTGGGTGCAGCGTGCGAGTTAAATACATCAATGCGATGGCTAGTGATACGGCTAGCGCACTCGCGAGCACCATATAATCGGCAAACACTTGATAAACAGCCACACCAATCAGTGCTGATAACACACTGCCGCCAATCAAGTTACGTGGCTGAGAAAACTCTGCCAGCGGCGCGCCATAGACTAATACCGCCGACGCCCCAAATGAGCCAATCACAAACATGGTGCCGAGTAGATTATCGCCCATATAACTGGCGAGACTGGCGACTAAGTAAATGCCGCAAAAGGCCCCTACCCATGACCAAACGATCTTTTTCAGGGGTTGTCGTGGCGGACAGATGTCCTTAGAACGCATTCGGGTGAAGTAAAATCTCATGCTAAATCCGGCCGGAAGGAATAAAGGCGCGGATAAGTGATCCGCATCACATTTGCGGCCGCCACGTTAACGTTTTCACCGCGCAATTGCAATTGTGCGGTGAAAGCGAATATCAGACTTATGCAGCTTCGCCGTTCAGGCTAGCTAGGATTTCACGAATATCTTCTGGGATGGGGCGACTCTTTTCGCAGCTGTAGTCGTAGTGCACTAAGGTGGTTTTCACTTCGGCGGTTTTATTACCCGCTTGCCAACAGGTTTGAGTCAGCTCGAAGCTGCTATTGCCGATACGGCTGACATAGGTTTTCACCGTCACACTCTTGCCGTAATAAGTCGGCGCGATAAAGGCCACGGTAAAGCCTGCCACTATGAGGTTCCACTGATGCAAATCCAACTCAGGATTAAAAATCTCGAAGATTGGCGTGCGCGCCGCCTCGCACCATACGGGGATCACTGTGTTGTTGATATGGCCTAGACCATCGGTTTCGGTAAATCTTGGGTGAATTTCGAGGCTGTATTCGGTGACTGACATGCAAACTTCCCTTTTGTTGTTCTTATACTTTTATGCTGTGAATGGGATAAACAAGGCACTTGCCCCGTTTATCCCCACCAAGCCTAACAGAAATAAGAAGCGCGATGCTAGAACTGGCAGCTCGCGGTCTCTGGGGTTTGCTTGCCGTTAGCATCGTACTTTTTCATACAACCAGCCTTACCCATATCGAATATTTTTTCGTATTTCAGCTTGCCACTGCTGTCGTAGGACTTAAACACACCATGGCTTTTAGGGTTCTCTAAGTGATAGATTTTGCGCCCCTTAGTCACATGGGAAAAATCCGAGAATCCGGGTTCCTCTTGATAGATAACCCCGTTGATATAGCGCTTATGCACCACATGCTGCTCATCGATACGCAGCATTTCGCTGGCTAACTTACCATTCTGGTCGTAACAAACTTTATCCACGGCATAATTGCTGTCGAGATCCTCGATACAACTCACGGCACCATTATCAAAGTACTCCCGCTGGATACCACAACGCGCAATGGCGTTATCCCAGAAATAAGGTTCACCGTTCCAGGTTTCGCCTTCTTGCTGGCAATAGTTCCACAAACTCTTTAACTGACCGTTAGGATAGAAAGTGTAATGGGGGCCTGAAAGACGGTTATTGATAAGATGACCATATTGGACGAGCGAATAGCCGCCGTCAGTGGAATAGCGGATGCTTGGGCCATATTCCTGACCCGCTTTATAAGTCTGCAAGGACATTAAGCGACCGTTAGAATCGAATCGATATTCTTTATGAACCGCCCCATTGGTGTAATAAGTTAATTCGGATAGTTGGCCGCCGCGATACACTCGCTGCTCACCGTCTTTAATCGAGCTAGTTTCAGCATTTTTTACGCTTAATACGCCCTCGCAATCGCCTGCGTAGGGTTCTTTTCGCATCATGCATTCATCCTGCGAGGGTTTAAGTGTTACGGCGTCATTAAACTTATACTGACTCAGCTCATTCAGATCGCCGTTAGGCTCGAGCCACATTTGTGGGCCATCCAACTCCCCTTGACGATAGTTAGCTACATTGCTGACGGTATTCGGGGCGGAATACCATAGACTTTCACCATGGAGGCGGCCCTTATCGTAATGTTTAAGGGCGAACATAAAATTATCTTTATTGAATAGCTTAGCCTCACCTTGGCGTAGGCCATTCTCATAGTTGACTTCGGTCTTGTAGAGATAAGTCACCGATTGCTTAGTGGTAAAAGCATCGTTCTCATCGGGCGTTCGAATATATACCCAAGTGCCTGAACGTTTACCATCGAGGTAGCTGCCTTCACCGGTTTGAAAGCGATAATCCCCCTGGGTAACCTTTTCCACCCAAGCGCCTTGTTTTACGCCCTTTTGGTATTGCCCTTTGCTGCCATCGGACTCAAGCCACTCGCCATCTTTTACGCCATTGAGATAAATGCCCTTTTCGGACAACTTCTTCGCGCCTTCGGTGCTGGAATCGTAATCTGGGGTATAGATTTCACTCGGGCCATCGGGCACGCCCTTGTTGTAGTGAATAAAGCCGTAGTTATCGGCATCATCCATCATGGACTGCAACACCCATTTACCCTGTTTCTTACCGTCGAGGTACTCGCCTTCCCAATAGGTTTCACGGCTGTCGGCTTCAATCCACTTACCCACTTGCTTACCCAGCTTATAGTCACCGGCATACATCACACTGCCATTGCGGGCATCGTAGGCGGCAAAGTGACCATCAAGCTCACCCTGCACATAATGGGCTTCACTGGCAACGCCAGCCCAAGTACTGCCCATACTCATAAATTCGTAAAAAGGCCCAGTTCGCGGGATTTTCTCGCCACCATTTTTAAGCCAATCGATGTCGTCGGCCTCATAACCAATGGCCACCAGCATAAAGCTGTTATCTTCTTCGACGTAGGCGCTGCGATCAAAGGTTGCCACCAGACTGTATTTTCGTTCACGCCCCTCGGCATCCTTATCAGTGCGAGTCAGGGGATAGCGCAGCTTGTATTCCACTGCGCTTTTGATATCCGTCGCCGAACCTTCAGAATTGCGATAGCCAATTAAGGTCGGTTTGAGTTTTGAGGTACCATCAAGAATCGCTTTGATGTCAGCATCTTGAACACCCTCAGCCTCATAGGTCATACGGTACTGCTGCGGTGGCAACTGGCTTAATACTTTGCGAACACCGACGACGGTAAAGGTGCTAATGGTGGGTGCGACTTCATCGAGCACGGCTTGCAGGCGCGGCAGTTTAGTCAACTCCTCGCCCTCAAAACCATAACCCCGTAGATGCTGGCCATCGGCATCCTTGAGCATGACGATCACCTCTTTGGTGCCGCCCTTGTCGAAGTCATAGTAAAACACCGCCACGATTTCGGCGCGGCCGTAATCGTCAATGCGCACACCAGGCGCATCGCCGTAGAGCATTTCGCCCCATACCTGTTGATCTTTTTGATAAAAATTGAGCCATTGGCCATAGGGAAGATCCACGGGACCGTGAACCATTTTGTCATATTCCGCCGCAAGTGCAGCAGGAATAACCGCAAAAGAAGAGAGCAACACCGCACCAACTGCGGCGCATAAACGACGAATCGAAAGTTCCATTTAACTATCCTTTACACCGACACCTTGCGCCTCGTGCGCACCAGTAAGCGGGGCGAATTTTAAGCGAAGTCGGCAGCTTCAGGAAGTGGCAAACACAAAAAAGGCCGCTAAGCGGCCTTTTAGGATCAAAGATTTAACAATCAATTATTGTACATAGCATTAATTTCATGGGCGTACTTGTGGTAAATCATTTTGCGGCGCAATTTCAGCGTCGGGGTGATTAATCCCGCCTCCATCGAAAAGGCTTCAGGCAGCAGGGTAAACTTTTTGATTTGCTCAAAACCCGCCAACTCTTGCTGCAAATGCTTTAAGCGCTGCTCGAAATGTTCAACCACATGGCTGTGACGTAGCAGCTCGATAGGCGACTCGTATTTTAAGCCCTTATCCTTGGCCCAGGCTTCGAGGGATTCAAAGGCTGGCACAATCAGCGCCGTCACATAGTTACGGGCATCGGCAATCACAGCCACTTGTTCGATAAAGGGGCAACGGCCCACAGTGCCTTCAACCCGTTGCGGAGCAATGTATTTACCGTTGGAGGTTTTCATTAACTCTTTGATGCGGTCGGTAATAAATAAATTGCCATTGGCATCGAGTCGTCCCGCATCGCCTGTCTTTAACCAGCCATCTTCGAAGGCTGCTGCGGTATCTTCGGGGCGATTGTAATAACCGCGCATCACAGTGTCGCCACGGACTAAAATCTCATCGTCCTTACCTAGCTTCACCTCGATTTCGGGTAAGACTTTACCGTTCGAACCCGCAACTCGGTTATCTAGGGTATTACAGGTCACAGTAGCGTTCGTTTCCGTCATGCCGTAACCACAAAGTACCGGAATACCAATAGCATGGAAGAAAGACGCTACGTTTAAATCGAGGGCGGCACCACCGCAGGGCATAAACTTTAAGCGCCCACCGAGCACGGCTTGCAACTTGCTGTAAACCAGCTTGTGCGCTAAACGCCATTGCAAGGATAACCACAAACCGCCCTTAGCGCGGCCTTGGCTCACCTCAAACTGACGCTCGCCGACGCCCATGGCCCAGGCGAACAGTTTTTTACGGCCTTCGGCGGATTTAGCGACCTTATCCTGCACTGCGCTGTAAACCTTCTCGAGGAAACGCGGCACCACGCACAGGGTATGCGGACGCACGGCGCTGATGGCCTCTTTCACTCTTTGAGTGTTTTGCAGATACACGTTGTGGCCGCCACGGCACAGCACGTAGAAGCTCCAACCACGCTCAAACACATGGCTTAGCGGTAGGAAAGCTAACGACACATCGCCAGTGGTAAACGGCAGGATCTGATCGTGCTGACGCACAGTCGAAGCCATATTGCGGTAATCCAGCATCACGCCCTTAGGGTCGCCCGTGGTACCAGAGGTATAAATTAGGGTTAACAGGTCGTCGAGATTGGCATCCTTTAAGCGCTGCTCAAGCTCAGCACTCTGGCCATATTCTTTGGCTAACAAACTGTCTAAATGCTGATGTTGAGCCTTGTCCTGCGCCAGCTCAACACTCGCGTCGAACACAATCACATGCTCTAGGGTCGGACACTGTTTTTGCAGCTCACAGGCCAGCGCATATTGCTTAGCGTCATCGACAAAAATCACCTTAGCCGCCGCATCGTTAATGATAAAGCTGGCTTGCTCTAAGGTGCTGGTCGGGTAAATGGGGACCACAACGGCACGACTTTTCAGGGTACCTATGTCGGCACAGGTCCATTGAGGGCAGTTTTGCGACAGGATCACGCAACGGTCTTGCACTTGTACGCCAAGTTCAATCAACACCTGTGCAATTTTATGGCTGATTTGATCAAATGCCTGCCAACTGACTTGATGCCAAGGCGCAGCCATTTCAAAACCTTCCAGCGCTATAGCCTCTTTTAATGACTGGCTTTGCTGCTGTAATAGTCGAATTACGTGATATTGTTCGAGAGACATGAGTGACTCACCTTTTAGCTTACAAGTGTACCGCTTTTGCGGCATTCTACCTGAAGGCAAGCCAAAAACTAAGAGTTTTTGCTCTAATCTTGTGCAAATGTCGCCCAAATCACGCCATTTCAGGGCAATTAGAGCCCAGTAATATCACCCTGCCAGAGCTTTTTACTGCCCCAAATCAGTGCGATTTGACCAAGGATCAGTAGCACTAGATTACCCAGCGACCAATAGAGCAGACTGCCCTCGTGTTGCAGCGCCGCGAGGCTAATAGACACCCAGAGCGAATGCCCGAGCACCACCAGCATGGTCAGGCTCACCTGCAATACGCGGCGACACAAACAACCTAGCCCTAACACTAAGGCGCAGGCCCAATACGTGCTCATCACTATGTGCGCCAGCAGAGGCAAGCTCAAATCACCATCAAGCCAAGTGACAAACAGACTGCAGATTAACACGCTCAAACTGAGCAGAAGCAGCAAGCGCTGTTGACCACGACCAAAGGCCTTTACTAAGCCAGCACGGCCGTCGAAGCTTGGCATCAACAGCAGCATTTCAGTCGCCCGAGAGCGTTGTACGCGGCTCCAATGCACTAACGAGCAACTAATCACACTAAATTGTGCCAATAGCAGTAACACCGGGAAGTTCCAATGCAGCTCGTGGGAGACGATCCCAAGCCCAATGGTTAACACGGGGAGCAACAGCAGCAACACGGTCAGCATAGGACCGATAAAGAAGTTAACCGGATGCAGATAACGCTCTAACCGAGTCAAGATCCGTATGGATTGCAGGCTGGGCAGCCAAAACCAGCCCATTTCCAAGCCGTTAAGATACACACTACGCGCTTCTACCCGCCAAGGTAACACTAAGCATCGGCGCCAAATCAAAGCGGCTAACACAAACAGCACTATGATGCTCAGCCACAACGGCACTTGCTCCGCCAACTCGTTGGAAAACGGCACTAAGATAAACAGTAAAAATGAGCTGTAAAACCATTGGGTTTGCCGCAGGCACAGCAAGATAAACCCTAGGCTTATCCCTTGGGCAAAGACCAGTAACGACAGAGTATCGGTCAGGTCAAACAGCACGCATTGCAACACCGCAAGGCTAAAGGCGCCTATCAGCATCACTTCACACTGGATAAAAATATTTTGCCGATAACGGGGGATTAAGATGGAGCACTCACTCGCCATCAGGCGGATCAGCTGCCATGCCACCGCTGCCGAGGTAGACACTAGCCCCATAGTGACAAAAATATCGAAACTCGCTTTTTGCCCCGCCCATCCCGCTAACACGCTCAGAGCCAAGCCAAATATACCTGTGCCTATAAAACTCACGCTGCCCACATCAAAAAACCACAGGCGCAGCATACCGTTAAAGGGATTGAGCGAATGGCTATTGCCAATGCGGGTCGTTGATTCAACTATGGGTTTCGCGGCACTCATTTGTGCAGCTCCACAAAGAGTTGTTCCAAATTCAGCGCTTCGCTGCGCTGCACGCCAGGCAAATTAAGCTCCACATCGCCCCTATCCACCAGCACAGAATCGCCATCGCGGCTGAGGATACGCACCTGCTCAGGTAACTCGGCGCCCTCCGCGAGCTTGACTAAACGCACCTCTTCCCGCAGGGCATCAATCTCCTTAAACAGCACTAACTCGCCCTGTTTAATCAGGGCGACATGGCTCGCGACCCGTTCTAAATCTGAGGTGATATGGGATGAAAACAACACGGCCGAGCCAGATTCGAGTGCCAAGTCGAACAAATCGACCATAAACTTGCGTCTGACTATCGGGTCGAGGCTGGCCACGGGTTCGTCGAGGATCAGCAACTCGGGACGATAGGCCATCGCCATGATCAAGGCTAAGGATTGACGCTGACCAACGGACAGGCGCTGTACCTGTTGAGTCACATCTAATTCGAAGCGGGTGAGCCAATCCTGCTCTAACTGCATGTCCCAGTGGGGATAAAAACTGCGGTGTAAATCGAGGGCGCGCTCAACGGTAAAGCCTTCATAACCAAAGGGTTGCTGCGGCACATATCCGAGTCGTTCCTTAGCGGCAGAAGAAAGCTGCTCCGGCGTTTCGCCTAAGGTGCGGATTTCGCCAGAGTCCGGCGAGAGGATCCCCAAGGCGCAGCGCATTAGGGTCGATTTTCCCGCACCGTTTTGTCCCAATAGACCGACCACCATACCGGCCGATAAACGTAAGGTCAGATCCTTGAGCGCACGTTTTTCGCTGGCACCTTTGCCACGAAACACTTTGTTTACGTTAGAAAACTCTAGTATTGGGGTACAGTCTTGGTCCATCGAATTGCGTCCTTTTTATTCTCGTTTTCGCTTAGCTCGACTCAGGCTACCAACGCTCATTAATCAATTGCAGTAACTCGGGCAGACTCACGCCCAGCTGCTTTGCCTGCGCCAGCAAGGCATCTAATTGCGGCTCGAGCAGACTCACGCCCGACTCCATCGCCTCGGTACGCGCGGCGACCCTAGTCGCCTGACCACGGCGGCGCTCTAGCCAACCTTGATCGACCAATTGCTGAATCGCGCGGGACACCGTCATCGGATTGACCGCAAGATATTCAGCAATTTGGCGCACTGAGGGTAATACGTCTTCCTCTTGCAACTGGCCGCCCACAATCAAGCGCACGATTTGCTCGTGTAATTGCTTGTAAATTGGCTCACCACTGCTGGGGTTGACATTTAAAAGTTCTAACATTAGTCTTTACACACTGTATTAATACATTGATACACCGATACACTATATTTAAAGTAACACACTCATCCTGAAATGCAAAAAGGAAAGCGCTCATGATAGATAGCATGATCCACAGGAAGTCCCATAATGCCAGCGCTGACGTGGCAATGAAGCGCGTTGATACGCGCCAGCACTCGGGCAAGTTAAGCAAAAGCATCATCAGATTGAGTGCGCTGATGCTCGCCATGGGTAGCGCCACGGCTTGGGCGAGCGACAACTCAGTAAAGCCCACTGAATCCGCCAACACCTGTTATGTTGAGGGCGTGTCGGACCGCTTAAACTGCGGCTTTGTCACTATGCCGGAAAACCCCAATAAGCCCGATGGCAAACAGATCCAAGTGCATTATGTGGTCTTGCCCGCGGTGAAAAACGTCAACCACGAAGAGGCCTTACTGGCGATCGCCGGCGGCCCAGGTCAATCGGCCATAGATAACGCGGCAGGCTTCGATAGCATGCTGAACAAAGTGCGCCAGCAGCGCGATATTCTGCTTATCGATCAACGGGGCACTGGCCGCTCGAATCCACTGAACTGCGATTCAGGCCCGCAATCTCCGCTCGCCATCGACGAGGATAATGTCGATACCTTGGTCGAGGCGCAAAAATGCCGCGATCAATTGACGGGTAGCGATGTCACCCAATACGGCAGCCTTAATGCCGTCAAAGACTTCGAGGCCGTACGCGCCCATTTAGGCTACAAAAAACTGCATTTATACGGCATATCCTACGGCACGCGTATGGCGCAACTCTATATGCGTTTGTATCCCGAGCATCTAGCCACTGTCACCTTAGACGGCATAGTGCCAATGCAGCAGAGCGTATTAGAAATCGGCTCGGCAATTGAGCGCGGCTTTGACTTACTGTTTAAAGATTGCCAAGAAACCGCGGCCTGCCATGCCGAGTTTCCTGAGCTCAAGGCCGAGTTTGACCAAGTGGTCGCTAAACTCAGCCAAGGGCCAGTGATGGAGCAAGTGCACGACCCTGTTACGGGAGAAAAGACCCTACTCACTATGACGCGCTCAAAGTTTTACGGCGCTATCCGCATGGCGCTGTATCAAACCAATGTGCGCGCCTTAGTGCCCCATGCGATTCATCAGGCCGCTAAGGGTAACTACCAACCATTACTCGGGTTATTTGCCTTAACTACGGATAATGCGGGTATGGCGATGGGCATGCACGCCTCAGTCGTCTGCGGAGAAGACATGCACCGCATCACTCCGGCGATGCGTGAACAGGCCAAAAACTCCTATGTCGGCAAAACCATGCTCGAAAGCCTCGAAACCTCGTGCTCTGTGTGGAAGGTGCCTGCGGTCGATGCCAACTTTAGCGAGCCTATCAAGAGCGATATCCCCACACTGTTGCTGTCGGGCGAAATTGACCCAGCAACCCCACCGAGCTGGGGAGAGCTGGCGATGGAAAAACTCACTAACGCCAAACACTTTGTCGCGCCATACGCCACGCATGGCGTGGCCTATCAGTCCTGTGCCAATAACTTAATCGCCGAGTTAGTCCGTACTGGTTCGGTCAAAGATCTCGATGGTGAATGTTTGAAGAAGGATGTGCGCCGTAGCTTCTATTTAAATGCCAGCTCGGTTGAGCCACTCGCGACCGAAGCCGCAACCCACTCTGCCAAAGATAAGTCCAAGGATAAGCCCAGTACTGGAGCCAAGGAGTAAGTCATGATCAAAGTATCCCATCTTTCCAAGCGCATCGGCGAAGTGCAGGCCCTAAACGATTTGAGCTTCGTGGCCGAAAACGGCCAGATCACCGGCCTGCTCGGCCCCAATGGCGCGGGTAAAACCACCTGTTTACGCACGATTTTCGGCCTGTTAAAGCCCGACACTGGCACGGCGGAAATCGAAGGTATCGACGTTGCCATCGACCCGATTGGCGCTAAGCAGCAGTTAGGCTTATTCCCCGACCCGTTCGGTCTATATGAGCGCTTAACACCGCGGGAATATATCCGTTACTTTGCCGAACTCAGCGGTTTATCCGCGAGCGATGCCAAGTCGGCCACCGATAATGTCATCGCCAAATTGCGCCTCGAAGATATCAGTGACCGCCGCTGTAAAGGCTTCTCCCAAGGGCAAAGAATGAAGACCGCCCTTGCCCAGGCCATAGTCCACAGCCCGAGCAATATTATCCTCGACGAACCGACACGTGGACTCGATGTAATGAGCACTCGCTTGCTGCGCGACATTCTTATCGACCTTAAGAATCAAGGGCATTGTGTGCTGTTTTCCAGCCATGTGATGCAGGAAGTCGCAGCATTATGCGACCAAGTAATCGTGATGGCGCAGGGCCGAGTGGTCGCCATCGGCAGCCCTGAACAGCTCTGCGCGCAAACGGGCAAGGCCTCACTCGAAGATGCCTTTATCCAGCTGATCGGCACCGATGAGGGGATTGCCGCATGATGACTCACAGCATTAACGCTCACACAAATTGCGATAACGCCTGCTTCGACCTCATGGCGAACAGACAAACTTGGGATAAGGAATAATCATGAACAAAATCATCGCAATGGTTCGCAAGGAACTGATAGACGCCGCCCGCGATAAACGCTCTGTGATGGCGGGCCTCTACTACGCCATCGGCACGCCGCTGATCATGTGTGGCCTGTTTATGGTGCTTATCGGCCAGCTGACTAGCCCAGACGATCTCAAAATCAGCATCACTAACCCCGACAAAGCACCGGACTTAGTGAGATTTTTGTCCAACAAGGGCATTACCCAAGGCGAAGCAGGCACTAAGGATCTGAAAGCCATCGAGCTGATTATCAGCCCTGACTATGCCAAGCAGATGAACCAAGGCAAAGGCGCCGAGATCACTATCGTGGCCGATAACTCAGAGGAAAAACTGCAAAACTCGATTCGTCGCTTAGAGAAACAGTTGCAGGCCTACAGCGCCGAAATGGGTAGCCTACGCTTAATCGCCCGTGGCATCGACCCTCGAGTGGTGCAGCCACTGAAAGTGAATGTGCATGACCAAGCCACGACCGACTCTAAGGGCGGGATGATCTTAGGCATCGCCATTTTCACTATGATTTATTCAGTGTTTATCTCGGGGATGAATCTGGCCATCGACACCAGCGCCGGTGAGCGTGAGCGCAACTCCTTGGCATTGTTACTCAGCCATCCGCTGACCACACGCCAGTTAGTGCTCTCTAAAATCATCGCCGTCGGCCTGTTTGCCCTGCTCGGCTTAGTGTTGATTTTACTGGTGTCTAAGGTCGCCTATACCTTCGTGCCTTGGCAGGAACTCGGCTTTAGCGTCAGCATCACCAATGAATTTATGGCGCTAATGTTACTGGTCGGTATTCCCGTCGCGCTGATGGCCGCCTGTCTGCAATTGTTTGTGTCCTTTATGGCGAAAACCTTTAAGGAAGCCCAGTCCTACCTGACCATGGTGTTGTTTGTGCCCTTGGCGCTATCGATGGCGGCCAGCTACAACATAGCGCCGGACATACTGCAATGGTTGCCAGTATCCGGTCAGCAACAGGCGCTGATGGACTTTATCAAAGGTAAGGACATGAGCATGCTGCAACTGCTGGTATCGACGCTCGGCACCTTAGCCATCGCCCTCGTCTTGGCGTTCGGTATGGAAAAATCCTTAAAGAGTGAAAAAGTGGTCTTCGGCTTATAACACTATCGACCCAAGGGGGCTCCGCGCCCTTTGGTTAAAGAGGTCAGTTATGGAAAACGAATATGTGCTGATGGTGATCATGGTAACTTTTGTGGTGGGCGTGAGTGCCACAGAAATGTTTAAGCATTACCTGAAAATCCGCCAACTGGGTGGCGGAAACGAGCGACAGCTTGAGGATAAACTCACGCAACTGAGTTTACAGAATCAAGTACTTACCGAGCGTGTGCAAGTGCTGGAGCGCATAGTGACAGACGCAGAAGACAACACCGCCAAGACCACACTGGCACAGCAAATTGAGGCATTAAAATAGCCGTTAATGCACCGCAGTTAAACTCGTGTTACAGGGTATTAAAGCTGTGTCCATAGGCGCTAAGTCGCAAGTACGCAGCTTGACTTAGCGCGACCACAACAGCCCACAACGAATGCCAATAAAAAACCCAAGCTAGGCTTGGGTTTATGTCATCTTGCTGTGCGGCGCGTTATTTTGCCTTCGGTCTAAAAGGCTTAATCACGGCCTCGTTACACTCGAGGTACGGCCCTTCCATCAGGTCGATGCAGTAAGGGATGGCGGGGAACACCGCATCTAAACATTCGCGGATAGATTTTGGCTTGCCCGGCAGGTTCACAATTAATGAATCCCCCCGTAAGCCCGCAGTTTGGCGCGAGAGAATCGCCGTAGGCACAAACTTTAACGACTCGGCGCGCATCAGTTCACCAAAGCCCGGCATCATGCGATCGCACACGGCCTCAGTCGCCTCAGGCGTGACATCGCGCTTGGCAGGGCCCGTGCCACCCGTGGTCACAATCAAGCAGCAATCCTGCTCATCGGCCATCTTGATCAAAGTCGCTTCAATCACATCCTGCTCGTCGGGGATCACTTGATAAATCGGCTCCCACTCGCTGGTGAGGTAATCATTGAGGGTGTCGATAATGGCCTTGCCCGAGATATCCTCATAAATCCCCGCACTGGCACGATCGCTTACCGTAACAATCCCGATTTTTGCTTTGCTCATATCCCACTCCAAACATCAATCTGTGACTCGACCCCTAAGCACTTTGGGATCCACTAATTTCTCTGCGGCTAAAATAGCATAAAAACAAGGCGAAATGCGCGCCGACAACTCGACTTAGCTCACGTATTAGCAGCTAGTCTGCCGAGCTGACAGCTTTAGGGTGCGGCTCAGTATCATGATCCTTAAGTGGCGTTGCGGGCGAGAGATACCCGACAATCGCGCAGCTAAGCGCCACCAGAGCCGCCGCGATAAAACCCCATTGGAAGGCGTGATGCACAACCTCTATGGGTAACTGCTTTATTGCCGCAATTCCCACCTGCGCCCCGTCGAGCGGCAATAAGCCATAAAGCAACAGACTGAATAAAGCCGTACCAATTGCCGCGCCCATGGAACGACTCAAGGACACCATGGCGGTGATTTGGCTTAAACGCGCCTTGCCCGACACGCTTTGCACCACCAACTGCACGCTGGGCATCACAGTCCCTAAACCAATGCCCACCAGCACACCTAAAGCGCCGATAAGATTCGCATTCGGCGGCATTAAACCGATTAAGAGCAAGCCGATAAAGGCCAAGCCCATGCCGAAGGTCGGCAACCATTTAGGCGCCACATCCCGACTCAACAGCCTGCCAGCGATGGTGGAGCCCGTCACAATGCCAAAGGTCATTGGCATCAGCAGCAAGCCCGTTTTGGCCGGATTGGTGTGCAGACCGACCTGCAAGTAAATAGGTAAAAAGAAGATCATCGCAAACAGGCAGGCGGCAAACAGCGCGGCCGTGAAGAGCGGCATATAAATGGCTTTATTGGCGAGTAAATCCAGCGGTAAGAAAGGACTCTCACGCCGACGTTCCCACCACAACAGAACAAGGGCGCCCACACAGATAAATCCCATAAAGCCTAAACTTGTGGCCGATAGCCAAGCAAAGTCTTGCCCCGCCACGGACAACCAATACAGCAGCGCCGTGATGATAGCGGGAAATAACAGTACGCCGAGTAAGTCAAACCGCCCTTGCCGCACGGGTTTAACACTCTGTTTATGCAAGCGATTAAGTCGCCAAACCGCCAGCATGACCAAAGGAATATTCGCCCAAAATAACCAGTGCCAAGAATAGGCATGCACCACAAAGCCACCAATCACAGGGCCGCCAACACTGGCGAGGGTAAACATTGCGGCAAAATAGCCCTGAAAACGCGCCCTTTGCCGTATCGGCACCAATTCCCCCACAAGGGATTGGGACAGACTCATCAGCCCGCCACCACCGAGGCCTTGGAGTATCCGCCCGGCAATCATATGGTCCATCGTACTGGCACTGGCGGAAACAACAGAACCCAGCGCAAACACCACTAAGGCGATCATCAGGATTTTAGCGCGGCCAAAGTTATCCCCTAGCCAGCCGTAAATAGGCACACTGGCCGCCATCGCCAGCATATAACCGATAGTGATCCACGAGGCTTGCCTGAGGCCGCCAAGATCTTCCACTATCGCTGGGGTGGCGGTGGCAAGTAGGGTTTGATCGACCGCCGCCAGAAACATGGGTAAAAATACGGCGGAGAAAATCGCCAGAAAAACCGAGGTGGGCAGAGGCTCATGTTGGGACGAAGCAGACGCTGGGGTCATAGAGTATCCACCTGTGATTAAGGCTTAAATTCGCCTTGCATTCCAATATTTTGATGCCCAATAACTGTTTAGCAGGCTCGAAATTTTCACCCCTTGACTCGTCGAGACATGGAGAAAATTATTCCCGCCCACATAAATGCCGACATGGTGCGTGCTCCAACCCGTTTTGAAAAACACTAAGTCACCTTTACGCAGTTGGTCCCGCGCCACAGGTTTGCCGAGGGCTTGCTGTTCTTCCACTGTGCGTGGCAGAGTCATGCCCAACATCTTTTGATAAGCGACCGACACAAAGGCCGAGCAATCAATGCCTTTCTTAGTGCCGCCACCTAGGCGATAGGGTACGCCGCGCCATTCGGAATGGAAATCGGCGATATTGCTATCGTTCCAAACGGAGACGGGTTCAACTTGCTTCACCACAGGCTTAGGTTCTGGCGCGCTCGCACAGGCGCCAAGACCTAAGGCTAAGATAACTATCAGTAATCGTTTCATTAGCGTAAAACTCATCGCAGGCAATTCTTGCGTAATATGGGTGCTATCAAAGCGATAACGAAAATATCGTGAAAAAACCGATGGTAACAGCCTAAGCTAATCCCAAGCTTAAAACTATAACGCCGTCCACAATAAACGAATACCCACCAGCACCATTAAAATCAAGATGATGCGTTTAAACAACCTATCGCTGATCTTATCTTGGATCGCCAACCCCAGTTTTACGCCTAACCAAGCCAAAGGCGCAAGTAATAGCGAAATCAGAATGTTACCTTGGTTAATTTGCCCGAGCAGACTGTAAGGTACCAACTTAACCAGATTCACCACCGCAAAAAATACCACTGCCGTGGCTAAAAACTCTGGCTTGGCCAAACGTAGCGGCAGCAAATAGGCATTGAGTGGCGGCCCGCCCGCATGGGCCACAAAGCTGGTAAAACCTGCGGTTAAGCCGCAGAGTCGCCCCACGAGTGGCGAAGGTGTTGCTTGGGTTTTGTCCCCTAATATCAAGCCATAAAGACCAAAACCTAAGGACACACAGCCTAAAATCGCCCGTAAGTAATCTTCATTTAAGCGGTCGAACAACCAATAGGCTATACCTATGCCCACAATCGCCGCGGGTAAAAGGATCCATAATTGGCGAGGATTATGTTGGCCCCACCAAGAACGAACACTTAAAAAATCCATATAAATCAGCAATGGCAACATGATTGCCGCCGCAGTTGCCGGGCTTATGGCCAGCGCTAGCAGGGGCACGGTCAGGCCACCGACGCCGCCGGCAAAACCCGATTTAGAGATCCCAGTGATCAACACCGCTGGAATCGCCACCAGCCAAAAAAGAGGGTCTGTTAACATCCCTTATTCCCAATATTGCGTTAAAGTCATTAAGGTCGAGCATCGAGTAACAGACCTTGAGGGCGATAACATCGCCTCGCTGCACCAGCATAAATGTTAAGTCTATCCGTGTCTAAATGAAGATAAGGAGTCGATATGAGTCAAATGCAAACGTCGCCATTTTACGGCGGCCCAAGGGAATGCCCCGTCGAAGATGGGCGGATCCAAATCCAGCAGATTGCTCCCAAAATCAGTGATGTGGGCGGGATACCCGTGGCGCGGGCGATTCCACAAAAACCGCGTCGACTCATAGGACCTTGGTGTTTTCTGGATCATATTGGCCCTGTCACCGACGGCCCTTTAATGAATGTGGGCGAGCATCCCCATATCGGCCTTCAAACCTTCACTTGGATGCTGGAGGGGGAAATCATGCACAGGGACAGCCTAGGTAGCGCCCAAGTGATCCGCCCAAAGCAGGTCAATCTGATGACCGCGGGCCATGGTATCGCCCACACCGAAGAGTCCGTCGAAGGTCATCGCACTATGCATGCGGTGCAGCTATGGATTGCGCTGCCGCTGGAACACAAAGACACGGCCCCTAGATTCGACCATTATCCCCAGCTGCCCACTTGGCAGGAGGCGGGCGTCGAATTCACCCTATTGATTGGCTCGTGGAGGGATAAACAAGCGCCCACGCTGCACTTTTCACCAATCGTCGCGCTCGATATCTTCGCCGCAGAAGCCACTCAACTGACACTCAGGCTGGATCCGCGATTTGAATATGGCCTAATGCCCCTCGAAGGCCGATTCGATATCGACGACGAGGCCTTTGATAACAATAACCTCGCTTACCTTGGCATGCTACGCGAGAGTGTGACGCTCGAGCTTCACACTGGCGCACGTTTACTGCTGATTGGCGGCGCGCCTCTCGCCGACACCGTCAGTATTTGGTGGAATTTTGTCGGCCACAGCAAGGAAGATATCGCCAGTGCCCAAGCCGATTGGGAGGCCAAGTCCCCACGTTTTGCCACTGTGCCGGGTTATAAGGGCAAACGCTTAATGCCGCCGCCCATTCCTTGGTAACCCAAGCCGTTCATGCGTTAGCGCGAGGCAATCGAGTTAGATTGCCTCGCGTAATGGCGGTATTTGCAGCCACTATCTAATGTAAGACGGTGAGTAGAACCGCCAGCCAGATGTAAATGCCAGACAATAACCACACGCCAAGCCCCAGAAAATTTTACGGATTTTTTACGCGCTATCCCCACAGGCCTTTGCTAGAGTAGCCTTAACTTCAGCAATGCCTTAGCCGTTATGACTTTTGCAAACACAGCCTCCATCAACCAATACTGGCGCACGCACCCCGCGTTATTTACCGCCATGCTGTTAGTGATTGCTCTGCTCACTAGCTATTTGATTGATCACTTTTCAGGCTCGGCCATTGCCGTACTGCTTATCCTGCAATTAGCCGTGGTCGCCGTGGCCCTGCAATGCAGTGCCAACTACGCCTATTTTGTGGCCGTGTTTGGCGCTGTCAGTTTCAATTTTTTATTTACCACACCGCGCTATTCGTTGCAGATGTTCAACGTCGAAGACATAGTCAATCTAAGCGTGTTTTTGCTGGTCGCCCTCACTAGCAGCAAGTTAGCCGAACATTACCGCCGCCAGCAGCAGGCACTCGAACAGGCGCAGCTCAGAAACAGCATTTTGCTCTCTGTCTCCCACGATTTACGCACGCCGCTTGCGACCATTATCGGCACCTTAACCACGCTGAAGGAATACCAAGCTAAACTCAGTCCTGAGCAAAACGAGGAGCTTATCGACTCGGCCGCCGCCGAGAGTCATCGCCTGCACCAATATATTGAAAACCTCTTGCAGGCGACCAAGTTACAACATGGCGCACTCAAATTTAGCCTAGACGAAGCCAATCTACGCGAAGTGTTACAACGTACTATTGCCCGCTTTCAAACCGCGCAACCTAGGATCCAAATTCATAGTGAGTCAGAACTTCCGCCATTAATGATTTGTAGCTCTCTGATTGAACAGGCGATTTTTAATGTGCTCGACAATGCCCTGCGCTACTCGCCCGCAGAACTGCCTGTTACGGTAAATCTGTACCGCCACCAACAGCTGCTACGCATCGATATTCAAGACTTAGGACAAGGCATAGCGCCAGCCGACGCCGAGGCCATTTTCGAGCTGTTTTATCGTCAACATCCCTCGACCGATGGCGGTGCGGGATTAGGCCTAGCGGTCGCCAAAGGCATTATTACCGCCCACAGGGGCAGCATCGGCGCCGAAACTGTCGCTCAAGGCAGCCTGATCCGCATCGCTTTACCCATAACCACGGAGGCGGCATAAATGGCTTACAAGGTCTTAGTGGTGGATGATGAGCCGCAAATCCATACCTTTATGCGGATCTCACTCGAAGCGGAAGGCTTTGAATACTTAAGCGCCACCAGCATAGCCACGGCGCTTAAACAATACCAAAGCCACCAGCCGCACCTTATCGTGCTCGACCTCGGCCTGCCAGATGGCGATGGTATCGAATTGCTCCATGGGCTACGCCAGCAGGATAAGACCCCAGTACTGGTGCTCACCGCCCGCGATCAGGAGGAAGAAAAAATCCGCCTGCTCGAGGCAGGCGCTAACGATTATCTGAGTAAGCCCTTTGGCATCAGGGAATTAGTCGTGCGTATCAAGGTATTAGTCCGTGATCTTGTGGATACCTCAAGCACCATCGATATGCTGCAATTTGGCCCGCTCACTCTACAAAAGAGCAGCCATCAATGCTGGCTCAATCAACAGGAAGTGGCGCTTACCAAAAAGGAATTTGCCCTGCTCGCCCAACTCATGTCCCACCCGGGACAATTACTGAAACAGAGCGAACTGCTGCGCAATATCTGGGGCGAGACTCACCAGGAAGATAGCCACTATCTGCGGATTCTAGTCCGCCAACTGCGTAAAAAGCTCAACGACAGCGACGAACAGCAGCTGATCAAAACCGAGCCCGGCTTAGGGTATCGACTCACCGACCTCGGCCCGCCCTAGGCCAACTCGCCTCACTCTTTAGCTCAACCACAAAAGGATATGAAATGGCACATTTTACTGTCATCGGATTAGGCCGCTTCGGCGTTGCCGCGAGCCTCGAACTCATCCACTTAGGCCACACGGTTACCGGTGTCGATAGCGACCCAAAAATCGTTGAAAAATATGTAGAAAGTCTTACAGAAGCGGTGATTTGCGACTGCGCCGATGAGGCGTCGCTGCGCGAACTCGATCTGACCAACTGCGAGGTCGTGCTGGTCGCTATCGGTGAGGATATGCAGTCTAGCTTGCTATGCACACTGGCACTGAAAAACCTCGGCGTGCAGACGATTTGGGTCAAGGCCAGCACCAAGGCGCACCATACCATAGTGTCGAAACTCGGCGTTGCCCGCATTATTCATCCCGAAGAAGAAATGGGGATCCGCGTCGCCCAGTCGCTTAACTATCCTATGGTGAATAACTTTCTTGCCATCGGCGATGGGCTTTATATTGTTGAAATTCATATTAAAGCCCAGTTGCATCACACCACTGTTGGCCAACTGCTCGGGAGCTTGCAGGAGCACAGCGCCGATGAGCAAACCAATGTCCCACGCAATCCTAAGGGCAAGGTAGCGGCGCTGATGGTTAAGCGTGAGCACAACGTATTTAGCAAGATTGATAGCGACTTTAGCCTGCACACAGAGGATGCCCTATTCCTCTGCGGTAGCCGTGCCGAGTTAAAACAGCTCGCACCAAGGTTGGTGTAACGTGGTTCAATGGCATCCTTCGCTCACCCTAGAGCACACACCTAAAAGCGGCAAAAAACTCTTTGGCGCGCCGCCCTTTATCTTAAGTGTCAGTTTTGCTCTGCTGATCTTACTTGGCACTTGCTTGCTTAAACTGCCCATCGCCACCGAGTCGCCCATTACTTGGCTGCAAAGCCTCTTTACCGTGACCTCGGCGGTGACGGTCACAGGGCTTGTGGTCGTCGATACAGGCAGTGTGTTCACGCCCTTTGGCCAAGTGATTATCGCGCTGTTAATTCAATGCGGCGGCCTAGGTTTGATGACCTTTGCCATAGTCACACTAATAGCGCTGGGCGGTAAGATAGGTTTCTTGCAGCAAACTGTGGCGAAAGAAGCGTTTAATCAAACCGATACCTCCACCTTAGTCTCGACCGCTAAGGCCGTGTTGATGTTTTCACTATTGGTTGAAGCTGTGGGAATGCTGATTTTATCTGCCTACTGGAGCGGCGAGTTGGGCTGGCAAACCAGCCTGTTTCATGGCTTCTTTTATACCGTTAGCGCCTTTAATAACGCGGGTTTTGCCCTAAGCCCAGATAGTTTAATCCCCTATGTGGCCGACCCAGTCGTTAACCTCACCATCACAGGTTTATTTATTGTGGGCGGCCTTGGGTTTTCGGTGTGGATTGACCTCAAGCGCAATAAACGTTGGGCTAAACTCACCGTCTACAGCCGCATGATGATAACTGGCACCATACTGATCAATGCCGTAGCCGTGATAGCCATTTACCTGATTGAGTACAACAACCCCAACACCCTCGCGCCCTTAAGCGAACTCGGCAAATGGCTAGCCTCTTGGTTTCAGGCCGTAACCCCGCGCACCGCAGGCTTTAACACCCTACCCATAGACCAACTCGAGGATGGTTCCACCCTATTGATTTTAGTGCTGATGTTTATCGGCGGCGGCTCCCTCAGCACCGCCAGCGGCATTAAGGTCGTGACCTTTATGGTGCTTATTCTCGCCACCTACGGCTATTTACGCCGCGATGAAGCAGTGTATGTGTTTAAGCGGGAAATCCCCAAAGACACCATTAGCAAGGCACTCGCCCTGACGATGATCTCCATCGGCGTCACTTGGCTGGCAATATTCGCCCTCGTGCTTACCGAAAAAGCCCCAATTATGGATATCGCCTTCGAAGCCGTATCCGCCCTCGGCACAGTTGGGCTATCCCGCGGATTAACAGGCAATTTATCCAGTGCAGGCCAAGGAATTATTATCTTTATGATGTTTATGGGGCGCCTCGGCCCACTGATGCTGGCCTACTTCCTTGCCAACCCAAGGGTAAAAAAGCTGCGCTATGCAGAAACCAAATTGGCGATTGGGTAAATTAATTAGTTGGAAGGCTGGCTCTGAAAATAGTCAGTGCCGCCGTACAAGCATGTTCACCGCTAGCTCGTCCGTTTCTTTTAAAATAACTATTCCGATAGGCTATTCAATGGCTTCATGCCATTGAAAACCATATCAGTGCACTCTATGTCTCAGAATTCCGCCAACTGAGTCATTCTTTCTAAGCCACCCATTGTGATCACCTTGAAAAACGACGAAAGCACTCCCGCCATGTATCTAACTATCTGATGAAATAAGCTATCCATTGATTATCCACTTCAACCTTTATCCGCTATAGTGGATGTTGCATAATATTCCATTGACCAAACTCTAGCTAACTCATTGCCAATGAATAAAAAACTCACCTTCGCTCTATCAAAATTCGACTTTTACACCTTAGCAAAAATACGCTTGGTTATAGCACGAAAGATACTGTAGGTTATATTCCATACTATCAGTGCCTTTGTTTTTATGTGTAGCAGTTAAACCCATTAGTAGAACCAATGAGGCTAAAGTTTGAATGAAGACTTTAGCTAATTAAGCAAGAACTTTGAGTTAATCAATAACTGAAGCTACTAAGTATATTCATTAACTAAAAAGTCGGGTGGTAAGCAATAGATATGTTTCAAATACAGGATTTAGTCGACCTTCAAGCCTTATCAGAGTCGGCAGAGTTGGAATTTAAATTGGCTCAAGGACAAGATGGTAAAGGTAAATTACCTGATGATTTTTGGCCAACTTACAGCGCAATGGCCAATTCTCGTGGTGGCTATGTTGTTCTCGGTGTGCGTGAGAAAAATGGACAACTGACATTAGCTGGGATTGAAGATATAGAAATTGTTCACAAACAATTATTTGATATTGCAGGAAATAATGCAAAAGTAAACATCAACTTACTGACAAACGATAGTGTTCAAACGGTAAATATTGAAGGTAAATCACTACTGGTTATAGAAATTCCAACCGCTCGTCGTGACCAAAAGCCCATCTATCTGAAAAATCAGCCTATGAAGGAGACTTACACTCGTCTACACGAAGGTGATCACCGCTGTAGTGAAGAACAAGTTAAGCGGATGATGGCAGAGCAAGTAGAGGATAGCCGAGATGATAAAATTCTCACTGGTTTTGACTTCTCTGATATCGACATGGACAGCCTCAAAGCATACAAGAACTTATTTTCAGTTGCTAAACCGCAACATCCTTGGCTGGAATTAGACCTTTTTGAACTGTTTAAAAAGCTGGGTGGATGGCGAAAAGATCGTCAGACGAATGTTGAAGGTATAACGTTAGCTGGAGTATTGATGTTCGGTACATGGGATGCGATTCAAGACGCTGTCCCGAATTACTTTGTTGACTATCGCGAACGAGATGAAGCAAGTGTTGAGCGTTGGGTTGACCGCCTGTACCCCGATGGCTCTTGGTCTGGAAATGTGTTTGATTTCTATCGTCGAACATACCGGAAATTGGTCACGGACTTAAAAGTACCATTTGAACTTCAAAATGGTATTCGCTTGGATGATTCAAAAGCCCACGAGGCTATTCGTGAAGCATTAGTGAATACGCTTGTTCATGCAGATTACACAGGACGAAGTTCCATCCTCATAGTAAAGCGGCCTGATTTGTTTGGTTTTCGAAATCCAGGGTTGATGCGTGTCCCCCCTGAAATTGCTGTAAAAGGTGGTGAGAGCGATTGTCGAAACCGCAGGATGCATCAAATGTTTTTGATGATTGGTGCGGGAGAGCGTGCTGGTTCAGGAATTCCCAAAATATATAGTGGATGGGAATGGGCTAAGTGGCGAACCCCGAAGTTATACGAAAAATATGAACCGTCAGAGCAAACACTATTAGAGCTATCAACAGCTAGCCTTATCCCAGAAGAAGTAACTCAGTTATTAGCTGTTAAGTTTGGTAACACTACCTTTTATTCACTTAATGAACTTGAGCAGATGATTGTTGTAACAGCAGCAATTGAAGGCTGGGTAAACCACGAACGAGCTTGTCAGCTAACCAGCAAGCATTCTCGTGATGTTACGCTGGCTTTACCTCGACTAGTAGATAAGGGCTTTCTTGTCGCAAGTGGAAAGAAAAGAGATAAGTCATACTGCTTACCTGGAATGGAGCTGCCATCCCCAGAGGAAGTTTTTTCTAATGCGTTAACCCCAATAAATAACTTAACGCATAACGCCAAAAGCTTAACGCATAGCACTGGTAACTTAACGCATAACAACAATAATGCTATTGTTCCGAACGAAACTAGAGATAATAAAGGCAGGTTTATCAGTTATTTAATTGATAAGCCATTTATCGATAGCCTTGATGTGTTAAGCGAATCATTTCGACAAGAGCTTAACGCTTTAGCCGCTCCTGCCAGAGAACAGCGTCGATTAGATACAGTTACTATGAAGTCGGTGATTGCTGGCCTCTGTCAAGAACATTACATCTCTGTTTCTGTTTTGGAAATGATATTAGATCGTAAACCTCAGAGCTTACGACAAAATTACTTGAAGCCTATGATTTCAGAAGGGTTGCTAAAAATGGCGTTTCCTCATAAGCCTAATTCACCAAAACAGGGGTATACCACGGCGGACTAATTTTACGTTAGGAATCGACTTCTAGTATAAGTAGGTTTATATCCCTAACATCAATAGGCGAAATTACAACTAAGTAAATCTACTTTGTCTTCGTTCTAATTCCCGACTTAAACTAAACCACCCTTCCTGCTGCCACGCCAGATGCCCAGGCCCATTGAAAATTAAACCCGCCTAACCAACCGCTAACATCCATCACTTCGCCGATAAAAAACAGGCCGGGGACTTTTATGGCTTCCATGGTTTTGGAGGAGAGTTCATGGGTATCCACGCCGCCGAGTGTCACTTCGGCGGTGCGATAACCTTCCGTGCCATTCATTAAGACTGTCCAGCGGTGCAGATCGTCGACTAACTTGGCGCGCTCTGCATGAACCAGCTGATTTAAGGCTTTGTTGAGTAAAGCTTCATCGAATAACACTTCCACCAGCCGCTTAGGTAACCACTGACTTAAGGTATTACGCAGACTCTGTTTAGGATGTGCGGCCAGTTGTTGCTCTAAAGCCTGCGCGGCATCCATATTGGGTAATAGATTGATTTCTATGGTTTCGCCCGCTTTCCAATAGTTGGAAATCTGCAAAATAGCGGGGCCAGATAAGCCTCTGTGGGTGAAGAGTAAGGCTTCGCTAAAGGCGGTGCCATCTTTGGCGGTAATACGGCTCGGTACGGCAATGCCCGACAATGGTTCGAAGCGAATTTTATCTTCGCTGTGCCAAGTAAAAGGCACCAGACCCGCGTGAGTTGGCAACACCTTAAGCCCAAACTGCTCGGCCAATTGATAGCCGTAGGGCGTAGCGCCAAGTTTTGGCATTGATAAACCGCCGGTGGCGATCACTAAGGAGTCGCAACTTAACTCGCCATTTGAGGTGTTTAGCTCAAAGCGGCCAGCCTCAGTTTTGCTCACCGCCAGAATATCGGTACGCAACTTAATGCTCACGCCCGCCCATTCACATTCGGTCAGCAGCATAGTGACTATCTCTTTGGCCGAGTCATTACAAAACAGCTGGCCATGATCGCGCTCGTGGTATTCAATGCCGTGGCGCTCAACCAGTTCAATAAACTGCTGCGACGGATAACGCGCCAATGCGGATTTGACAAAGTGTGGGTTGCCACAGATAAAGTTGGCGGGTTCGACTTTAAGGTTGGTAAAGTTACAACGGCCGCCACCGCTGATAAGGATTTTACGCCCAGCCTGCTTGGCATTATCGAGTACCAGTACATCACGACCTCGGTAACCCGCTGTTGCAGCACACATTAATCCTGCGGCGCCGGCTCCGATAATAATTACATCATGATGTTTCACACTCATACTCCAGTCGATAAGTTAAGTTGGCTATTGCCCATCATCCCAAATAGTTCCAAAGACTGAGTGACAGTATTGGTCTTTGATATTGGGGTAGATATTCCGCGTTCAGCATCCAGCCTTGATGGATACAGCCAATACAGACTGCTGCCTATCACATTAAGGCGATAGCGATCGGACATAAAAAAGGGCGCTATTTTAGCACCCTTTATTTTATTCAGCATCATCACGACTCGCGCTTTATTGCGCTGGCGTTTCTGATTTCTTTTCTCTGCTGAGCAGTTCTTTGGCGGCATCCAAGGGCGCTTTGCCTTGGTATAACACTTGGTAGATTTGCTCGGTGATCGGCATTTCGACGCCCATGCGCTTCGCCAGCGTAAACACTTCTTTAGTATTGCGATAACCTTCAACCACTTGGCCGATTTCGGCCTGTGCGGTATCCACATCGCAGCCTTTACCTAAGGCTAAACCAAAGCGACGGTTACGGGATTGGTTGTCGGTACAAGTCAACACTAGGTCGCCTAATCCAGCCATGCCCATAAAGGTGGCGGTGCTGGCGCCTAAGGCTTCGCCTAAGCGGGTTAACTCGACCAAACCACGGGTAATTAACGCCGTTCTGGCGTTGGCACCAAAGCCAATACCGTCGGACATGCCCGCACCAATCGCGATAACGTTCTTCACCGCGCCGCCTAATTGCAGGCCGATAAAGTCGTCGTTAGCATAAACGCGTAAACGTTTAGGGCTGTGCAGCAATTCCACTAGCTCAGCGGTAAATTTAGGACAAGTACCCGCAACCGAAATCGCCGTGGGTAACCCCATGGCTAATTCCTTCGCAAACGTCGGTCCTGACAATACCGCCAGAGGATATTGCTCGCCTAACACATCACGGGCCACATCTTGCAGCAAACGTCCGGTTTCAGGCTCGAGTCCTTTGGTCGCCCATACGATGCGAGCATCTTGGCGTAACAAAGGTTTCGCTTGGGCCAGTACCGAGCCAAACACATGGCTAGGTACCACAACCAGCACATTATTGCTGGCCGCTAAGGCTTTGGCTAAGTCGGCTTCGATATGTAAACACTCGGGGAAGGCAATACCTGGCAGGAATGCTTGGTTGCATTTGTCCTGAGCGAGCGTTTGCATATGGGCAGGATCGTGCCCCCACAACAAGGTCTTATGACCATTGCTGGCTAGAGAGATGGCAAGGGCGGTGCCATAAGAGCCCGCCCCTAACACCGTGATATCGGCAGAGTTTTTCATGTAATTAAGCGTTAGCTTCTTCGGCTGCTGGTGCAGCTGCTGCGGCTTGACGTTGTTGCACGTATTGTGCGAACAGAGCGTCGAAGTTTACTGGTGCTAAGTTCAGTTGTGGGAAAGTACCACGACCTACTAAGCTACCTACAGCTTCACGCGCATATGGGAATAGGATGTTAGGGCAGTATGCACCTAATGAGTGAGCCAGTTGTGGCTCAGTCAGACCTGCGATTGAGAAGATACCTGCTTGTTGTACTTCACACAGGAATGCAGTTTCGCCAGCGTTTTGTGCAGTCACAGTCAAAGACAGAACCACTTCGTATACGTCATCGGCTAATTTAGCGCTGCGAGTGTCTAAATCTAACTTAACTTCTGGATTCCATTCTTTTTGGAATACAGCTGGGCTGTTAGGTGTTTCGAAAGAAACATCTTTAGTGTAAACACGTTGGATGTTGAATTGTGGGGCTTGTTGTTCGTTGTTTGCTACTTCAGCCATAATTTCCTACCTATCCTATCAATGTTATGCCAACACTTATCTGGTTGGCTTTTTTGTCTATTTAGCTGGGCTTATGCTTTGATGCCTGAATGAGATCTCAGTACCGTCCCAACGTTCCCTTAACGGGGTACTTTTGAAGTCAATCTAAATACTTAATTTAAGCCCTTAGTGACCACAGGATTAGTATGCCAAACAATGATGACGCAACTGCTGCACAATCAATTAACTATGCAGCACAGCGCATAACTGCCGCCGACAACTTATCTTTTGCTTTTTGAAACAGGCATATTCGCTGCCTGCCATTCACCCATACCACCTTTCAAGTTATACAGGTTTTCAAAACCTTGTTTACTTAAAAGCTGAGCCGCTTGAGACGAGGTCATGCCAGCATTGCATACCAGTATAATGGGACTGCCTTTGAACTTTTCAAGGGCTGAAACCTGATTATTTTTGATATCCGCGAGCGTAACGTTAACTGCATCAACAATATGGCCCTTACGGAACTCGTCATTTGAACGCACATCCACGACTTTAGCGTCTTGTCTGTTCACCATAGTGGTGAGTTCTTGATGAGTGACATTTTTGATTTTAGAGAAGCTCGATTTGATCACACTGACCACAAGCATTACAAACAAACCCACCCAAGCCAGACTTAGCATAGTGTGAGCCTTAAAAAATTCGATATATTCTTGCATGGTTACAGCCCGTATAAATGGCGAAAAATTCGATAAGGGCACAGAGTATACCCATTGCCTTGGCAGATTGCAGCAGTTTAGTCACAGTTCTAGAACACAGCTCAGCCCTTGCGCCATCTCGCTTCTCTTGGCGCTCACAGAATCTGCTCAAATAGCGATTCGATGACCTTAATCTAGGTAAAGCGCTTTTTCGTACCCCGCTTACGTAGTAATATTTAACCAATTTCAGATTTCTTTAGCTTCCTTAAACTTTAAAGGTATCACCATGACGACAACTAAACGTCCAATCGCGTTGTTGATCCTCGATGGCTGGGGTTACCGTGAAAATACGCATATGAATGCGATTTACCACGCCAACACACCAGTACTCGACCGTCTCAACGCCCAATATGCCCACGGTTTAATTTCAGGTTCAGGCTTAGATGTAGGCTTGCCCGATGGGCAGATGGGGAACTCTGAAGTAGGCCATATCAACTTAGGTTCTGGCCGAATCGTTTACCAAGAGCTGACCCGCATCAGCAAAGCCATTGCAGATCATGAGTTTGAACAAAACCCAGCCCTTTGCGATGCCGTCGATGCTGCTGTCAAAGCCGGCGGTGCAGTGCACATTATGGGTCTGCTCTCTCCCGGTGGCGTACACAGCCATGAAGAGCATATCGAAGCCATGTGCCGTATGGCGGTAGCGCGCGGTGCCACTAAAGTGTACTTACATGCCTTCTTAGATGGTCGCGATACCCCACCTCGTAGCGCCAAAGGCAGCCTAAGCCACTTTGATGATCTGTTTACTACATTGGGCCATGGCCGTATCGCCTCTATTATTGGCCGTTACTTTGCCATGGACCGCGATAACCGTTGGGACCGCGTGTCTCAGGCGTACGATTTGATCACTCAAGGCAAGGCGAAGTTCCAATACGATAACGCCGTGACCGCGTTAGAAGCCGCTTACGAGCGTAACGAAAACGATGAGTTTGTGTCGTCTTCAGCCATTACCGATAGCGAAGGCAAGGTTGCCAGCTTAAACGATGGCGACGCACTGATTTTCATGAACTTCCGCGCCGACCGTGCTCGTCAAATCACCCGTAGCTTTATCAATGCCGATTTCGATGGTTTTGAACGTGCAGTGACGCCAAAGGTTAACTTTGTAACGCTGACCGAATACGCAGCCGATATCAAAGCACCTATCGCTTATCCTTCTGAAAACCTCGTGAATACCTTAGGTGAAGTGCTGCAAAACCGTGGCCGTACTCAGTTACGTATCTCCGAAACTGAAAAATACGCCCATGTGACCTTCTTCTTCAACGGCGGTAAGGAAGAGCCATTTAACGGTGAAGATCGTATCCTGATCAACTCACCTAAAGTGGCAACCTACGACTTGCAGCCTGAGATGAGCTCAACCGAGCTGACGGACAAGTTAGTCGCAGCGATTGAATCCGCTCAATACGATGTAATTATCTGTAACTACCCGAACGGTGATATGGTGGGTCATACTGGCAACTTCGATGCGGCGGTTAAAGCCTGCGAAGCAGTTGATGCCTGTATCGGCCGCGTAGTTGACGCACTGGCGAAAGTGGGCGGCGAATGTATTATTACCGCCGACCACGGCAACGCCGAGCAGATGACCGACGAAACCACTGGCCAAGCCCATACGGCGCATACCAGCGAACTCGTGCCCTTTGTGTTTGTTGGCCGTGACGCCACCATAGATGAAGGTGGTAAACTGAGCGATGTCGCCCCAACGATTCTGCACCTGATGGGTGAAACCATTCCCGCAGAGATGACGGGTAAGCCCTTAATCCACGTAAAAGAGTAGTTGTTACCTAGTGAGCACTCGACTCCCCGTTAAAGCCAGCATTATTGCTGGCTTTATGATGTTATCTTTCTCGGTCTACGCTTCTGATTTGGAGAAGCGTCAGTCCGAGTTGAAATCCATCCAAGCGCAAATCAACCAGCAACAAAGTGCGCTCAAAAACACCAGTAAACAGCGGGAAAAGTTACTCGCCTTGCTGCGTAGTGACGAAGAGGCGATTGCGGCAGCAGCCAAAAAGGTCAATAGCACCAAAAACAGTTTGGCGCAGATTGATACTAAGCTCGCCGAACTCAAACAGCGCCAGGAAGAGTTAGAAACCCTCAAGATCAGCCAGCAAAAAACGCTCTCAAAACAACTCTCGAGCGCCTATCTTGCCGGTAACCACGATTACACTAAGATGATGCTGAATCAGCAGAGTCCCGCCACGATTGAGCGGATGTTGGCCTATTACCAATACCTCAATAAGGCACGCATGAACTCGATTAACGAGTTAAAGAAAACCATCACCGAACTAGATGAAATTAAAGTCTCGCAAACCAGCAAGCAAAAACAATTAACTAAGCTGATAGCCGAGCAACAAGTGCAATCGAAGCGCTTGAACCAAGAACAAGATCAACGCCAGCTAACCCTAAAAGAATTACAGCGCACTCTGAATACCAAGGGCGCCGAACTCGAACAACTGCAAATTGAAGAGGCCAGCTTAAAACGAGTGGTTGAGCAAGCGCTTAAGGCAATGCGTGATAACCCCTCGATGGAAGGCTTCGATAAACAAGGCGGAAAACTCAAGTGGCCGACTAAAGGTCGTGTCAGTGCCAGCTTTGGCAGCCCAAGATCCGGCCAAGTGGTGTGGAAAGGCACTATGCTCTCAGCACCCGAAGGGCAAAATATTCGCGCAGTTTCCGGCGGTAAGGTCATTTATGCCGACTGGCTTAAAGGCTTTGGTATGGTGATGGTGATAGACCATGGTAAAGGTTATATGAGCCTCTACGGCCATGCGCAGGCTCTGTTAAAAAGCCCTGGGGACATGGTCAAAACCGGTGAAGCTATTGCTTTAGTCGGACGTTCGGGTGGACAGACAGAGCCTGGCCTATACTTTGAAATAAGGTATAAGGGGCAAGCGGTCGATCCAGCCAAGTACTGTCGTTAATCAGTACTGTCGCTAAGGTGGCCGTCCCCATCATCACAGGGGACGGCTATGAAACAACTAATCCGCAATATCGTCTGCCTTGGACTCGGCCTAAGCCTAGGTCTGTCCATTAGCCTCTCCAGCCAAGAGAATGCCAAGTCATATCAGAGTGACTTCGACTACCCGCTATTGCAGGATGTATTAGAAACGGTCGAAACCTATTACGTTAAAACCGTTTCCAAAGATGAGCTGGTGCAAGCCGCCATTAAAGGGATTTTTGAGCATTTAGATCCCTATTCCAGCTTTTTAAATCACCAAGAGTTACTCGACTTAAAAGACTCAAATCGGGGCGAATACTTCGGCTTTGGCTTTGAGGTCGCCAGCGATAAAGACCATATCAGCATTATCGCGCCCTTTGCCAATTCCCCCGCCGAACAGGCCGGTATCCAAGCGGGTGATATCATTATCAAGCTGAATGACACGCCAACGACCGAAACCAACCTTGCGGATATCCTCAATCAAATCAAACAACATAGCCTCAGCAATCAAAGTATCCGCCTGACGCTTAAACACCGTAATGATGCCGTGGAATTTGAGGTATCCCTTAAGCCCAGTACAATTACGATTCAATCTGTCGCCAGCAAATTGCTGGATGGTAATATCGGCTACATTAGGCTCAGTAGCTTTCAAGAGAACTCCACCGAAGACATGGTGCGCAGTTTAAGCCAGTGGCAAAACGCGCATCTTACAGGCCTGATTTTAGATTTACGCAATAATCCCGGCGGCTTGCTGGATCAGGCAATCAAGATTGCCGATCTGTTTTTAGCGAAGGGCCGAATCGTCTCAACCTCTGGCCGCTTTTTCGATGCCAACTCCGACTATTACGCCTCACCGCAAACCATGCTGACTAATGTGCCTATGTTAGTGCTGATCAACAAAGGCTCTGCCTCCGCCTCCGAAGTCCTCGCAGCCGCCCTGCAGGAAAATGGCCGCGCCAAACTACTCGGTGAAACGAGCTTTGGCAAAGGCACAGTGCAAAGCCTGATCCCCATACTGAACGACGGCAATGCCATCAAGCTCACCATCGCCCAGTACAACACACCCAGAGGGGAAAACATTCACGATATCGGCATAGTGCCCGACATTAAAGTTGCAACCGAAACTGGCTCCAATCAAAAGAATATGGCTATAATCGACGCCATCTCAGCACGAACCGATGTTAGCCAAGACAGCCTAGTCACCTCGGCAATCGCTTGGATGCAACATCATGACTAATAAGAAGAAATAGTGCGTCTATTTTACATATTGGCCCTTTGGGCTCTGAGCATTGCGTCAAGCAATGCGGCCCAAATCGCCTTGATCATCGATGATATTGGCTATCGCCACACCGACGAAGCCGTGTTGTCACTCCCAAGCGCAGTCACCTTGTCGGTGCTGCCACATACGCCGCTCAGCAATAAATTAGCCAAAGCCGCGCATGCGAAAGGCCACGAAATTATGCTGCACTTACCCATGCAGGCACTCAATGGCAAAGCCTTAGGTGTTGGTGGTTTAACGAATAATATGAGCGAAGCACAGATACGTAGCAGTGTACTTGCTGCCATCGCCAGTGTGCCCTTTGCTAAAGGCGCCAACAATCATATGGGAAGCCTACTAACGCAGCTCGATGATCCTATGCTGTGGGTGATGGAAACGTTAAAGCAGAAACAGCTCTACTTTGTCGATAGTATGACAACCAAGTTCACTAAGGCGGGAGATAAGGCAGATTCGCTCGGCGTGCCACAGCTACGACGCCAACTCTTTCTCGATAATGACGTCAGTGCCGCAGCATTGGAAAAACAGTTTAATTTGATGATAAGTCAGGCTCACTCGCAAGGCAGTCTAGTGGCTATCGCTCATCCTTACCCCGAAACCATTCACTTCTTAAAAACGAACTTAGCGCGCCTAAAGGCGGAAGGGATTGAGCTAGTACCGACATCAAACTTGTTGCCCATCGAACTAGCCCATGAGAAAGGCGCTAATCCAACTGTAAGACAGAGATAGTCATGTCTGGCAGCAGTGCCAACAGCTCATTTCGATTACTGACAATGTCCTGCAGGCTGTATTGATCGAGTACGTTTAAATACGCCTCAACGGCTTGGGCTAACACGCCCTTCAACTGGCAGGCGGGAGTAAAACGGCAATAGGGTTTGCTGCAATCAATCGGTGCCAGAGAGTTCTCTAACGCACGGATCAACTGCCCGAGGTTAATCTCGCTCGCAGGTTTCCCTAAACGAAATCCGCCCATTTTACCGCGTATGGTTTCCAGATAACCTAATTTGCCTAAGTGATGCACAATCTTCGAGACATGATTTGGCGACAAATCAAATACCTCGGTAATCTCTGCGATCCTAAAAAGGGTTGTTCTATCGGGCTGAACCGCCAGATACATCAGCGTACGAACACCAAAGTCGGTATAGCGTGTTAACTGCATAATTCACCTGTCAGCAATAAACTATTGAGATGTTTGAGTTTCAAGGTTTGTGATCAACCAGAGCGCCTCTTCATTAGAATGTCCACAGACATCTAAAGAGGCGTCAAAATCACTACAAACCGCAGGACGATCAGGCGAGCCGAAAATCAAACATAAATTATCATCACTGAGCTGCACACAGCGTTCCCCAGCCGCCTTACCATTTGGCATACCTGGGATCCCACTGCTAATAGAAGGTGCAATACAACAAGCACCGCAGCCTAAACGACAATTCATTTTATTACTCGTAAAAGTTGGTAGACATTATAACGTTTAATTGATGTGAAGGCAGAAGCACAGTTCAATACTGCCAAGTGGCGCACAACCGCATTCCCACAAATGAAAAACTAGCCCGTCTTACCATAAAAATGAGCAGTTTATCATAAACAAATCGCTAAGCTCTTTTAATCAAACCAAGCTGGTAACGACTTGCCAAAAGTAAGCCGTTATCCGTGATACCCCAGTCAACGAATTCGTTGTAAGCGGAAATAGACAAAACAGCATAACGAAAAAAGCCTCTGCATTACTGCAGAGGCTTATCTCTTAATGTTGGCGGAGCGGACGGGACTCGAACCCGCGACCCCCGGCGTGACAGGCCGGTATTCTAACCAACTGAACTACCGCTCCTTTAACTTAA